>CAZERM010000005.1:16710-45433 GCA_964514555.1 uncultured Lachnospiraceae bacterium | reverse complement strand
CGCGGGATTTGCCGAAGTTGGGCATACCGCCGCCCATACCGCCTGATTTTTTCATAAGTACAAACCAAAATACTATCATTACAACGATAACGATAATATAAGGCAAGAAAGATATAAGCCAAGTATTTTTTGCAGGCTCTTTTATATCGTATGTGGTAAGATTTTTTATCTGACCCTCTCTGTGAGCGACAAGATAATCTTCAATATCGTAAAGGAAAAGTCCAATATCACGCAAGGTGCGAGAGCTTGTTTTTCCGTCTACGGTCGTGTATTCCAAAACGTTACGTGAGCTTATGCTGAATTCTTTGATCTGATCGTCATAGAAAAGATCGATTATCTGGCTGTACGTAAGCTTTTCGGCTTGGTTCATGTTCTGCAAAAGCACGGAAGCGCCGAAAATTACGATGCATAAGACCAAAGTATACGTTATGATACTTTTGAGGTGTGATTTCATTCTTTGCTCCAATCAAGTGTTATTTTTCGTAAACTTCTCTTTTAAGGATGCCGATATAGGGAAGGTTACGATATGTTTCATTATAGTCAAGACCGTAGCCGATAACAAATTCATCGGGGATCTCGATGCCGACATAGTCGGGTGTAAGGTTTACTTCGCGGCGAGAGGGCTTGTCGAGAAGCGTGCAGGTAGCAACGCTGTGAGCGCCCTTGGATTCGATGTAGTTTTTGAGGTGGGAAAGAGTGTTGCCGCTGTCGATGATATCTTCAACGATGATAACATCGTTTCCTGCGATGTGTTTGTCCTCGATATCGAGCAATACTGTCATCTGATGCGTTGTTTCCGTGCCTTTGTAGGAGGATACGCGCATAAATTCGAGAGCACAGGGAATGTCTATCTTACGCATAAGGTCGGCATAGAACACTACCGAGCCTTTGAGTATGCAAAGAAGAACGAGCTTTTTGGAATTTTTGTAATCTTCCGAAATTTTAGAGCCGAGTCTTAACGTGATATTGTCTATCTGTTCAGTTGTAAGGAGAACGGATTCAACATCGTTATTCATGTTTGTGTTCATAATAAACCTCTTTCTGAATTTTAATATTCAAAATAATACAATGTGTAAGCTGAAAGGTCTGCTTTTTTATAAATATCGTCGCGTATGCGGAACGGAGGCAACCATATTATCCCGTTTTTGTCACAGAAAACAGGTCGTTCCGCTTTGACCCTTTCGCTCTCGCCCGAGAGCAATTTTTTGAGTGTTCTTGTCATGCCGCCGAAAACGTATTTTTCGCCGCTTTCACGCGTTCTGACGATAAGTTCGCTTGCCGTATCGACGGGAAGAAGCGTTTTTGCCGTGAACGACGGCGCTTTTTCCATGTTCGAAAGGAAGCTTTTTTCTTCGCCTTTTTTGCAGAGCAGAACGGCGAAATTGCCGAGATCGGAAAAGCCTTCTTTAACGCTTACGAAAAGTTTTTCTTTTGTTGTCTGTTTTTTGTACTCGTCCTCGCTCAGAAAAACGAGCTTGTTATCGCGCAAAAGAGCGATTATCTTGCACGGCAACACGATGCGCGCGCCGTTTTTGTTGTTGCGAATGAAAATGTCTATCTCCTCAAAATGGCGAGCTTCGAGCTTTTCACTGCAAACGCCGCCGTACATATTCGCTATCACGCGCGAACGCACAGCAGGGTGCGATCCGAGAAGCGCGGACACGGCGCAGGAATTTTCGAAAACATTTGCTTTTACAAAGATTTCGACGGAAAGCGCTATGAAATCCGCATCACGCGAAAGGCTGTCGCCTGCGGAGATAGCTCTTGCTTCCGCGTTGGGATTTATCTCCTTCATAAGGGGAACTATCTTGTGGCGGATGAAGTTTCGCGTGTAGTTCGTGTCGCTGTTCGTTTTGTCGGTGCAAAAAGAAAGTTCATGCTCGCGGCAATAGCCCTCTATCTCCTCGCGCGTGCAGAGGATGAGCGGACGGATGACTTCCACGTTCTGCTGTGGTCTTTTCGGCGGTATACCGCGCATACCCGAAAGGGAAGCGCCGCGCGCCAGATTGAATATCATCGTCTCGATATTATCCGACGCAGTATGTGCCAAAGCGATCTTTTTCGCACCGATGCGTTCACATTCGGCGGTCAACGCAGAATAGCGCTCGTTTCGCGCCGTTTCTTCCACGCCGGAACCGCCTGAAAGAGCCATTATATCTATATGCACCGAGTTGAACGGTATACCCCTGATTTCGCAGAAGCGGCGGCAGAAAAGCTCGTCAGCATCGGCATCAGCTCCGCGTAGCATATGGTTTACGTGAAAAGCGCAGACCCTGTCTCCGATAAGCTCATGCATCACCGAAAGCAACACTGTGGAGTCTGCTCCTCCCGAAAAACCGACAAGAACTTTGTCGTCATCCGAAATGAGAGAGTATTTTTTAACGGCTTCTCGAGCCTTCTGAATAACTGTTTCGGAAAAACTCATTCTTCATGCTCCGCATCTACCGTAAGGAATTTCGTGTATTCGCCTATCCAACGAAGCGGTATGGTCTTTACCTCACCATGACGGTTCTTGGCGATGATACATTCTGCTTTGCCTTTCTTTTCAGGGTCCGTCGGGTCATAATAGCTTTCGCTGTGCAGGAACATAACAAGGTCGGCGTCCTGCTCGATAGAGCCTGATTCACGAAGGTCGGAAAGTGCAGGTCGGCGAGATTCTTTTGCAGGTCCGCGGGAAAGCTGCGCCGCGCAGATGCAGGGAACGCCGAAGTCTTTCGCCATGAGTTTGAGTCCTCGTGATATCTCCGTAACTTCTTGCACACGGTTGTCCGTCTTTGTTTCGCCCTTCATGAGCTGAAGATAGTCAACGACTATAAGCCCGAGGTTTTTGACCCTGCGAAGCTTCGCTTTCATACCCGTAACGGTTATGCCGCTCGTGTCATCGATAAGTACGTCGCATTTGGAAAGGCGAGCTGCCGCTCCCGCAAGTTTTGCCCAATCCTCGTTCTGCAAACTGCCCGAACGAAGTGAATAGCTGTTTACCATGGCTTCGCTTGAAAGCACACGAGTAGCAAGCTGTTCTGCCGACATTTCAAGCGAGAAAACACAGACGGTCTTGTTTTCACTCTTTGCGACGTTTGCCGCGATGTTGAGCGCAAAGCTCGTTTTACCCATACCGGGTCGTGCACCCAATATTACAAGGTCGCCGGGGCCCATGCCGACGATAGTCTTGTCGAGCCCTTCGAACCCCGTGGGGGTACCCATAGCAGCTTTTTTGTTTTTGTTTATAAGGTCAAGTCTCGCATATGTTTGGCGGATCGCATCTCCGAGGGTAACAAAAGAATTTGTTTCGTTTCCGTGAGAAACATTGTATATCTTTTGCTCCGCACTGTCAAGGAGCTGCTGTATATCGCCCTGTTCGGAGTAAGCATCGTCGCGTATCTCGTCCGATGCTTTGATGAGCGAGCGCAAAAGGCTCTTGTCTTTGACGATGCGCGCGTAATCGCGCACGTTCGCCGCGCTCGGAACTATCTGTGCGATGACCTTAATATATTTTTTGCTTTCTTCCTCGTTATAAACGCCGCGCTTTACAAGCATATCTATGAGAGTTACAAGGTCAATCTCTCTGTTTTCCGAGAAAAGATCGCGCATGGCGGAGAATATCTCCGCGTGTTCCGAAAGATAAAAATCCTCTGCGCTTATTATCTCCGTTATATCGGTAAATGCTTCGGGGTCTATGAGGATAGAACCCAGCACGGATTGCTCCGCTTCAAGCGCAAACGGCATATTTTTTTCGGTATCCTTCAAAGCTTTGTACCTCCTTATTTAATAAATATTACAGCGTTTGTGAGGGGGAATCTGTTAAGCTTCGGAAACGGAAACGGTTATCTTACCGGAAATATCCGCGTAGAGCTTAACATCGAGAATGTATGTGCCGAATGTTTTGATAGGCTCGTTAAGAGTGATCTTGCGGCGGTCTACCTTGATCTTGTGCTGTGCTTCGAGAGCTTCGGCAACATCTTTTGCAGTAACGGAACCGTATGTTCTGCCGTCCGTGCCTGCTTTGGATGTTATCTTAACAGTGATATCGGAAAGCTTCTGTGCAGTTTCCTTTGCTGCGGCTTTTTCAAGCTCGATATTGTGAAGTCTGGATTCCTCTTTGCCCTTTATCTCAGTGAGTATCTGATTGTTTGCGGCAACGGCAAGCTTTTTGGGGAAGAGGAAGTTTTTCGCATATCCTTCGGATACGTCGATGACCTGACCTTTTTTACCCTGACTTTTTACGTCAGCAAGAAGTACGACCTTCATGTTTTTGTCTCCTTTGTATATAAAATTAGTTTGAGTATCGTATAAATCAAGAAATTTATAGTTAATTATAATATTAACATAGGCGCTCGGTTTGTGTCAAGAATATTTGAAAAAATAAGCATTTACGAAGCTTATCTGCCAAACAATACTTTTGCCGTTTCACGAGCCATGGCGCGTGCGCCCTCGCTGCTCGGGTGCAAGTGGTCTCCGCTGTCGTATGCCGGGAGGAGAGCATCTTTGTCATCGGGGTCGCACAAAGCGGCATCGAGATCGACATAACCGTCGATAAGGTCCGTGGAGCGTATCCACGCGTTATATGCGTTTCTTATCTCGTTGCGGAAAGGAGCGTAAGTGCGCCAGCCTTTGATGGGCAAAAGTGTTCCGACATAAACTTTATAGCCGAAAGAGCGCGCTTTTGCGATGTACTCTTTCAATCCATCGATAAGTTCTTCTGCCGTGGGAAGGTCGCTCATGGGACGGAAAGGGTTCACATCCGTTCCGACAGGGTGGATCATATCGTTGATGCCGTGCAAAATGAAAACAGTATCTGCGCCGTCCGCAGGTACTTCGTGAGAGAAGCGTTTTTCGCCGCAAAGACCGTAGGATTCATATGAGATGCAAGTGTATTCTCTCAAAATGCGAGAGCCGCTTACTGCTTTGCGGACGATGGCAACATCGTCTATGCCGTTGTCTTTGCAATAGAGAGCAAGCTCTTCGGGAAAACTCTGAGCCGTGATGGAGTCGCCATAGCAAACGACAGCACGGTTCTTTTCTTCTGTGTGAACTGAAACATTGCTCAAAAAGTAGCAACAAGAAACGGCTTTTGTTATTTCTTTCGGGAAAACGTCCGCATTTACAAGGTCGCCCAAAGCATAATCTCCCTTGGAGAGCGGGCCCTGTGTCGCTACTGCGGAACGCATCTGCGTAAAGTCTTTGAGATAGAAGCTTATTTCGACCGTGCTGTTGGGTGCGATGTCGCAGAAAACAGGATCGCAAACGGCGTTTTTGCCATTTTCGATAGTAACTCGCTCGTTGTTTTCGAATGTTACCGTATGGAATACGCAGCCTACGCGAATCGTTGTTTTTTCTATCGTTATGGGTTCCGTGCCGCAGTAATTGTCGAATGTGAAGCGGATGGCGTCGCCGCCGAACGGCACGTAGATGGGGTAGCGGAGAGTTATATTTTTTGCGTAGCCTTCGGGTCTGTTTTCGGCGATGGATATCGCGTTGCCCCAAACGGCTGTCCAATGCATTTTATCGTTGTTCATGTTGTGTTTATTCCTTTAGTTGTTTTATTTTACGTCTTCTTCCATGATGTTAGCCAAAGGATGGCTTTCGACCGCTTCCTGAAGCTTTTTGTTGTTGATATGTGTGTATATCTGCGTGGTATTGAGCTGTGCATGACCCAATATATCCTGGAGTGCCAAAACGTCAACACCGCCCTCCTGATACATGAGAGTAGCCGCCGTATGGCGGAGCTTATGCGTTGAGAAATGCTTATATTCAAGACCTGCTTCCTCGAGGTACTTGTAAACGAGCCACTGCACCGTTTTATTGCTTATCCTTTTGCCGAGGCGAGAGATAAAGAGTGCTTGCTTATCGCTGTCCTTGATGTTTTCGGAATTTTTCGCACGGACTTCAAGATATGTCGCAAGTGCGCTCTTGCAGGCATCGTTGAGGTAGATTATCCTTTCTTTACTGCCTTTACCGACGATGCGGACGGAGCGAAGCTCCCTGTCTATATTCGGCAAGTTTATGCCGACAAGCTCCGAAAGACGCAAGCCACAGTTCAAAAACAAAGTGAGTATGCAGAAATCTCTCTCTTTGTTCTTGTTTTCTTCGTCCGCAAGCACACTGTGCAAAAGGTCCTTGCTTTCTTCGACCGTGAGGTATTTCGGCAGGGATTTTTTCTGCTTTGGGGATTCGATATCCGCCACGGGGTTTACTTCCATTATTCGTTCGTTTGCCGTCAGATATTTGAAAAACATACGAAGCGTGGAGAGCTTACGCGAACGCGCGGAAGCTGCGTTATCTCTTGTGCTTGCGACGAAAGACATAAATTCGAGCACGTCGATGGTCTTGATGCTCTTTACAAATTCTTCGTCAACACAGGCGATGGAGATGTTGTCAAATTCTTCGCCCTCCGTGGGTATGCCGCTTCGCACGGCTATCATATATCTGAAAAATGTACGCAGATCGAGCGCGTATTCGTCAACTGTCTTTTTCGATCTGCCCTGGATGACCAGCTTATATCGTAAAAAACGTTCGACAAGAGGGGACTTGTCGTTTCGGTTAGAGGTTTTTTCTTCCATGCTTTATCAACACCGTTTCTTCTGTGAATTATACAAAATATTATACTACCTTTTTTGCAAAATGTAAACTTTTTTTAACGAAATATATTATTTTCCGTTATTCGCTTGCATTTAATGCAGTTTAAGGTTAAAATAATAAACATAATAATCTGATAACGGAGTTGCTTTATGGAAAAAATCAAAAAGTTTTTTGGCGAGAACGGTTATCTTATCGTAAAATTGCTCGTTGTCCATGTTGTAATATCGATGTTCGGTCTTATGACTTGGCTTCCCTTGAACAAAGTAGGGGAAAGTGTTCTTCACACGGTGCTTGCGGGCGCTTTCGGTATAATTTCCGTCGTATTTTATTTTTATATGATATATTATAAGGTATGGGAGATAGGCTCGAAGGATAATATCCGCGTTGTCGGCGGCCGCGCAAAGGCGACACCTGCAAAAGGCTTTATCATCGGTCTTATCACAGCCATCCCCGATTTTATCATATGCGCCCTCTATGTCGTTTTCTGGTTCCTCAAAGGTTATGAATGGGCGGTAGCTCCTTGCGCTATCTTCTCATTCATCGCAACACTTTGGGAGGGAATGTTCATGGGCGTGAAGGAAGTGTTCTTTCAAAAAGGACCTTACCTCTTTATGTTCATTCCGTTCTTTACGGTAATGTCCTGCGGTATATGCTATATACTCGGCACAAAGGACATCTACCTTGCTCCTGCCGCTGACACTCCCGAAGATGAGGAGAAACGCAGATATGCAAAAGAAAACAAAAAGAAACTCAAAGAGGAAAAGAAAAGCAAACGTCATGAGTCCGATGATGACGATGACGAACTTATCTGACTAAAAAATTTCATAATTTTGCTCACCGCCGAATATATTTGTGCATAAAATATAATTTCGGCGGTGAATGGTTTTGAAAAAGATAAAAAATTATTTTTGGCGGCAGATGTCGTTTTTTGTCGTATTTTCCACGGTATGCCTTGTGCTCGTTTCGGTAACATATGTTATAGGTGAACGTGTGAACGACATCGGTAAAGGCGGCGAAAAAGATGTTTTTGCCGCGCCCGACGAGCGAATGACCATCATAATAGATGCGGGGCACGGCGGACTTGACGGAGGAGCTATGACGGAAGACGGCGTTTTGGAAAAGCATCTGAACCTTTCCGTGGCAAAAAAGGTGGAGCGTATACTCCGCTTGGCAAATGTGAATATCGTTATGACGCGCGAATCCGACGTTATGCTCGCGGACGAAAGCTCCAAGCACAAAAAGCAGGATGACTTAAATGCGAGATTGCACGCCGCGGATGCTTACGAAAAATGCGTTTTTGTGAGTATCCATATGAATAAATTCCCTGTGGAGAAATACAGCGGTCTGCAAGTGTATTATTCCAAAAACAACAGCGACAGCAAGCTTTTCGCCGATGCGATACAGGAAAAGACAGTCGCTACACTGCAAAGCGACAATGCTCGCTTGACAAAGGCGGCGGATTCTGCGATATATATTTTGAATAATATAAAAGTGCCTGCTGTGCTTGTGGAATGCGGATTTCTTTCGAACAAAGCGGAAGCATCGCTCTTGCAGGATGAAGCATACCAAGAAAAGTTGGCGGCGGTCATCTCCTGCGCGGTGCTTGACGTCATCGCTTCGCAGACGCAATAATTTTTCGAAAAAGTAAGGATGTTGAAATAATGAAGCAGAAAAAAGTTTATGTTTGTACCGAATGTGATTACCAAAGCCCCAAATGGCTTGGTAAATGCCCAACTTGCGGAAGTTGGAACACGTTTACGGAGGAAACTTTCGAGGAGGAGACAACTGCCTCCAAAAAAGAAAGCCCTCGCCGCTCCATACTCGTGAGAAACGACGATGACTCCGAGGTGCAAAAGCTCTCTTGGGACGATCTGCCCGAATATATCCGCTCGGACACGGGTATGCAGGAATTTGACCGTGTGCTCGGAGGCGGCTTGGTAGAGGGAAGCGTAGTGCTCCTTTCCGGTGAGCCGGGTATAGGTAAATCTACGCTCTTGATGCAGATATGCGCTTCGCTTTCGAAAACGAAAACGGTGCTTTATGTTACGGGCGAAGAATCTGCCGCGCAGCTTTCCATGCGTGCAAAGCGTTTGGGCGTAAAGGGCGAGCGCATCTATGTCCTTGTGGAGACGAACGCACAAAAGGTCATCTCCAAATCGGAAAAACTTGCGCCTGATATAATAATCGTTGACTCTATCCAAACGATGTACCATGTGGAGAGCGCAAGCGTCCCCGGAAGCGTTACGCAGATACGCGAATGTGCTTCCATGTTCATAAACAAAGCCAAGACGGACGGCACGAGCGTGCTCCTTGTCGGTCATGTAAACAAAGAGGGTACCATCGCAGGACCTAAGATATTGGAGCATATGGTCGATACCGTGCTCTATTTTGAGGGCGAACGCAGACAGAACTTCCGCATAATAAGAGCTATCAAGAACCGTTTCGGTTCCACTAATGAGATAGGCGTTTTCGAGATGACGGACAGGGGTCTTTCCGAGGTGTGCAACCCTTCGGAAATGCTATTGGCAGACAGACCGCAGAAGACATCGGGCAACTGCGCCGTGTGTGTCATAGAGGGTACTCGCCCCATCATAGCGGAAATACAGGCGCTCTGCACTCCGACGGTGTATCCTGCGCCGCGCCGAATGTCCACCGGTATAGATTTCAACCGTGTTGCGCTCATCCTTGCCGTGCTTGAAAAGAGGCTCGGATTGCGCTATTCGACTAATGACGTTTACCTCAATGTCATCGGTGGTATCAGAATAGACGAGACCGCAAGCGATATAGGCATGGCTCTTGCGCTCATATCATCGATGCGTGATATAGAGATACCGGACGATCTGCTCTGCTTCGGTGAGCTTGGTCTTTCGGGCGAATGTCGCGCCGTTATGCGTGCGGAGGACAGGATAAAAGAGAGCGCTCGCCTCGGTTTTCGCAAGATAGTTGTGCCGTATCGCGCGGTAACGAAAGCAACGCACATACCCGAGGGCGTGGAGATAATTCCTGCGAAAAGCGTATTTGACCTTTTGCCCTTACTCAAAAAGAAAGAACAATAAGTTTAAAAAAGCGGCGTTTATCGTCGCTTTTTCTTTATTTCAAAAGGATATTGACAAACTCGAAAAAATATGATATACTCCTACCGTTGCAAAGTTAGTCATGACTAACTTTCTTGTATGGATATAAGGCTTTCGAAAAACATCTTGCCTTATATTATTTTTTATGCAAGAGTTAGCCGTTGCTAACATATTTTTAAGTTATACGGTTAGCTGTTGCTAACGAAAAACAAAAGGAGAAAAGTCTAATGATAGATAAAGAGCTTTTAAAGCTTTTGGGCAAGAACAAAAAGTATATCTTTTACACGGTCGCTTCCATGGTCGTGGGCTTGCTTTCAAATCTTTTGATAACGGCAGGCATATGCCAAACGATATTTTTGCTCACGCAAAAAGCGGCTGTTGAAAAATATTTTGCAGCTGTCGTTTGCGCCGTCATCGGTATCGCTGTAAGATACGCGGCAAGCAGGATAACAGGCGATCTGAAAGATATGCTCGGCAGAAAAGCGAAGAAGGATCTTCGCGAAAAGACATATGAAAAGATCGTAAAGCTCGGTGTCAGAAGCACCGACGGCATGAGCATAGCGGGTCTTACTCAGGTTACCATGGAGGGTATAGAACAGCTCGACCTTTACTATTCCTCGTATATTCCGCAGTTTTTCTATGCCATGCTCGCGCCGATGATACTATTTTGCGTAACCGTCGGTATAGATTGGCGCGTGGCAGCAGTATTGCTCTGTTGTGTGCCGCTCATTCCCGTGTCGATAATTGCCGTATCGAAATATGCGAAAAAGATATTTGCAAAATATTGGGGCAAATATACTTTCATGGGCGACAGCTTCCTCGACAGTGTTCAGGGTCTGCGCGAACTTAAAATATTCCGTGCGGACGATTCCCGGCACAAAAAGATGAATAAAAATGCGGAAGATTTCCGCAAGATAACGATGAAAGTGCTCGTTATGCAGCTGGCAAGCACAACGATAATGGATATGGTCGCTTACGGCGGCGCAGGCATCGGCATAGCCGTTGCGGTTACGGGTGTTGTGAACAGAGGACTTTCACCGACAGCGGCTCTCTTTTTGATACTTGTTGCGGTAGATTTCTTCTTGCCGCTTCGCGCGTTCGGTTCCGCTTTCCATGTTGCGATGAACGGCGCAAGTGCAGGCAAAAAGATACTTTCGCTTTTGAATCAGCCCGATCCTGTTTGGGGAAGCGAAGAAGCGGAAGATGCAACACTCAAACTGGAAAACATAACATTTTCTTATGACGGCGAGCGTGATGTGCTCAAAAACGTCAGCGCAGAGTTCTCCAAAAACGGCATGACCGCCATCGTCGGCGAGAGCGGTTGCGGCAAATCCACGATAGTAAACCTTCTCTTCGGCGCAGTTGTGCCCAAGAGCGGTAACATAACCGTCGGCGGAAATAAGCTTTCCTCTCTTTCGAGAGAAGCTTATTATTCAAAGCTTTCCGTTGTAAGCTACAATACATATATCTTCAACACGACTGTCCGTGAAAACTTCAAGCTCGCAAAGAGCAATGTTACGGACGAAGAGATATTCGATTCGCTCAAAAAAGTAAACCTGGATCGCTTTATCATTGATAACGGCGGACTAGACAAGGAGATAAGCGAGGACGCAAATAATATCTCGGGCGGTCAGAAGCAAAGACTTGCACTTGCGGTGAATCTTGTTGCAAACAAAGATATATACATCTTCGACGAAGCGACGAGCAACATCGATATAGAGAGCGAAGCGATAATCATCAAAAACATAAAAGCGCTCTCAAAGACGAAAAATGTTATCGTCATCTCGCACAGACTTGAAAATATAGTCGGATCCGACTTGATATATTACATGGAAGCGGGCGAGATAAAAGAGAGAGGTTCTCACGAAGACCTCATGCAGAGAAACGGCGGATATGCCGCACTCTACACGGCGCAGAAACAGCTCGAAAAAGGATATATGGAGGTGAGCATCAATGGATAACAAAAAAGTCCGCAGAAGCGGCGCCAAGATAATGGCTAGCCTCATAATGCTTTTGGGCAGTCTAGCTTATATAATGATGCTTGCCGTTGTGAACGGTTCGCTCGGTTTCGTTTGCGCCATGGGCGTTACGCTTTTCGGTGCGATAGGCATTGCAAAGGCACTCGGTGAAACGATAGCGCTTTCTTACGGCGTGATAGTGGCGCTTGCCGTTGGTTGCGGTGTTTTGCGAGGAGTGCTCCGCTATTTTGAGCAGTACGGAAACCACTATATAGCGTTCCGTTTACTCGCCGTGTTGCGAGATAAGATATTCGGTGCGCTCCGCAAACTTTGCCCCGCAAAGCTTGAAAGCAAGAAAAAAGGCGCTATAATCGCTATGATAACCTCCGACATAGAAACGCTCGAAGTATTCTATGCTCACACTATCTCCCCGATATGCATCGCCGTTATCGTATCCTTGGCGGTGTTCATATTCGTAGGTGTGATATCCCATTGGTTTTTGGCACTCGCGGCGCTCGTGGGATATATCCTCGTCGGTGTGGTCGCTCCACTCGTGTCATCAAGCAAACTTAAAGCTTCCGGTGTAAGATATCGCGCGGAATTTGCAAATTTTAACGCATATTTCCTTGACAGTATCAAGGGTATAAAGGATATCGTCATCAACAACGGCGGCGAGAGCCGCAAAGCGGAGGTAAACCGCCGCTCCGATCTCCTCCTTGCCGAAACGAAAAAGATGAAGAATGACACGACAAAAGCCGCCGCCACAACGGAGCTTACCGTATCGCTCGTGATATTTGCAACGCTTGCAATAGGTGTGTTGCTCGTAACGAATGATATGCTCTCTATCGGCAGGATGATAATAGGCGTTGTTGCAGTGTTCGGCTCTTTCGGTCCCGTTATCGCCATCTCGGCGCTCCCCGGCAATCTTACGCAGACATTCGCAAGCGGCGATAGAGTGCTCAATCTTCTTTCGGAGGAGCCTGCCGTTGAATCCGTTAAAAACGGAAAAAGCTTTAAATTCGACGAGCTTGAGGTCAAAGACCTTTCGTTCTCATATAATGATGAGCAAAAGGTGCTCTCTGATATCTGCCTCGATGCCAAAAAGGGCGAGATAGTCGGTATCGTCGGCGAAAGCGGTTGCGGTAAATCGACGCTTTTGAAGCTCTTGCTTCGTTTTTGGCAGAAGAACGAGGGAACCATAGCTTACAACGGAACCGACATTGACGAGATAGACGAAGCAAGTCTTCTTGATAATGTTACGATGGTAAGCCAGGTAACATATCTCTTTGACGAAACGATAGAAGATAACCTCCGCATAGCAAATCCCCATGCTTCGCAAGAGGAGATAGAAAATGCTTGCCGTATGGCTTCTGTCCATGATTTTATCGTAACGCTTGCCGACGGATATAAGACGAGAGTCGGCGCACTCGGCGATAACCTTTCCGCAGGCGAAAAGCAGAGACTCGGACTTGCAAGAGCGTTCTTGCGCGGAAGCGACCTTATACTTCTCGATGAGCCGACGAGCAATGTTGACAGCATCAACGAGGGCATCATCCTTAAAGCGCTCAAAGAGCAGAAAAAGAACAAGAGCATAATCCTTGTTTCTCATCGCGAATCCACCATGGCTGTGGCAGACAGAGTGTACAAGATAGAGAAGGGCAGGATATATGAGCAAAAATAAGACGGAGAGCAAAAGACAGCGTGAAAAGGACACCGTTTCGCATATGATCCGCCTTTATTGCAGGAAGAACCATGGGACAAAGGAAAAGCTTTGTCCCGAATGCCTGGCTCTTTTGGATTATGCGACGGCGAGAAGCGACAGATGCCCCTTTATGGAGACAAAGACATTCTGCTCAAATTGCAGAGTGCATTGCTATAAGCCCGATATGCGCGCAAAGATAAAAGAAGTAATGCGTTTTTCGGGTCCGCGCATGATAATGTATCACCCTGTTATGGCTGTGCGCCATGTTGTCGAAAGCAAAAAAGAAAAACGCAGATTGGAGAAAGATAGATGAGTATAAAAAAGATAGTGTTGATGATCGTCGGTTGCCTCGGCGTAGGCTTGGGTGCGGTCGGTGCGGTAGTTCCGCTCTTGCCCTCGTTTCCGTTTTTGATGGTCGCGGCGATATGCTTTGCGAAAAGCTCCGAAAAGCTCAATAATTGGTTCATAAACACAAAGCTTTATAAAAACAACCTCGAGACCTACGTCAAAGGAAAAGGTATGACATGGAAGACAAAGATAAAGGTCATGATAACCGTTACTTTGCTTATGGCGTTCGGATTTACGATGATGTTCTTGAAGCAGATATATGTGCCGTGCATAATACTCGGTTGCGTGTGGCTCTTCCACATAATATATTTTTGTTTCGGTGTTAAAACATTCAAAACGGAAAGCGCGACTACTTCCGAAAAATAAATACATTTTGAAGAGAGCGGTGGCTCTCTAAATTAAAAAAGCAAGGTTAGTCGAAACTAACTGCAAAATTTGAAAGCAATATTTATTAGGAGGGTCTTTCAATGAAAAGATTTATTGCAATGCTCTTGGCGACGATGATGTGCTTTATTTTCGTCGGTTGCCAAAGCGAAGAAAAGGAACCGACCGTTTCAAGGACGTTTATACCTCGTTTCCGTTTTTGATGGTCGCGGCGATATGCTTTGCGAAAAGCTCCGAAAAGCTCAATAATTGGTTCATAAACACAAAGCTTTATAAAAACAACCTCGAGACCTACGTCAAAGGAAAAGGTATGACATGGAAGACAAAGATAAAGGTCATGATAACCGTTACTTTGCTTATGGCGTTCGGATTTACGATGATGTTCTTGAAGCAGATATATGTGCCGTGCATAATACTCGGTTGCGTGTGGCTCTTCCACATAATATATTTTTGTTTCGGTGTTAAAACATTCAAAACGGAAAGCGCGACTACTTCCGAAAAATAAATACATTTTGAAGAGAGCGGTGGCTCTCTAAATTAAAAAAGCAAGGTTAGTCGAAACTAACTGCAAAATTTGAAAGCAATATTTATTAGGAGGGTCTTTCAATGAAAAGATTTATTGCAATGCTCTTGGCGACGATGATGTGCTTTATTTTCGTCGGTTGCCAAAGCGAAGAAAAGGAACCGACCGTTTCAAGGACGTTTATACCTTCTCCGCGGGGAAAACGGAACCATTGAACCTAAAACCGGAGAAGTATTCGATGCTCTTTGGGAAAAATATAAAAAATAAACATTTAACATTTTAAGGAGAAGAAAAAATGAAACGTATTTTGGCAACAACACTTATCTTGGGAATGATGATCTGCGCGGCAGGTTGCGGCGACAAAACAGGCACGGATTCCACAACATCTGCGGTAGTTGATACAACAGCGCCCGTGAATTCCGCAGACGCAGTAAACGAAGGCGTGCTCGCAATGGGCAGTTACACAGGTTCTTCTGTTTACGCGCAGGATAATTTCAAGATGGAATGGAACTACATCATCACATTTGACAAAGCAGGCAGTTTCATCATCACGGATAAAGCAGGCACGGAAAAAGGCAGCGGTACATATGCGCTCACGGGCGACAACTACACGATGACATACAGCGACAACAGAACTTGCACATTTGTTGTAAACAAAGACGGCTCTTTGACGATGACATCAGATCTCCCTTACGGCAAGGCCACGATCTCCATTGAGACAGTCGGCGGCATCTCCGTTGACTACGCAGGCGAAGCAATTGACGAATCATCCGTTGCGGCAGGTACATATAACGCAAGCTATACAAAAGAAAGCGCTATGGCAGGCACAGTCGTTTACGAATATGTTGCAACAATCGGCGCAGACGGCACATTCTCTTACAGCGTAAGCTTTGATATGAGAGGCACCGCTTATGACGGCGCATCCGCAAGCGGCACATATAAAGTTGACGGCGATAAATTCATATTCACAGACAGCGAAGGCAACGCAACAGAGGGTAAGATAGAAAAAGCTATCGTTATCTCTCTCAAAGCTTCCGCTATGGCTTCCACACCTTACGAAGTAACATTCGTTTTGGCAAAGTGAGATAAGAAAAAAGCTCTTGATGCAAAAATCGAGAGCTTTTCAATATTCAAGAACAAATGTTCGAAAAACTATTTACAAATATCAAAAAATGTGGTAAAATATATACAGAAAGCCGTTTGGCTTTCGATATCAGCTTCCTGAATATCATCTGAAAACATCGTCGGAGGGTATAAACAAAGCAAAAAGCTTTGAAGGAGATGATTATTTTGACAAATAAAATTATTTTTCGGGGGCTTTATGGACGATAACGAACGCCTCATAAAAGCAGAGGAACGCGGAAAAAGCAATTCTCACCGCATAGACCGCCTTGAAAGCCTCACCGAAGCCATCAATCGCCAAAACGAAAATATAGCAAGGCTCGTGGAAAAGCTCGAATCGACAAATTCTTATGTGGAAGCGCACGAAAAGCGCCTTTCCGATATAGAAAAAGAGCCACGCTCGCGGCAGAACACGGTATTCGCTTCCGTGATAACAGCTGTGTTGAGCGCAGTATTCGGCGCTGTTGCAACGATCATTTTTTCGCTTTGACGAGAAATATCCCTTTTTCTTTTTCGAAAAAGGGATATTTTATTTTTTCTTTTTGCACTTGTTACGATATCGGCAGAAAATCCGACACGGTAACGAACTCATAACCTTGCGATCTCAAATAGGGTATTATGACCTCGAGCGCTTCTATCGTGTGCGCTTTGGATGAAGTGAAATCGTGAAACAATATGATGCTTCCCGAGCGCACGTTAGATTTGATATTTTTGATGATATCATCCGCCGTTCTGTTTGCCCAATCCATCGTATCCACCGTCCAGATTATCGTGTTTTTGCCAAATTCCCGTGCGATCTTTACACTGTTTTCGGAATATGCGCCCTCCGGCGGACGAAAGAGCCGAGGTCTTACACCAGATGCTTTTTCTATGGCTCTGTCGGCAAGCTCTATCTCCTTTTTTATCTGCTCGGGAGTGCATTTTGAAAGGTTCGTGTGCGAATACGAATGATTTGCGACCTCGTGTCCGCGTGCGACCTCTTGCGCCACTATATTCGGGTAATATTCCGCATTTGTGCCGACGATGAAAAAAGTCGCTTTTACGCCGTATTTATCGAGGATATCGAGTATCTTTTTTGTTTTTGACGGATGCGGTCCGTCATCGAACGTGAGCGCTATCCGCTTGCCGCAGGAAGTGTTGCCCGAAAATATAACTCCGTCCTTTCGCGGCGGCGCAGAAGCGCAAACGCTTTGGCAAACGGTCAAGGCGATCATGAGAGAAGACAAGATAAACAATATTATTTTTTTCATTTTGCCGCCTTTTGCGATGACTTATTGTTCCTTGAAAAGTTCATCGAGCGTTCCGAAGCGGTAGCCCTCTTTTTCCCATTCCGTCAAAAGTTCGTCGAGTATATTTGCGTTTGTCTTTGATGTCGGATGGAGCAATATCACGGCGCCGTTGTGCGTATTTGCGAGCAAAAGCTGTTTTGCTTTTTGCGGCTCGGGCTGTTTATCGTTGTCCCAATCCGCATAGGCGAGGCTCCAAAATACCGTTTTATAACCCATCTCGTTCGCTGTTTTGAGGTTCGCTTCGTTGAACCTGCCCTCGGGTGGACGATAGAATTTTGCACATTCAACGCCTGCTTTTTCTTTGAGTATATCCTCCAGGCGATGAAGCTCATCTTTGAACTGCTGTTCGCTCATCTTTGTCATGTCCCTATGCTTTGCGGTGTGGTTGCAGACAAGGTGCCCTTCGTCAGCCATGCGTTTAACAAGGTCTGTGTTCCGTGTGATTATATTTTCGAGCACGAAGAAAGCGCCCTTTGCCTCGTGCTTTTTCAAAACATCGAGTATCTTTGCGATATTTCCGTTTTCGTATCCTGCGTCAAAAGTGAGGTATATCACCTTTTCGTCGGGGTCTTTGCCGATATAAGCGCCGCCGTTCTGCGTTATGAAGTTCATGGAAGCTTCTGCGTTAGGGCGCGCATGGTCTTTTTCTCGTTTACAATACCAATTATAGGCGTTTGCGCCGTATACGCATATCGAAAGCGAGAGGATGAACAGCACCGAAAGCGGCAAAAACAGCTTTTTTATTCTTTTATCCATCAGCGTATCCTTTCTTATCGTTTATTTGCTTTATCCGCAAATAAAGTTTTTGCGTTACGGCAAAAAAATAAACGCAAAAAAATATGCTTTCTTTGGTAAAACTTGATTTTTATCGTTATATGATGTATAATTTTAATATTAAATATAAATTTTATAAATATAAATTTTACGGAGAATTTTAAAGTGGCAGATCTTAATATAGTTTTGGTTGAACCCGAGATACCGCAGAACACGGGAAATATTGCACGTACGTGCTCTGTTACAGGGGCGGCATTGCACCTTGTAAAGCCGTTGGGCTTTGAGATAGACGACAAAAAGATGAAACGCGCGGGACTTGATTATTGGAACGAGCTTGAGATACATTATTACGAAAACTTGGCGGAGTTCTTTGAAAAGAACAAAGACGAGGAGATGTGGTTCTTTTCTAAAAAAGCAAGCCATGTATATTCCGAAGTTTCGTATTCAAAGCGCACTTTCCTCGTTTTCGGCAAGGAAACGAAAGGGTTGCCCGAGGATATGCTCGAAGAGCATTTTGAAAGCACATTGCGTATGCCCATGAAAGAGGGCAGCCGCTCGCTCAATCTTTCCAACACCGTTGCCATAGCCGTTTACGAAGCTATGCGCCAAAGAGATTTTGAACATTTGAAATGCGACGGCGAAAAGCTTTCGCAGATAATGTCCTCTCACGAGAAATGAGTTTTTTACAAAAAAACGAGAAAAAATCATATTTATTTACAATTTGTTGTGGTTTTATTGGCAATTATATAGTATAATAAAAGTTATTATACTGCGTAATTTAAATCTTTATTATATATTTCGGAGGTAGTATGTCTTTAATCGAAAAAATTTTCGGAACATACAGTTCTAAGCAGATAAAAAAAGTCGAGCCTATCGTTGACAAGGTAGAAGCCCTCGCAGATAAATATTCCAGAATGAGCGATGCACAGCTTGCCGCTTGCACCGATGAATTTAAGGCAAGACTTGCAAACGGCGAAACTCTTGACGATCTTTTGCCCGAAGCATTTGCCGTTGTACGTGAAGCGGCAACACGTGTATTGGGCAAGCGCCCCTTCCGCGTTCAGATAATGGGTGGTGTCATCCTCCATCAGGGCAGAATCGCGGAAATGAAAACAGGTGAAGGTAAAACGCTCGTTGCAACGATGCCGGCTTACCTCAACGCTCTTTCCGGCAAAGGCGTTCATGTAGTTACGGTAAACGATTACCTTGCTCGCCGAGACAGCGAAGAGATGGGCAAAGTATACGGCTTCCTCGGTCTTACTACGGGTCTTATCGTTCACGATCAGACACCCGAGGAAAAGAAAGCGGCATACAACTGCGATATCACTTACGGTACAAATAACGAGATGGGCTTTGACTATCTTAGAGATAACATGGCTATCTTCAAAAACAAGATCGTTCAGCGCGGACATAACTTTGCCATCGTGGACGAGGTGGACTCCATCCTTATCGATGAAGCGAGAACTCCTCTTATCATCTCCGGTCAGGGCAACGCTTCCGATGCGATGTATTCCAAAGCCGATGCTTTCGTTCGCAAGCTCCACGCGCTCAAGATAAAAGAAAAGGATACAAAATCCGATTACGATGATGTTACGGAAGATTACATCGTTGACGAAAAAGCAAAACGCGCTACTCTTACAAAGCACGGTATAGCCAAAGCGGAAGCATTCTTCGGTGTTGAAAACTACTCCGACCTCGAGAACACTGACCTCAACCATTACGTAAACCAGGCGCTCCACGCTCACGGCGTTATGAAACTTGACGTTGACTACGTTGTAATGGACGGCAAAGTACTTATCGTAGACAGCTTTACGGGTCGTATCATGCCCGGCAGACGCTTCTCCGAAGGTCTTCACCAGGCTATCGAAGCAAAAGAAGGCGTAAAGATCCAGAACGAGAACCAGACACTTGCGACGATCACGTTCCAGAACTTCTTCCGTCTTTATAATAAGCTTTCCGGTATGACAGGTACGGCTCTTACGGAAGAAGAAGAATTCCGCGAGATCTACAAGCTCGACGTTGTTGAGATACCCACTAACAGACCTATGATCCGCAAAGATCAGAATGACGTCGTATACAAGAACGAAAAGGGCAAATATGATGCTATCATCGCACAGATAAAAGAATGCCACGAAAAAGGTCAGCCTGTCCTCGTCGGCACTGTTTCCGTAGATAAATCAGAGCTTCTTTCAAAGCTCCTCAACCGCACGGGCATCAAGCATAATGTCCTCAACGCAAAATATCACGAAAAAGAAGCCGAGATAGTAGCACAGGCAGGTAAGCTCGGCGCCGTAACCATCTCCACCAACATGGCAGGTCGTGGTACGGATATCATGCTCGGCGGTAATGCTGAGTTCCTCGCAAAGAATGAACTTAAAAAGCTCGGTTACAACGAAGAAGAGATCTTCGGCGCAACAGGCTCTTCCGAAAATATCGATGACAGGATCCGCGAAGCACGCGAGATCTACCACGAAAAACTCGCTAAATTCAAAGCGGAGATAGCTCCCGAAGCAGAAAAAGTAAGAGAAGCGGGCGGTCTTTTCATCCTCGGTACGGAAAGACACGAAAGCCGTCGTATAGACAACCAGCTCCGCGGCCGTGCAGGCCGTCAGGGCGACCCCGGCGAAAGCCGTTTCTTCCTCTCTCTTGAAGATGACTTGCTCCGTCTTTTCGGCAGCGACAGAATAAAGGGCATGATCGAAAGACTCGGTCTTCCCGATGATCAGCCTATCGATGCAAAGATACTTTCCAACACTATCGAAAACGCGCAGAAGCGTCTTGAAGGCGAAAACTTCAACAGAAGAAAGAGCGTCCTCGATTACGACGACGTTATGAACCAGCAGAGAAATATCATCTACGGCGAACGCCGCAGAGTGCTTGACGGCGAAGATATCAGCGAAACTATCAAGAAGATGATAGAAGGCTCCATCGCAAACGGCATCGCCGAGAGTGTGGAACATGACACGGGCAATTTCTCTGTTGAAGCGGTACGCAAGAACCTCTTCTGGCTCGTTGCTCCCGATGATTTCGCAGAGGGCGAACAGACTTCCGAAAGCGTTTCCAAGTTCCTTACGGATCGCGCTCACGAAGTATATGCAAGACAGCAGGAGATATTCGGCGAAAATATGCGCGAACTTGAAAGAGTAGCGCTCCTTCGCTCCGTTGATAAGCATTGGATGGAACATCTCGATGCTATGGACGATCTCCGCGGCGGCGTAGGTCTTGCGGCATATGCACAGAGAAATCCGCTCAACGAATACCGTTTGGCTGCAGGCGATATGTTCGATATGATGATATCCGAAATACACGTTGATACAGCGAGAATGGTCCTCTTCTCTCGTCCTGCACAGCAGATAAAGAGAGTTCAGGTAGTTCAGAAACAGGCGGAAAGCGCAGCGGCAGTAGGCGGCGAAGATACGAAAAAGCGCCCCGTTGTAAAGAAACTTTCCGATAAAGTGGGCAGAAATGATCCTTGTCCTTGCGGCTCCGGCAAAAAATACAAAAAATGCTGTGGCGCAGGTATGGATGATGGCGAAAACTGATATTTCGCTCTAATATTAAAAAATAAGGTGGGCTTTCGCTTTGGCGAAAGCTTGCCTTCGAGGTGTTTATGGGTTTTGGATATATGTTTTTGGGGTGCTTCTTCCTCGTGGGAACGCTGGGAATACCCGATATAATCGGCTTTTTGCTCTTTTATGTCGGTATGAACATCGCAAGCAAGCATTGTACCTGCTTCAATAATGCGAAGAAGGTCTGCATACTCGGCTTTGCTTTTTCCGCGTTCGATCTTGCACTCCAGATTGCCGATTGGCTCAATATAGACCTGTTCAGCGCAAGTGTCAGCAACACTTTCAGCACGGTCTATACGTTATATATGGTATGTTTCTATCTTGTATTGTTCCTCGGTATCGCGGAAATTGCAAAGGATGTTGACCTTCCCAAGATAAGAAGCATGGCTTATTCGAACATGGCGCTCGTGCCGCTCTTTCTCATTGCGGCGCAGGCGATAGTTATATACGTTTCCGAAAATTCCGCTTCTATCCCCGAATACGGCGCACAGATATACGGAACGGGAATGTTGCTCTCTTTGCTTGCGACGATGCTTACGGCGATACTTCTTTTCAGATGCTACGCACGCATCTGCCTTGAGGGCGATGAAGATATGGAACGCAGAGAGCATGACTTTAAATCTCCGCTCGATTTTTACGAGAAGAACAAAAAGAAAAATCAAACTACAGTGAGCAGAAGCAACAATAACAATAAAAAGAAGAAAAAATAAAGGGAAGGTAAACTTTATGGGTATAGGATATATTCTGACCGGCTTGTTTTTCCTCTTTGAACCGTTTTGGAACGTCTTTGACATCATTCCCGATTTTATCGGATACCTGCTTATACTTCGCGGCATGAGAAAGTTTGCGGATACGGAAGAAAAGCTCTTTCAATCAAGAGTGAAGATGAGATATGCGCTCTATGTTGCACTCGGACGGTTTGCGGTGATGCTTTTAAGCGTTATTGCAAAGTTCGACTCGACGATGAAACTCACGTTCGTTTTCGCATTCTCTGTTTTGGAGATATTCTTCGTATTGCCCGCATTGACTTCGTTTTTTGACGGTCTTTCATATTCGCAATTCCGCGAGAGCGACAAGACGGAATCGCAAAAACTGGCCAACGCGCAAAAGATGACGATAGTATTCATCATCGCTCGTGCTGTCGGCGCTGTCGTGCCTGAGCTTACCGCTTTGGCAACGGATTACGGTTATGTTACTTCGGGAGGCACGGGAAGCACGAATGCGCTTGAAAATCTTCTTTCGGCAATATGCTTTATTGCCGTGCTGATATTGGGCATAGTGTGGCTTTCCACGGTCATCCCCGCGTTTACGGAGATAAAGAAAAACAAAACTTTTCTCGAAGCCGTAGAGAAAAAATATATAAGCGATGTGCTTAACAACAGAGCGCTCTGCATCAAGAGAAGCGTAAAAGGATTTTGGCATATTTGGTTTGCGGCTTTCTTTTTCTTCCTTTGCATCTCGCTTGAATATCATTTCGTTATTCCCGAATTCGGCTTCGGCATATGCGCTTTATTTGCGTTCAGAAAAGCAAAAGAATATAACGGAGAGCAGAAAAAGACAGATCTTCTGTGTTTGGGAAATGCCGCTCTGATGTTGCTCGGATATATTTCTTTGTGGATATATTCTTCGAACATGGGCGAGATACTTTTCCCTTATGAAACAAAGGGATTTTGGAAATATTATCTGCCGTATGTCGTTTTGCTCACAGCAGGATACGCTGTTGCGATATTGCTTTGCCGCAAGGCGAATGATATTATGAAAAAGATGACGGAAGACGGCATAGGATACGGAGAGAGCACCGACGAGAGAAGAAGAGCGGTCGATGCCCAGCTCAGAGCGGAGACTTGCAAACGTATCGACAGACTTTTTGTGATGGAATGTATATGCATAGCGGCAAGCGCAGTGCTTATGATACTCGTTCCGTGGTTCTCCCTCGGTTGGGCATTCAGAACATTGTTTGACGTTATCGTTGTGATATATATGTATTCCGTAATGAGCGACGTTTCCGCCGAAGCGGAAAAGGTCCTTTGAGAAAAGAGGTTTTTTATATGGAAGAACAAAACATCTCCGAAATGCAGAACAAAAACAACAAAAAAGCTTCGGCTGAGAAAAATACCTCGGCTATTGAAAAGGTATACGATCTCATAGAGGTGGTTGCCATAGCTTTTGCTTTCGTTATTTTGATATTTACTTTCGTTGCCAAACTCAATACCGTTGACGGAAGCTCCATGTACCCGACTCTCCAACATGGAGAAAGACTTATCGTTTCGAATCTTTTTTATACGCCCGAAAACGGCGACATTGTTGTCGTTCAGGAGCAGAACGGATATTTCAAGGGTCCGATAGTAAAAAGAATAATCGCCAAGGGCGGTCAAACGGTAAAATTTGATTTTGATACATGGCGAGTTTGGGTGGACGGAGAACTTCTTGAGGAAGATTATATAAACCGCAAGATGGGTGTCGCGATGAAGCGCGACGGTTGCCCCGAGGAATTGACCGTGCCGGAAGGCTATCTTTTCGTCATGGGCGATAACAGAAACGATTCTACCGACAGCCGAAATATGTATATAGTAGGCTTTGTGAGCGAAGATGAGGTCATGGGTAAGGTCATCTTCCGCGTTACGGGCAGGATCGGTACGGTCGATTGATTTTAGAAAGGACGTGAAAAAATGCCCTCGGAACTTATACAGTGGTTTCCCGGTCATATGGCGAGAACTCGCCGCGAGATCGGAGAAAATTTAAAAAATGTGGATTTTGTAATAGAACTTTTGGATGCGCGCATACCGCGCAGCTCCCGAAATCCCGAAATAGCGAAGATATGCGGAGATAAGCCCAGACTTATCCTTTGCAGCAGAGTTTCTCTCGCAGACCCCAAGATGACAAAAGCTTGGAAAGAACATTTCGCCGCCAACGGCACCAAGTGCATATTCTACGACTGCTTGACGGGCGAGGGTATGAACGAGATAACACCTGCTGCACGCGAACTCCTTGCGGAAAAGCTCGAACGCTACCGCGAAAAGGGCATGGCAGGCAGAAAATTGCGTGCTATGATAGTCGGTATACCGAACGTCGGCAAAAGCTCCATCATCAATAAGCTTTCGGGAACGAAGAGCGCAAAGGTGGAGAACCGCCCCGGTGTAACTCGCCAGAAACAATGGATCCCCACGAACGCAGGCTTTGACTTGCTCGACACTCCCGGTGTACTTTGGCCCAAGTTCGAAGACAAGAAGATAGGCGAGAACCTAGCCGTTACGGGTGCTATTAAGGATGATATCCTTGATATCGAAACGCTTGCTTCCATACTTGTAAATCGTTTGCGTGAGCTTTACCCCGACAAGCTTATGGCAAGATATAAGCTCAAAGAAGGTGCGCTTGACGAAGAATTCAATGATTTCGATGTGCTTGAAAAGATAGGCAAGGCCAGAGGCTTCCTTGTTTCGGGCGGAGAGATAGATCTTGAGCGCACGTCAAAGATGCTCCTCGAAGAATTCAGAAACGGCAAGATAGGCAGAATGACGCTCGACTTGCCCGAGGTGCAAAATGCTTGAATATACACTTGAAAGCGAAGCACGGGAAAAAGGCTTTGTCAATATTTGCGGCGTAGACGAAGCGGGCAGAGGTCCGCTTGCCGGAAATGTCGTTGCCGCAGCGGTAATATTGCCGCAGGGACTCGTTATAGAGGGTCTAAACGACTCCAAAAAGCTTACGGAAAAGAAGCGCGAAGCTCTTTATGATGTCATCATAAAAGAAGCGGTTGCTTATTCGATAGCATGGGCGACACCTGCTGAAATAGATGAGCTTAATATCCTCAACGCGACTATGCTCGCGATGAAAAGAGCGATAGACGGCTTGGCTGTAAAAGCGGATATGGCGCTTATCGACGGTAACTGTGCGCGCGGATTCGATATTCCCACGCAGACAGTCGTAAAGGGCGATGCGACAAGTCCCTCCATTGCGGCGGCTTCTATCCTTGCAAAGGTTACAAGGGACAGACAGTGCGTGGAAATGGACAAGGCATACCCCGAATACGGATTTGCAAAGCATAAAGCATATCCCACAAAAGACCATATGCAAAAGGTGCGCGAAATAGGTCCTTGCCCTGAACACAGAAGAAGTTTTCTCTCGTTTTTGAACAAATGAGCGCTAAAAGTGAAACAGGCAAGCGCGGAGAGGCGCTTGCCTGCGAATACCTCGAAAAACTCGGTTTTGAGATACTGCACAGGAATTACCGCGCAGGTCATCTTGAAACCGATATTATATGCGAGGACGAAAAATATCTGCTCTTTGTAGAGGTGAAAACGCGCACGGATAAGGGCAGATATACGAAGTATGGCAGCGCGAAAGCCGCTGTTGATGCTCGCAAAAGAGAGCGTATACTCAAATGTGCAAAGGAATATATCTATAAGAATAAACCGAGCAAAAAGCCGCGTATAGATGTCATAGAGGTGTATCTTGACGGTCGAGGCGAGCTTATGGCTGAAAACGGTATACGGCATATAAAAAACGCGGTTACGGCTTGAAAAGCAAAAGTATTCGCCGATCGCGCGGCGAATACTTACATGAGGTGTAATGACAAAAGCATTTTGCCTTGTTTTTTTAGTTATCGCTGAAATGAAATGCAACGAAGATATTGATTTGAGCAAAAGTTCTTTTGCCAGCTTTCGTTCAAGTTATCGCTGAAATGAAATGCAACGAAGATAACGAAGATATTGATTTGAGCAAAAGTTCTTTTGCCTACTTTTCTTTCAAGAAAAGTAGGTCAGGTGTTGCTTTTCTGCTTGAATGTGGCGCAGACGGTGTCTGTACAGGAGGTGGCATAGCTGGGTCCGACGTTTATCGTTTTGGCTGTGCAGGTGCTGTCCTCTGTGTGATAGGCGCAGTTGGAAACATCGCAGATAACACCGTTGTTGCATTTGCAGGTGATCTTGCCATCATTTTTGTTCATTTGTTAAAACTCCTTTCTGTGAGCTTGTTTTTATTTTGGCACGAAATGAGACGTTCTATTCGTGCATGATGATTTTTTTATTTTTTAAATTAGAGGAGGTGAGCTATGTCGCTTTTTGTTATAGGAGATACGCACCTTTCTCTTTCGTGCGAAAAGCCGATGGATATATTCGGCGCACGATGGAGAGGGTACACCGAGCGCCTTGAGGCAGAGTGGAAAAGCGTTGTCAAAGAGGAAGATACCGTTGTTATCGCAGGGGATATATCCTGGGCGATGACACTTGATGAGGCAAAGGCGGATTTTGATTTTATAGAGGCTCTGCCCGGTCAAAAGATAATATCAAAGGGCAACCACGATTATTGGTGGCAGACCATGGCGAAACTTGATGCTTTTGTCGAGAAGAACGAATATAAAACGATACGTTTTCTTCATAATAACGCATACGCTTGCGAAGATTTTATAATAGGCGGCTCGCGCGGTTGGTATAATGACGACAAAAACGTCAATATGCGCGGCGCGGACAGCGAAAAGATAGTTGCGCGCGAGGTAATGCGCCTCGGAATGAGCCTTGGCGAAGGCTTGAAACTTCGACAGGAGCTTGCCGAGATAGACGGAAAAGAAAGAGAGATGCTCGCTTTTTTACATTTTCCGCCCATATTCAGAGGGTATATGTGCGACGAGATAATAATGGAGCTTTACAAAAAAGAAGTGAGCCGTTGTTTCTTCGGTCATATACACGGTTGCTATGACACGCCCATGAAAACAAATTACGCGGATATCGATTTTTATTTTATATCCGCGGACTATCTCGCGTTCCGTCCATACAGGATAGAGCCGAAAGAAAAGGCTTGAAAAATCGACTGTTTGCGCTCGGAAGATATAAATATTGTAATAAAATAGTTGACTTTGACGAGTAAAAGTGATATAATAACTAGTAATTATGGAACAAATAAATTCTCGCAATTTCACGGAGGATAAAATGAAATTACTCAACATTACAGACGCTGAAAAAAATCAGAAAGTAATTGAGTTTTCTGTTGACAAAGCTACATTTGATGCAGCTGTTGACAAAGTATACAAGAAAAATGTATCTAAACTCAATGTTCCCGGCTTCAGACCCGGCAAAGCTCCCAAGAGCATGATCGAAAAAATGTACGGCAAAGGCTTCTTCTATGAAGACGCTATCAATGACATACTCCCCGATGCTTACGAAGCAGCTCTCGCTGAATCTAAGCTCGACGTTGTAAGCCGCCCTGAGATCGATATCAAAACTATCGATGACAACGGTGTTGTTGTTACAGCAACAGTTTTCGTTAAACCCGAAGTTAAAGTTGGCGAATACAAAGGCATCGCAGCTACACGCGAAGCAGTAAAGATCGCTGACGAAGCTGTTGAAAACGAGATCAACAGCGTTCGCGAAAGAAATGCTCGCGAAACAGAAGTTACAGACAGAGCAGTTGAAAACGGCGACGAGATCACATTTGATTTCGACGGTTACGTTGACGGCGTTGCTTTCGACGGCGGTAAAGCTGAAAACTACAACCTCAAGGTTGGTTCCGGCGCTTTCATCCCCGGCTTCGAAGAACAGATCGTTGGCAAAGCTATCGGTGAAAACTTCGATGTAAACGTAACATTCCCTGCTGAATACCATGCAGCAGAGCTCGCTAACAAAGAAGCTACATTCAAATGCGTTGTTCACGCTATCAAAGTTCGCGAACTCCCCGAACTCGATGACGAATTTGTAAAAGACGTTTCCGAATTCGATACACTCGACGAATACCGCGCTGATATCAAGGCAAAACTCCAGGAAAAAGCTGACAAAGCAGAAGACGCTAAAGTAGATGACCAGATCATCGAAAAGCTCGTTGAAACTCTCGAAGCTGACATTCCCGAAGCTATGTTCGAAAACGAACTCGAAAACATGATGAGAGACTACGAAACAAGACTTCGTTACCAGGGTCTCGACCTCGAAACATTTATGCGTTACACAGGTCAGACAGCTGATTCCATGAAGGCTCAGTTCCGTCCTCAGGCTGAAAAGCAGGTTAAGACTCGTCTCGCTCTCGAAGCAGTTGCAAAAGCTGAAAACTTCGAAGCAACAACAGAAGAGATCGACGCTGAATACAGCAAGATCGCAGAAGCTTACGGTATCGAAGCTGAAAAGGTTCGCGAACTCGTTGACAGCGCTGCTATCGCTGCTGATATCGTTGTTGGCAAAGCTGCACAGCTTCTCCGCGACACAGCAGTTGTTACAACAAAAGACGCTGAATAATTTAAAGACAATATAAGGGATTCGCAGACGTTATCGTCTGCGAATTTGCTTAAACGGACAAATCACATTTTTCGACGAATATCAAATGAATAATGTCGAAAAACAACTCAAAACGGCACTCGGTAAAAACTATGTGCTGAGTAAAGTTCTTTTGCATAGCTTTCGACGAAAGACGGAAGAAATC
>CAZERM010000005.1:0-16610 GCA_964514555.1 uncultured Lachnospiraceae bacterium | reverse complement strand
GTCGGTCGAAAGACAAAAAGGAAATCAAAGAATCAAAACGGCACTCGGTAAAAACTATGTGCTGAGTAAAGTTATTTTGCATAGTTTTCGACGAAAGACGGAAGAAATCGTCGGTCGAAAGACAAAAAGGAAATCAAAGAATCAAAACGGCACTCGGTAAAAACCATGTGCTGAGTAAAGTTCTTTTGCCTACTTTTCTCCGAAAGAAAAGTAGGGGTTTTGAAAGGAGAAAATAATTATGGCACTTGTACCAACAGTCGTTGAACAGACAGGCAGAGGCGAACGCGCGTATGATATCTATTCTCGCCTTCTTAACGACAGAATCATTTTTTTGACGGACGAAGTAAACGATACAACAGCTTCTCTTGTTGTTGCACAGCTTCTTTTCCTCGAATCTCAGGATCCCGATAAGGATATCATGCTTTATATCAATAGCCCCGGCGGTTCTGTTTCCGCAGGTTTCGCTATCTATGATACGATGAACTATATCAAATGCGATGTTTGCACGATATGCATCGGCATGGCTGCTTCAATGGGCGCATTCTTGCTCGCGGCAGGCACACCCGGCAAACGCTGGGCGCTCCCTAACAGCGAGATCATGATACATCAGCCTTTGGGCGGTATGCAGGGTCAGGCGAGCGATATCAAGATCCACGCTGACCACATCCTCCGCACTCGCCAGAAACTTAACGAGATACTCGCTCGTGAAACAGGCAAGACGGTAGAACAGATCGCTATAGACACAGAAAGAGATAACTTTATGTCCGCGCAGGAAGCTGCCGATTACGGTCTTATCGATAAGGTTATTGAAAAAAGAGCATAAGCAGAGGTGCTGAAAAATGGCTGACAACATGAACACAGAACACAGATGCTCCTTTTGCGGCAGGACCGAAAGACAAGTTGAATTTTTGATACCCTCTCCCACGGGCGCAAGCATTTGCAACCAGTGCGTTTGGGCTTGCAATGAGATCTTGTCCGAGGTAGAGGAGGAAAAAGAAGCGGAAGCATTGCAGGAAATGCCCGAACTTTCCGAACTCCCCAAGCCCAAGGACATCAAAAAAGTTCTTGACGATTACGTTATCGGACAGGACGAGGCAAAAGTTGCGCTTTCCGTTGCCGTTTATAACCACTATAAACGTATATTGCAGAAAGAAAGCGATGACGGTGTTGAGATACAAAAGAGCAACGTGCTCTTGCTCGGACCTACGGGCGTTGGTAAAACATTCTTGGCTCAGACACTCGCAAAAACTCTTAAGGTTCCGTTTGCAATAGCAGATGCCACAACTCTTACGGAGGCGGGCTATGTCGGCGAGGACGTTGAAAACATCCTCCTTCGCCTTATCCAGGCAGCAGATGGCGACGAAAAACTTGCAGAACGCGGTATCATATACATCGATGAGATAGATAAGATATCGCGCAAGAGCGAGAACCGCTCCATCACAAGAGATGTTTCCGGCGAAGGCGTTCAGCAGGCATTGCTCAAGATACTCGAGGGCACCGTTGCAAATGTTCCTCCGCAGGGCGGACGTAAGCACCCCGGACAGGAATTTATTCAGATAAATACATCTAATATCTTGTTCATCTGCGGCGGCGCGTTCGACGGCTTGGAGCAGATAATCGAAAAGAGAAAAGGTAAGCAGGGCATCGGCTTCGGAAGCGAAGTTAAGAGCAAGACGGAAAACAAAGAAACATCCGTATTCAAAAACGCAACGGCGCATGATATCGTAAAATACGGTCTCATCCCCGAACTCGTGGGCAGAATCCCTGTTATAGTGAGCCTCGATCAGCTCGACACGGATGCTTTCGTTCGCATCCTTACAGAGCCGAAAAACGCTATCATTAAGCAGTATAAGAAGCTTTTCGCTCTCGATGATCTCGATATCGAGTTTACAGACGAAGCTATCTTGAAGATAGCCGAGCTTGCAAAAGAACGTGGCACGGGCGCACGCGGTCTTCGCGCGATAATGGAGGAATTTATGCAGCCTATCATGTATGAATCTCCCTCGCTCCGCGAAGAAAAGGGTTATACAAAGATAACCATTACAGATAAGGTAATCACGGATAAAGCAGAACCCATATTCTCTTAAATGGCAGGATCCCACCGTTTTTCGGTGGGATCTTTTGCGTGAAGTGTATATATGACACGAGCGTTGCAATTGGAAACGAGCGACTACAGGTCGCCCCTACGGATGGCAATATAAAATAATATGTAGGGCAAGGCTTTGATCAAGGCGCTTTTTGAGCGGTTGAAAATATTTTTCGCGCTCTATTGACAAAATATCGGCAATATGCTATAATGAAAATGTAAAAGGGAGTAGTACATTGTATTTTACAATGTGTGTGCATCGTCATGACGGCAGCTGCAGATGCTCGGTGTATACAGAATCTTTCAAACGATTTTTACAAGACTTTTACTGTTTAAGCGGTAAAGGTCTTTTTTGTTTAAAAGGCTCCCGCAAGACAAAAAATTATTTTTGGAGGAATATTATGATCATCATTGGAATTGTAGCAATAATAGTTATCGTATTTTTTGCGAGCGGTTATCTTAAAGCACCGCCCGACACCGCTTATATCATATCCGGTCTCGGCAAAAAGCGCAGAATACTTATCGGTAAAGCCGGATTCAGAGTGCCTTTCTTTGAAAGAGTTGACCGTCTTTCCCTCCGCGTAATGCAAGTTGACGTTAAAACGAGCGAAGCTGTCCCCACGAATGAATTTATCAACGTTACAGTAGATGGCGTTGCAAATATCAAGATATCTTCCGACCCCGAAGCGCTCAAGCTTGCTTCCGAATCTCTCCTCGGTATGCGCCAGGCAGACCTTGTGAACCTTGTAACACAGGTGCTCGAGGGCAATATGCGAGAGATCGTAGGCTCCGTAGGTCTTAAAGAAATGGTTCAAGACCGCCAGGGCGTTGCAAAGAAGATAACGGAAAATGTCGTTCCTGATATGAAAAAACTCGGTATTGAAGTGGTGAACTTTAATATCCAAAACTTCAAGGATGCTGCAGGCACTATTGAAAATATGGGTATCGACAACGTAGAACAGATACGCAAAAACGCACAGATTGCAAAGGCTAACGCACAGCGCGACATCGCTATCGCAACAGCGAAAGCGCAGGAAGAAGCAAACGCCGTTAAGGTCGAAGCGGAAAAGAAGATCGCAGAGCAGGACGCAGAGCTTGCTGTTCAGCAGGCTGACATGAAGGTAAAAGCCGATACAAAGAAGGCTGATGCCGATGCGGCTTACTCCATCCAGCAGGAGAACCAGCGTAAGATAATCGAGATCGCAAAAACGAACGCGGATATCGCGCGCCGTGAAAAAGAAGCAGAACTTGCCGAAAAGGATATCGCCATTAAGGAAAGAGAACTTGAAGCGAATATCATGAAGCAGGCTGATGCTATGAAATATCAGTCCGAAAAGCAGGCGGAAGCCGAGCTTATCAAACGTCAGCGCGAAGCTGATGCTAAAAAATACGAAGCTATCCAGGAAGCAGAGGCTAAAAAAGCCGAAGCGGAAGCTATTCGTTACGCTATGGAGCAGGAGGCGGAAGGTATCCGCGCCAAAGGTCTTGCAGAAGCGGAAGCTATCGAAAAGAAAGCCGAAGCTCAGAAGAAGATGGGCGAAGCTTCTGTTCTCGAAATGTACCTCAACGCGTTGCCCGAAGTTGTTAAGAATGCCGCTGAACCCTTGTCCAGAACGGATAAGATCGTTATGTACGGCGACGGCAACTCCACCAAAGTTGTTCGTGATGTTATGAACAGCACGAACCAGATCATGGAAGGCGTTAAAGAATCCACAGGCATCGACCTTTCTTCCCTTATCGCAGGTTTTGCAGGCGGTAAAGCGGCAATAGGCGCACAGAAGAAAGATGAAAATGATGTGAGCGAAGACGCTCCCACAGAAGAATAATTTGTGAAAATATATCGGTCGCAAGACCGATATATTTTTTTGTTTTAGAAGTTAGCGAAGCTGTTCTTTATTTGAAAGAAAAGCTTCGCTGCCGTATATTCGGGCAAAAGCCGAGGGTTTCAGCGAAACCCCAATTTTTTTGTGTTTCAAAAATCGGAAAAAGCCGTCATTTCAACCACACTTTATAAACAAAAAACACAAAAATGTTTATTGACATCAATGAAATTTTGTGATACTATATACCTGTAAAACTATAAAGTCCATAAAGGAGATGGAATATTATGAAAAAACTTTTATCGCTATTGCTCGTTGTAGCAATGCTCTTTGCTGTTGCTTCATGTGGCGGCGGAGAATCCAACACAACAGACACAACAGATACAACTGCCGGAACTGCCGGAACGGACAACACAACGGCTCCCTCCGATCAGACAACAGATACAACCGTAACACCCTCCAAAGATTTCGATGAAGACAACATCATTCTTTCTTTTGCGGCTATATCCGATACGCAGCACAAATACCCCAATATCGACACTCTCGAAAAATTCAAGAGCGCACTCAAACAGCTCACAGACTATGCGCTTGATTCAGGCAGCGACCTTAACGCTGTTCTTTTCGTCGGCGACCTTGTTCAGAATGCTCAGACAAGCCAGGTAAAAGAATTTAAACAGGCTTACGAATCTGTTGTGGATCCCGTAAATGTTCCTCTTATCTTCTCCCTCGGCAACCACGACGTAAACTGCAACGCAGGTTACACATACGAAAACCTCACAATGTCCTCTTTCTATAACGTATTCGGTTCTCAGTACCGCACATATGAAGAAGAAACGAGCGACCTTTCCATCGGTTGCACACACACTATCTTGAACGGTTACCACTTCCTCTGCATCAATCCTATCGATAAAGAATATATCGGTACTGACGCAGGCGGTGTTTTGTATTCCGAAAAAGCTAAACAGTGGCTCGACGATACTCTCGCAAAGATCACAGCAGAGAACCCCAACCAGTATGTTTTCATAAACACTCACCCCATGGTATACGATACAACATATGGTAGCACACTTCTCACAGGTAACCACCGTTGGTACACAAAGGATCTTACAACTATCCTCGAAAAATATCCCCAGGTAATGACGTTCGGCGGTCATACTCACTTCCCGATAAACGACGAACGCACTATCATGCAGGATAAGTTCACATCCATCGGTTGCGGCTCCGTAACATACATGGCTATCGAAAACGGCTATGCAAACGTAAGCGGCACAGTTCCTTCTGATGCAGGTCAGACATCCGCAGGTCATCTCGTTCAGATCGACAAAAACGGCAACATAAGAATAACAAGAATGAACTTTGCAGACGGTTCCACATTCAAGACAGCATGGGAACTTTCCGCTCCTCAGGCAGACGGTTCTCATCTCACAGCATATACAAAAGACCGTGCAAACTCCAACGCGGCTCCCACAATGAGCGGCGAACTCAAGATCACAACATCCAAGATCGGCAGCTCCAATGTTGCTACGGTTTCCTTTAACGCAGGTGCAGACGATGATTTTGTTCACCACTATATCGTAAAAGTTACAAACGCAACAACAGGCGCACTCGTAAGCGAAAACAAATACCTCACAGACTTCTATCTCTACTCCAATCCCGCGGAAAGCATGAAGAAAGAGCTTTCTTATTCCGCAGGTACGCTCAAAGCAGGCGCAGATTATAAGATCGAAGTTATTGCGGTTGACTCTTGGGATGCACAGAGCAACGCTCTTACAGCAACAGTATCCGTATCCGATACAGACACTTCTGTTCTCCCCGAAGCTATCGTTGATATCGATTTCAACGCAGACGGCACAGCAACAGATGTTAAGGGCAACTCTACAGTTACTCTCATCGGCGGCGCTACTATCGGCACAAAAGATTTCTCTCACAACGGTTTGAAGAAATCCTTGGCAGCTCTCAATGTTACAGCTTCCGGTCAGTCCGGTACTCTTACTATCAACAAGTACGATTCATCGACTATCAACGATCTCTATAACGGTGCAGCAGGCTTCACACTCGAAGCGTTCTATATCAGCAACAATATGGCAGGTACAGATAAAGCGACAGCAGGCGTACTTTGCGCTACTGAATACGGCGGCCTCGGCATTGCCACAACAAACTACGGCACACCCGGATTCTGCACTTATACAACAGAAAAGAAATCTTACAACTACACATATGCTAAGGGTAAAGCTTCCGAAACAGACCTTACACACGTTGTTGCAACGGGTATCGTTCACGGCGGCAAGCTCTATACAGCTATCTATGTAAACGGCGAATTGCAGGGAAGCAATGAACTCAACGGCGAACTTTGGATCGGCGACACAAGATTCGTTCCTTACGCTAACCAGCTTTCCATCGGTAACGATATCGGCCCCAACGGCTTCCCGATGAAAGACTTCTCTTGCGTAGACGTTAAGGTTTACGATGTTGCTCTCAACGCAAACCAGGTTAAGACAGCATACGAAAGCGCTTGCGGCTTGCTCAAATAATTAAAATAAAAAGGTTATCGAGTTTACCTCGATAACCTTTTTTCGGCTTTTCTTTAAGATAAAGAGAAGCTTATATAAATCAAAATTTTCAACTAAAAGAAAAATAGGGACAACCTTTTGGTCGTCCCTGTGAAAGCAACGTTTTTTGCGATTATTACATAATCAATGCGTTGAACAAGCTTTGCAACATCAAAAGCGAGATAAGGAAGAAGAAGTTGAACGCAGAGAATTTCAAAATATAGTTTCCTGCGCTCTTGGGGTAGAGATTCGTGTATTCCTTGAACGTGATGAGCGAAGCGAGCGAGGAAATGAGCGTTCCGACACCGCCGATGTTTACACCGAGCAAAAGGTCGCGGTAGTTGTCCGTGAAGTTCGAAAGAAGTATTGCGGAGGGCACGTTGCTTATGCACTGACACGAGAGTGCGGAGAAAACGAGCGTGTTCTTTTCGAGAAGCATCGAAAGAAGAGAGTTTACCGCAGGTATGCGCGACATATTGCCCGCGAATACGAAAAACGCACAGAATGTGAAGAGCAAGCCGTAGTCAACTTTTGCGAGCGCTTTTCTGTCGGCTATCAAAAGCGCTATCGTTATTATCGCAAGTGCGATGATATAATTTATAACTCTGAAAACAGCGAGTATGGAGAGCGCAAAGAGCAAAGCATAAAATACCGCTCTTTTTACGTTGAGTTTTTCTTCCTTGGGTACTATGTAAAGTTCTTCTTTTTTAACGAAGATGAAACAGCATATCGTTATTACCGCTATCGCAAGGATGAACGGAAACAACATTATCTGCATAAATTCGCCCGTGGGAATGTTGAATTTGCTGTAAAGATAAAGGTTTTGCGGATTTCCGAACGGTGTGAGCATACCGCCGAGGTTTGCGGCGATATTCTGCATGATAAAAGTAAAGGGAAGATATTTCTGCTTGCCCGTGCTATCGAGTGCAAAGAAGCCGAGCGGCAAGAACGTGATGAGCGCCATGTCGTTTGCAATGAGCATGGAGCCGATGAATGTTATATAAATGAGCGTAAGCACGCACAAACGCGAGTTTTTGCAAAGTTTAACTATCTTTCGTGCAAGTATCGTGAAGAAATGGATATTGCGGAGCGCACAAACTACCGCCAAAACGGAGAAAAGACAGCTCAATGTTTTGAAATCGAAATAGCCCAAATATTCCTTGTCGGGCGGCACGATGAACGATGTTATGATCGCGGCGCATATCGCTATCATCAAAACGGTGTTCTGTCTTACAAAAGAGAATACTGCTCTTTTTACATTGTTGATCTTTTTCATAGTGTATCACCATGTTTCCTGTTAAAATAATCTGTCTTATCGACGACTTTCCTATTATACAACTTTAAAAGCGATTTGTCATCATAAATATCAAAAAATATTTTATAAAAATATATAAAAAGGGCAGAATATATTTCGAAAAGCATTTTATGCTGTGCGTAAACGGTTCACGCAGGAAAAATATTGACTTTCGGCGAGAAATAATGTATTATTCTTGTGTGAAAATTTTTGTGTATATTTGGAGTTGATATATGAAAAGAATTTTCAAAATGATGCTTGCTTTTGCCGTGGCTGTGTGCGTGTTGGCGCTTGCCGCTTGCGGTGCTTCCGTGAAAAGCGCAAAATTCGGCTTGGGTACAGTGCCGTCATACTCCGCTCTCAGTGCAAACGGAGAAGTGAACGGAAAAGGTACTCTCGATATGACAGCCGCCGCTGTTATCATCGATAAAGACGGCAAGATGATAGATATAAAGATAGACGTTGCGGAAGATACCGTGGAGTATACCTCAAGCGGCGAACTTCTCGGCTTAAAAAATGCTGAAACAAAGCGTGAAAGCAATGTAAAAAGGACAGGTTCAAAGCTTTCTTGGGCATCGCAGGTAGATATATTCGAAAGCTTTTGCAAGGGCAAGACCCACGAGGAGATAACATCATCCTTGACACCCGACGGCTACGGTAACGCAGAACTTGTAAGTTCGGGCTGTACAATAGTTTTGATCGATATGGCAAAAGCGATAGAAAAAGCTTGCAATGCGGCAAAAAATTGCGATATCGGCGGCGAATACAGTCTGAACCTCGGAGCGCAAACTTCTCAAAGTGGCAAGAGCGCAAGCGAAGAAGCGGACGGCTACGGCAAAATAACGGCTGATATCGTCGCATCTGTTACGGATAAAAACGGAAAATGCATTTCTGCGGTATTGGACAGCGCAGAGATGAGTTTCACCTTTGACCGAAGCGGAACTTCCACTGTGGAAAAAGGAAAAAAACTTTTGACCAAGCGAGAGCAAGGCTATGATTACGGCATGAAAAAAGCGGGTTCGAAGCTTGAATGGTTCGAGCAAGCGGATGCCTTCGCAAAGATATGCATCGGCAAGACCGCAGACGAGATAAAAGCGCTTGTAACATCGGGCGGATACGGCAACGATGAGGTGCTGGGCGCAGGCTGCACGATCAATATTTCGAACATGGCGAAGGCGGCTTTAAAATCTATCGAACAAAAATAAATTTTATGTGTGAGATATGAGGGGAAAAGCTTCTCCTCATATTTTGCATGAGCGGAGATAAATATGAAGATACTTAAAAGAATATTGTGTGTTGCCTTGATGGTGTGCATATCGTGTGCGCTCTGCTCTTGCGAAAGCGGCAAGAAAAGGTACAGCGCATACAGCTTTGATTATTTCGACACAGCCACGAGCATAATAGGCTATGCGGAAACAAGAGAGGATTTTGATGTTGTTTGCGGCGAGATATTCGCACTTTTGGAGGAATACCACAAACTTTACGATATATATAAGCCGTATGAGGGAGTGAATGATCTTTACACGCTTAATAATTCGCAAGAGCCGATAGCACTTGACGAAAAGATACTTGACCTTTTGGAATACGGCAAGGAGATATACGATATCACAAACGGTTACACGAACATAGCAATGGGAAGCGTGCTTTCGATATGGCACGATTACCGTGAAAGAGGCTCCGCGGAGCCTGAAAAAGCCGAAGTGCCGCCGATAGAGAGTCTTTTGAGCGCTTTTGAACATACAAATATAAATGATATCGTCATAGACCGAGAACACGGCACGGCGTATCTTGCCGATAAAGAAATGAGCCTTGATGTCGGCGCTGTTGCAAAAGGATACGCCGCGGCACGTGTTGCGGAGTATATCGAAAAAAGCGGAGTGAGCGGATATATCATCAATGTGGGTGGCAATGTTTGTGTTGTGGGAGCACGCGGCGACGGCTCGCCTTGGACGGTGGGAATAGAATCCCCATATGACGGCGGCGAAGAATATATAGAATACCTCTCCATGACGAGCGGCGCACTCGTAACAAGCGGATCATATCAACGGTTTTATTATGTTGACGGCAAAAGATATCACCATATCATAAGCAAAGATACGCTTATGCCGAGCGATGCTTATCTTTCCGTTTCGGTGCTTTGCGATGATTCGGGTCTTGCGGATGCGCTGTCAACTGCGCTGTTTTGCATGAGCCTTGAGGAGGGCAAGGCACTTATAGCTTCCTTGAAAAACGTGGAAGCACTCTGGGTCTGCAACGACAATAGCGTTATATATTCCGACGGTTGGAAAAAATAAAAGGTATAGAAAATTGCTTTCTATACCTTTTTTACATATTTGAGCACGAGTGCAGCGACAAGACCTACCAATACACCTGTTATTATTCCACTGAACGAAAGTATTATCATATAATAGCCTATCTCGCGCGTGCGAAGCGCTATCATCGCAAGCAAAACTTGCCCTGCATTATGCGAGATACCGCCGACGATGCTGACACCGACATAAGAAAATCTATCCGTTTTCTTTAAAAGCGCCATCAATACAAGGCTCAATGCGCCGCCACATATGCTGTATGCGAGCGACCAGACATTGCCGAAAAGCAGCGCAGATAAAATTATCCTCGTTATCGATACGGCTCCTGCCGCGCGCCAACCATAGCGATACAGGGTGAATATTATCATAATATTCGCAAGCCCCATCTTTATACCCGGCACCGAGGAAAACAGCGGCGGCATCAGAGATTCGATATATGACAATATGAGCGCGATACAAGCGCATAGCGCCAAAAAAGTAAGCTTTTTTGTTTTCATTTTACGATATTGCGTCAATAGTGCTCTCACTTTCCGAGATTATTTTTATAACGAGCTTGTTCGGCAAGCAAACGATAGTTTCTCCATTGTGGCTTATCGCATGGTGCGATACGCATATTCCGTCGGGGCAAGAAGCGGAGGTTATGCTCGCTTTGCCGCTCTCTATCTTGAGCGTGTTGTGATCGTCGCTATTCGGGGATATGATCGTTACGATAGAATCTTTCGAGAGGGGGAATCTTGCCGTTTCCTTACCGTCAACGATAATGACGGCATATCCGCCCTCGCCGCGCAAAAGAAGAAACGCGGTGAGAGACAAAAGCAAACATACAGCTATCACGGCAACGAGGATAATATCGTTTTTAAGCTTTTTCTTTTCCATTTACACTCCTTTTGAAATAAGGCGACAAGAGTCGCCTTATTTCAGAAGCTTTTACGAAAGCTTTGGTAACTTTGTTATGCATTGAACAGGGCAATTTTTAGCGCACAAGCCGCATCCGACGCATTTTTCGTAATCTATTACGGCGAGATCGTTTTCAACGTGGATGGCATCCTTCGGACAGCTCATCTCGCATTTTTTACAACCGATACAACCGTTCGTGCAGACTTTGCGGACGAAAGCACCCTTTTCTTTGCTGTTGCACATAACGGCGACTTTTGCCTTTGAAGGAATGAGTGTTATCAAGCCTTTCGGGCAAGTGTTCACGCAAAGACCGCAACCGATGCAGAGCGAGCGGTTTATCCTTGCGACACCGTCATCAACGCAGATGGCACCTTTGGGGCAAACGGCGGCGCAATCTCCGCAACCGACACAGCCAAAAACGCAAGCTTTCGAGCCGCCGTAGATAAGACATTCTGCTTTACAGCTCTTAACACCGTCATATATTGCTTTTTTGTTTGATGCATCGAAATTGCCGTTGCAGTGAACGAAAGCGACACGGCTCTCCACCGCTTCCGCTTCCACACCTAGTATATCGGATATCTTTTCGGCGACGGAGGAAGCACCGGGCACACAAAGATTTGTTTTTGCGCCGTCTTCGATGATGGCTTTTGCGTAACCGTCGCAACCTGTGTAGCCGCAAGCGCCGCAGTTTGCACCGGGCAGACATTCGCGTATCTCCGTTATGCGTTCGTCTGTTTTTACGCTCATGAAGTGAGAAGCAAGCGCAAGTATCACGCCGCACAAAAGACCGATGGCGGCAACGACCGCAACGGCTGTCAAAATATCAGTAAACATATATAAGCACCTCCGATATCACGCGAAAATATTATCGACGATACCCGCAAAACCGAAGAAAGCAAGCGAAACTATCGAAGCCGCAATGAGTGTTACGGGAAGCCCCTTGAAACATTCGGGGGCATCGCAATTTTCTATTCTTTGGCGAACACCTGAGAAAAGCACCATCGCAAGCAAGAATCCAAGACCGCAACCGAGTGAGCTTACCATTGATTCAAGGAAGCTGTATCCGTCCGTGATATTGTTTATCGTAACACCGAGAACGGCGCAGTTCGTCGTTATAAGAGGGAGATATACACCCAAGCTTTTGTGGAGTGAGGGTATATATTTTTTCAAAACTATCTCTATAAACTGAACGAGAGCGGCTATAACGAGTATGAACACGATCGTTTGCAAAAATTCAAGCTTCAAAGGTTCGAGGATGAATTTTTGTATGGGCCAAGTTGCCGCCGTTGCCAAAAGCATTACGAATATTACCGAAAATCCCATGCCCGTTGCTTGATCGAGCTTTTTGGAAACGCCGAGGAAAGGGCATATGCCCAAAAATCTGCTCAATACATAGTTATTGACAAGCACGGAAGACATGAGTATGATCATCAGATTTCTGAAAGTATCCATATCAAATTTCCTCCTTTGCTGTGTCGGTCGAAGAAGCACAAGAGTTGGAATGACACATTCCCGCGCTCGGGCATGACTCGCAACCGAAATCCTTTTTCTTTATCGCTTTGCCCTTTGTTGCGGCATTTACTATTGCTATCAAAATGCCGAATACGAGGAAGCCGCCCGGGGATTTAACGAGAAATTCTATTTTATGATCTTGCAAAAAGGGAATTGCAATGCCTGCGAAAGAGGCGTTGCCGAATGCTTCACGTATCGTTGACATGAGGAAGAGCGCGAGCGTAAAACCAAGACCCATGCCAAGACCATCCAGCGCGGATTCGCCGACTTTGTTTTTGCTAGCGAACATCTCCGCTCTGCCGAGGATGATACAGTTTACCGTGATGAGCGCAAGATATATGCCGAGAAGCTCATAAAGCTCGGGCAGATATGCGTGCATGAGCATCTGCACCAATGTTACAAATCCCGCAATGATGACGATATAGCACGGTATGCGGACTTTATCGGGTATCACCTTGCGAAGAAGCGAGATGACCGTGTTTGAACATATCAACACCGCCGTTGCGGCAAGTCCCATGCTTATTGCTCCTATCACGCTCGTTGTCGTGGCGAGCGTGGGGCAAGTGCCGAGCACAAGCACGAAAACAGGGTTTTCAAGGAGCAAGCCTTTGAGAAGAAACGAAAGTTTATTTGTGTTTTTCATGATTTATTTTGCTCCCTCCAATATATTTACGGCTTCCAAAGCCTTTGAAACGGCAACACTGTATCCTTTATGAGTGAATGTTGCGCCGCTTATGGTATCAACTGTATCGAGCGTTTGCAATGTTTTTCCGTTGTATCGCTCGTAATATGACGGCGAAGCACAGACGGAACCGACATTCTCTGTTTCATTCTGCGATGTTGTAACGCATGAGATGACCTTTCCGCCGCTTGTTACTGAGATATCGATTAGGATATATTCGCCCGATGCGTGCCATTCGCCGTTTATGCCGTAGCCCGAGGCTTTGAGAGAGAACACATAATTTCCGTTGGTCGTCTTATATGCTTTTGTTATCTTATCGGATATGCCGTCATATGCGGAGAGGTCTATTTCCGAAAGAACGGAGTTTTTATATATCGCATAAGCATCAAGCGCCTTTTGCGCGGCAAACTCATCGACTTTGCCGACTATTGCGCCATCATTATCTATGCCGATGAAGTTTTCTCCCGACAGAAAAACATATCCTGCGCCGTTCTGCGCGAGGTATACTGCGCTTATGCCATCGAGAACATCAACGATAAATTCTTTTTTGAAATTCAAGCCGCTCGGCAGAGCCGCGGAAAGCTCGTCCGCAAGTATCTCTTCTTCCGTGCGTACTTCAACGTTGCCGCCTTTCATGATGATGAATGCATTGAAAGCATCGTTTACCGCATTCTTGTAAGCGGAAGTTGTTTTTGTGGCGCCCGATATCGTGTCAACGCCGACAGCATCGCCTTTGTAAAGACCAACGAATCTTTCACCGAATGTTTTTTCATATCCGAGCGTTTCGCTGCTGCTGAGGCATACGGCACCTGTCATCATGCCGCTTTCGTCAATGCCGCACATCACAACAAGACCCGATGAATAGCCTGTGGTAGTCATCTTAAAAACATATCCGCCGTTTGCTTCGCGGTATACATTCGTAACGGAGGAGGGAAGTTCGTATTCACTTACGGAAAGCTCCTCAAAGTTTTCGCCGTTCGGCATCACCACAAGAAGCGCTGCGTTTGCTTTTTGCGCCTCAGCTTTTTCTATTATCGGAAATGTTACTGCGTTGACTGCCGCCAAAAGAGTCGATATCACTATGCATATTACGGTGAGCACGACAACGCTTTGAATCGATTTTTTCATGCTTTTGCACCTCCGAAAGGCTTTTTCTCCGTGAACTTATCGATGTAAGGCGTGAGGATGTTCATCAAGAGTATTGCGAACGATACGCCTTCGGGATATGAACCCCAAAATCTGATGAGCACGGTTATTGCACCTGCACCTATGCCGAATATCACCTTGCCCAAATTTGTAAAGGGAGTCGTTGCATAGTCTGTCGCCATAAAGAAAGCACCGATGAAAAGACCGCCCGAAAGGATATATTCAAGCGCCATTGTGAAGTCTTTTGTTACCAAGAGCGAGAGCACGAACACCGTCATGATAAATGCCACGGGAGTATGCGGAACGATGACTTTGCGCGCAATAAGATATATGCCGCCTATCAATATCGCAAGTACGCAAGTCTCGCCGATAGTGCCGCCGTGCGCGCCGAGGAAAAGGTTCAAAATATCGATATTTTCGCCGTTTGCAAGGGAAGCGAGCGGAGTGGCACTTGACGCTGTATCGACTATCTTCGGCATTGCGGCGCTTGTCATAGATCCGAACGTGATAAGCATGAATACGCGCCCTGTTATGGCAGGGTTTGCAAAGTTTTGACCGATGCCGCCGAAGAGGCATTTTACAACTACTATTGCAAATACCGTGCCGACAGCGCCCTGCCAAAGCGGAATATTGGAGGGGAGATTGAGCGCAAGCAAAAGCCCCGTAACAGCAGCGCTGAGGTCGCCTATCGTATTATCTTTTTTGCATATCTTATTGAAAATAAATTCGGATATCACGGCGGAGATCACGCAGACCGCGATGACCGCGAGCGCTCTTATACCGAATATCAATATACCCACAACGGAAGTGGGCAAGAGCGCTATCAAAACATCGAGCATTATGTTCTGTGTCGTGCGCTTGCTGTATATATGCGGTGAAGCCGAAATATGAAGATCGTTCATTTTTTCATCTCCTTTTGCTTTTCGTTATATTCGCGAAGCATATTTTTTGCAAGTTTATTTGTCTCCGCAAGAGGGCGTTTCGCAGGGCAGATGTAAGAGCAACAGCCGCATTCCATGCAGATATCTACACGGAGGCGTTTAAGCTCCTCTGCGTTGCCGTTTTTATATGCTTTCGCTATGCCGACAGGGGAAAGAGAGAAAGGGCAGTGCGAAACGCACATACCGCAATGGATGCACTGCGTCGTCTTGGGGCGGAGCGCATCTTTTTCGCTGAACGCAAGCACTGCGTTCGTGTTTTTGAGTATGGGGGAATCCATGCTTGCAACGGATATTCCCATCATCGGTCCACCGTAGAGTATCTTTTTAGGCTCCGATCTAAAGCCGCCGCAAAATTCAAAAACATCTGCCATCGAAGTGCCGATGGGGACTATGACGTTTTTTGGTTCTTTTACCGCGCTCCCGTCAACGGTTATGCATTTTTCGACCAAAGGCATACCTGTTTTGACAAATTTGGCTATCGCCGCCATCGTTGTGCAGTTGCAAACGATGCAACCGACATCTATCGGCAATTTTCCGGCAGGAACTACCTTGCCCGTGGTGTGATAGATGAGCACTTTTTCGCCGCCCTGGGGATAGATGCTCGGCAAAATTTTTACTTCGGCTCCGTCTATATTCGCGGCGACCACTTTCATTTTGGCGATTGCGCTTTTTTTATTGGCTTCTATGCCTATGATAATCTTCTTTATTCCGAGGTGCTTTTTCATAAGAGAGACAGCAAAGGCGATATCGTCAGCTTCGTCGATCATCGTGCGTGTGTCGCTCGTGATATAAGGCTCACATTCCGCACCGTTGATGATAAGTTCCTCTATAACGGAAACATCTTTTACGTTGAATTTGATGTATGTCGGAAATCCCGCACCGCCAAGACCGACTATGCCGCTCTTTTGTATGGCATCAACAAGCTCCGCTTTGCATGAAACAGAGGGAGGGGTTATGCCGGGGTCATTCGTTTGCAGTCCGTCGGATTCGATGATAACGGATGGTGTAAAACTTCCGTTTGCGAGAAGTGTCTTGTCTATCTTTTTGACGGTTCCCGAAACGCTTGAATATATGGGCGAGGAAACGGCGCCGTTCTGCTCGCCGATGAGCGTGCCGACATCGACATGCTCGCCGACTTTCACCGTCGGTAAGGAAGGCTTGCCGATATGCATCGACATGGGGAGAACTACCGTTTTCGGCACGTTCATCCTTACGGCAGCCATCTGCGCGGTATTCTTCCTGTGCGGAACATGAATGCCTTTAAGAGAAAAGGACATATTTTTCACCTCTTGGTATAATTATTACCTGTCTATTATAGACAGCTTATATTTTTTTGAAACCATAATGGGACTATACATAGGAAACTATAAATAG
>CAZERM010000004.1:0-47901 GCA_964514555.1 uncultured Lachnospiraceae bacterium | reverse complement strand
TCGCCGATATCGGCGAGTATCTCGTCGAATATGCACATGGTAGAGCCTTCGTTTGCGGGAATATGCAATCCCGCCTGAGTCATGAGGGCGAACAAGCCAAGCGTTTTGAGCGTTACCGTCTTACCGCCCGTGTTGGGACCGGTGATGATGAGCGTGTCAAAATCTTTGCCAAGGCTCACCGTCGTGGGAACGACAGTCTCCTTTTTGAGGAGCGGATGGCGAGCGGAGATAAGGTTTATCTCTCTTGCCTCCGTTATCTTGGGGCTCATGCCGTTGTATGAGAAAGAGAGCTGCGCTTTTGCAAATATGAACGCAAGCTCGGTTATGATATCGTAGTTTGCTTTGATGCAACCCGAAACAGCGCCGACTTTTGCGGAAAGTATCATTATGATACGCTCTATCTCGTCCTTTTCTTTTCCCTCGAGCATACGAAGCTCGTTGTTCGCCTCTACAACATTCATCGGCTCTATAAAGAGTGTGGAGCCTGAAGCTGATGTGTCATGGACAAGACCTTTTATCTCGTTTCTGTATTCGAGCTTGACGGGGATAACATATCTTCCGTCTCGCATCGTGATTATCTGATCTTGCAGATATTTTGAATATGTTCCGCCCGTAACGTATTTTTGCAAATTCTCGCGAACGCGGTTCTCTGCCGAGCGCATCTTGCGGCGGATATTGTAAAGCTCGTCCGAAGCGGTATCTGCAAGCGCTTCGGGGCTGATTATCGCTTTGTTTATCTCGTCTTCAAGGTGTTTTTGGGGCACAAGGCGAATAAAATGATCGTCAAGCGCCGTAACTTCGTCCTTGTGGTCAAAGCTGTTATATTCCTTTAGGGCGCGCGTAGCGGAAAGCACTCTCGCTATCGCCAAAAGTTCAGAAAGCGTCAAAGAAGCGTCGCGTTCCGCGCGGTCTACCGCGTCCGTTATATCGCTCACACCGCCAAAGGGAGGCATACCCTTTGCAACGAGCGAAGAATACGCCGCGTCCGTCTCCGCAAGCATCTTTTTTATCATCATAACGGACGTTACGGGCATAAGCTCTCTTGCCAACGCCTTTGCGCCTTCCGTGGGAGCATGATACGCCAACCTTTCGCGTATCTTGTCAAATTCAAGTGTGCGGACAGCAGCCGCAAATTTTGTATTTTCTTTTATGTTTTCCATATCGCAGTTTAAAGTTATTCTTTATTTTCCGCTTCCGTTTTGGGAAGCACCTTTGTACCGCCCGGCTCTCGCTTGAGCGGATCATAACTGAAACGGCGGCAAATGTGCGTATCGCGCACGACCGCCCCAAGCTTTTTGCACAAAACAAAAACGTTGCCTTCCAAATCGGCAGGAAGCGGTGTACCATATTCGCAGAACGCGCATACGTGCTCCAGATCATCGTCTATAAGGCGCTTTGGCATATTATTTCCTCCGTCATTTCTTACAAGGGTCAAAGCCAAAAGGCATAGCTCGCCCTTTTATAGTTCTATATATATAGTATAAATCACCTAACGCTTTTTTTCCACAGTTTTTTGAAAATTTTCTTGTTTTTTTGAAAAAAAGCTTAATATTTTCGCTCCGAGAGCCGCAAAAACGGCGGTTACGGCAAAAATCAAAACGAAAATCACGCCAAATTCAATGCGGCACATCCATTTTGCGCCATCGTTTCCGAACAAGCCAAACGTCGCTGTCGTTAATCCCTTTTCGTAAAGCACGCCGAAAACAAGAGAGATACATCCGCAAGTCATCGCTTGCGCCGCCTTTCCTTTGAGGTAAGTTTTCATGCTCAAGCCGCTCTCGCAAACGACGCTTGCCGTCTGCATAAGCACCGACACACCCGAAAAACCGAGCATGGCTCCACCGTAAAAATATCTTTCGATAAGTCCTGCGCCGCTTTCAGAAAGAGCGAAAAATCCTCCGCTTATTTCGAATATTCCGTTTATCATCGCGCCCAAAGCGCCCGATATCGGCAAAAGAACGCTCGCCATCTTTGAAAAAACGCAAAAAAATGTTACAAATGAGCATACCGTGATGACCGCCTGACCGCTCTCTTTTATCGCCGAGGTCAGCGCCGAAAACGGAGAAAAACTCTCCTGCTCTCCCATCATCCTTGAAATTGTCAAACGGCGAGAGCCGCGCGTCAAAAACAACAGCAAAAAACCCGATATTACCTGCGAGAGCAAAAGCAATGCGCCATACTCTTTGGAATCGAACATCGCACTTCCCACGCTGCCTATCAAAAATCCGGGAGAAGCCGCTGTTATAAAAGGTAAAATGCTTTCCGCTTCGCTCTTTTCGGCTCTGCCGCTCGACACAAGCTCCGCAAGTGCAACGGCACCCATGGGATATCCGGATATCATGCCCAATATCATAGCTGCGGCGCTCTCGCCCGATACATGAAAAAGCTTTTCGAAAATACCACCGAAAAAACGCGCAAAGATACCCGCACCGCCGCATTGTATAAGCAATTTCGAAGCGACCGTAAACAAAAACAGGCTCGGCACTATCCTCTCCGCGCAAAGCGACAACGCATAAAGCGTTTCTTTTGATGATATCTGCGGCTCCGCAAGAGAAAAAGCAACGCACGATATGCAAATAAATATCATCGCCGCTCTTAAAATACGCTCTTTTTTTGTCATCATTCCAAGCCCCCTTTACATAAAAATAGATATGCCAAATATTTTTTCTATATCCATACGGGAGAAAACAAACATGAAAAACAACAAAAACACCGCCGACAAAAAAGAAAAAAGCTTTTTCGTCGCAAAAGCGATATCGGGCATCGCGCCGAAGATGACCATCGAATGTGTTGACCGATACGAGCTTCTTTTGGGCGGTTGCAAGCGTATAGAGGAATATTCCGAGGAGCAAGCCACCGTGGCAACAGCCTCCTGCAACGTAAAAATAAGGGGCAAAAAGCTTTCGATCTCGTTTTCGGGCGACGGCAAACTGTTGCTTTCGGGCAAGATATGCTGTATAGAATTTATTTAACTTTAAAAAGGAGCGACAAATGAGCAAACTTTCACGATTTATCTTCGGCGCATATCTTCTCAACGTCCCGTGCGATAAGCTTAAAAACGTGCTCAATGTACTTATCACAAACGGAATACCGTTCGGCAAGACGAAAGAGAAAAACGATTCCTATACCCTCTGTCTTACGAAAAGAGGTTTTCGCGCATATATCGCAAAATGCGGCGGAAAATTCATCTTCGGCGAAAGGGCGAGCGAAGTCGGCTTTTTTGCCGTTTTGGGGAGATACAGGCTTCGCTTGGGGATGTTCATCGGTATGCTCATCTTCGCGCTTTCCGTTTCGCTCTCCTCCCTTTTCGTTTGGGATATAAATATTACGGGCAACGTCAACATCACCGAAAGTGAGATATTGGAGCGACTCGATGCATACGGCTTTCGCCTCGGCGCTTTTTCAAAGAGCCTCGATACACGGCGGATATGCGATAGGATAATACTCGAAAAGGGTGATATCTCTTTCATGTCGATAAACATGAAAGGCACCGTCGCAACCGTCGTGATACACGAAAGCACGGATGACGACAAAACAGACACAGACACTTCGCCCTCAAACCTCGTTTCCGTATATGACGCGCAGATAGAGCGCATAGAGGTCATCGGCGGCGTATCCGTAAGAAAACCTTTGCAAACAGTGAAAAAGGGCGAACTTTTGATATCGGGAATAATCGATTCAAACGCTGTCGGATATCGCCTTGTAAGGGCGCGCGGCAAGGTCTTTGGCAGGGTCGGACTGTTGTTTGAGAGCGAAATTCCCATCGTTCAGACCGTAAAAAGGGCAACGGGCGAGCAAAAAGAGCAAAAAAATATAAAATTTTTCTCAAAAACGCTTAATCTTTCAAAAAAAATTAACATTCCTTATGAAAAATATGATACAATAGTAAATGAAAGAAAATTATTTCTCTTTGGCATTATCGAGTTGCCGATATTCATAGTTACCGAAACATACACGGAGTACGAGGAAGCGACCGTTACGCTCTCTCGCGACAAGGCTTACGAAAAAGCCCTCTCCGATATCGAAAAGCAAAGCGAAGACGTGCTTTTCGGCGCAGAGATACTCTCGCGCAGGATGACCCTCGAAGAAAACGAGAACGAACTCAAACTTTCTTTGGATGTCGAATGTATACTCGATATAGCGCAAGAGGTAAAAATAGAAACCGCTCGGAGGTAGATCTTTTAATGAACGAAAAAGTTCTTCTTACAGACACAATGGAGCAAACAGCCAATATCTTCGGTAATTTCGATGCAAACACCGCCATGATAGAAAAAGCGTTCGGTGTTTCCATAACCAACAGAAAGACCGAAAAAACTCTCGGGGATGCAATAGTCGTGCGTGCCGAGGACGAGGAAGCCGTTGAACACGCATACAGCGTGCTCGAATATCTCAAAGGCGTTGCAGAGCGCGGCAACGAGATAACCGATCAAACTGTCGATTATATCATCGGAACGATAAGAAGCGGCGAAAAACTCGAACGCTTCGGCGACGATTGCATCTGCGTTACGACACAGGGCAAACCGATAAAAGCACGCACCATGGGTCAGAAAAAATATATCGACCTTATAAAGAAAAATACCATCGTTTTCGGTGTCGGTCCTGCCGGCACGGGTAAAACGTTCCTTGCGGTCGCCGCGGCTTCTACGGCGTTCCGCAACAAAGAAGTATCGCGCATAATCCTCACGCGCCCCGCTGTTGAAGCAGGCGAAAAGCTCGGCTTTTTGCCCGGCGATCTTCAGATGAAGATAGACCCTTATCTCCGCCCTCTTTACGATGCTCTTTTTGAGATGTTCGGCGCGGAAACATACCAAAAGTTTATCGAGCGCGGCTCCATAGAGATAGCGCCCCTTGCTTATATGCGAGGCAGAACGCTCGACGATTCTTTCATCATCCTCGACGAAGCACAGAACACCACACCCGAACAGATGAAGATGTTCCTTACCCGACTCGGCTCGGGAAGCCGCGCCATCATCACGGGCGACGTTACTCAGGTAGACCTTCCTTACGGCAAAAAAAGCGGTCTTGTCGAGGCTATGAAGATATTGCGCGGCATAGATGACATTGCCATCCATGAATTTAACGAGCGCGACGTAGTTCGCCACAAGCTCGTCCAGCAGATAGTCATGGCTTATGACAGATACGAACGTGCCAACAAGGAAAAGCTTGACGCGGAAAAGGAAAAAAGTAAAAACGAACGCTATAAGTTATTGAACAAGAGGAACAGACAATGAAAACTACCGTTTACTTCACAAATGACCAAAAAAGATATAAGATAGGCTTTCAGACACATTATCTCGTGAAAAAAGCAATAAAAGCAACGCTCGCACACGAGAAATTTTCCAAAAACGCCGAAGTCTCCGTAACTTTCGTGAACAACAGAAAGATACACAAGCTCAACAAGGAATATCGCGGCAAGGACCGCCCCACGGACGTCCTCTCTTTCCCCATGTGGGAAAACGGATTTGAGGGCGAAGTCGATGTTGCCACAAACTCCGTAATGCTCGGCGATATCATCATCTCAACGGAAAAAGCCGTTGAGCAGGCCAATGAATACGGCCACAGCATCTTCCGCGAAGTATGCTTCCTCGCCGTTCATTCCACGCTCCATCTTTTGGGTTATGACCACGAAACGAGCGAGGAAGACGAAAAATACATGAACGAAACACAGGAAGAAGTCCTTTCTTCCATCGGACTTACAAGAGACTAAACAAACATAAATACATTTTTAAAGATAAGGAATCAAAAATATGCAGAAAACAATATTTGCCGCTATCGTCGGCAGACCTAACACAGGTAAATCCACTCTCCTCAACGCTATCCTCGGTCAGAAGGTAGCTATCGTTTCCCCCAAACCTCAGACTACTCGTACGAGAATAACGGGTATCCTTACGAAAGACGAAACACAGTTTGTTTTTCTTGATACTCCCGGTATCCACCGCCCCCAGGATAAGCTCGGCTCCTACATGGTAAAAGAAGCAAACGGCGCTATCGGCGACGTTGACGCTGTTATCCTTGTTGTAGAGAGCGGCAACCGCGTTGGCGAAGTTGAAAAGAGCATCATGAAAAAAGTAGATGCTTCCACACCTCTCATCCTCGTTATCAATAAGACAGACGTGAGCAACGCAACAGAGATCGCCGAAACTATCATCCGCTATTCCGCAGAGCGCGAATTTGACGCCGTAGTTCCGATCTCCGCAAAGAATAATGAAGGTGTTGACGCTATCGTTGACGAACTTTCCAAATATTCCAACGAAAGCCCCTGGTTCTTCCCCGAAGATATCTGTACAGACCAGCCCGAACGCGCTATGGCTGCCGAGATGATCCGTGAAAAGATCCTTCGCTTGCTCTCCGAGGAGATTCCCCACGGTGTTGCTGTCGTTATCGAATCTTTCGAAGAAAGCTCCAAACTCATAAAGATACGCGCCGAAATATTCTGCGAAAAAGAATCTCACAAACCCATCATCATCGGTAAGCACGGCGATATGCTCAAGCGCATCGGCACGATGGCTCGCGAAGATATGGAAAAAATATTCGGCATCAAAGTATTCCTTGATCTTTGGGTAAAAGTAAAAGAAAATTGGCGCGAACAGAACGCGGCTATTGCCAACTTCGGCTTTAAAGACGAGAACTGATAAAAGGAGCATAATATGCTTATAACGGTAAAGGGACTCGTTCTGCGCGAAACCCCCGTGGGTGATTTCGATAAGATGCTCACGGTGCTGACCGCGGAGCATGGCAGGATATCCGTGTTTGCTCGCGGAGCAAAGAAGATGAAAAGTCCTTTTTTCGTTTCCACGCAAATGTTCTGCTATTCGGAATTTGTCCTGCGTAAAACGTCCGAAGTGTTCTATATCAACGACGGCTCGCTTATAGAGGGCTTCTTCGATCTGCGTAACACTTTGGAAGGCTCCGCTCTGGCAGGATATGTCGCCGAGGTAGCGCGAGATATATCCACGGAAAACACAGACGAAGCAAAGCTTTTGCGCCTGACGCTCAACACGCTTTTTGCGATAGCGAAAAACAAAAAGCCTCTGCCGCTCATCAAAGCGGTATTTGAGCTTCGCGCAGTCTGCTACGCAGGCTTTTTGCCGCGCCTTTCGGGGTGTGATGTATGCGGTAAAGCGCCGCTGCCGACATATTTTTTCGACATAGCAAACGGCATATTCCTTTGTGAGGAATGTTACCACGCACGCGAGATATTTTACAGCGATGAGGCAAAAAAGGTAAACGAGGCAGAGGGTATCTATGCCAACGCGCATCTTATAGTGCAGGTCTCACCGAGCGTATTTTCCGCAGTGATATATGCGCTTTCCGCGCCGCAAGAGAGGATATTCTCTTTCTCGCTCGAAGAAGATGCGTTGCACGATTTTTCTGTCCTTTGCGAAAAATATCTGCTTTGCCACCTCGAACGAAGCTTCCCCACGCTCGAATTTTATCATCAACTTACTTGAATATATTCAAAAAGCCTGTCCCCCTCGGACAGGCTTTGTTTTTTTTCACTTTAATAAATTTTTCTTGGTCTTCGAGAAAACACCTCATCCGTCAACCTTCGGTTGCCACCTTATCACACCGGAGAAGGCTTTGCGACAAGAGCAAGCCCTCGCCCTACAAATGCGTTGTTATTCGAGTGTAAAATTGTGTCATGTCATAGATAAAATTCGAGACAATCGCATACAGCCATTATTTTTGATGCAGCTCTCCCCAAGCGGTAAACCTGCAAGTTTTTCTGCTTCTTTTGCCAGCTTTTCTTGCAGGCAAAGAAAAGATTATATAGATCAAAATTTTTAATTAAAAAAAATCGGCAGAGAAAACCCTCTGCCGATCATGCTTTTAATATTTGTTTATTCTTCTACCCATTTTGCGTAGAGAGAGAAATCTTCCGTGCCTTTTTCGATGATAGCGTTCATGTCATAAGGCTTTGTAAATTCCGCGTCATAGTACCAGTTTTCGATAACATATCCTGCGTGCTTGCTGTTCAAGCTCTTGAGCCAGCCGGAGGGTATCTTGAGCGCAGAACCGTATTTTGCTTTGATGGAATAGCCCTTGTCGGTTGTCGTATCGCCAAAGAGCGTTACGCTTATTTCCGTCTTTTCCTTGGGAGCGGAATTCGTTTTTGTAACGCCTGTCGCCTCAACGTAGCCATTTGTTGTCTGCATATAAGCCTTGTAGTAATACTGTGTTTCGGGGTCCAAACCATCGAATGTTACGGAGAAAAAATCTCCATCGTCGGACAAAACAGCATTCTTCGCCACATATGCTTCGGAAAAATCCTCGCTCTTGGAGATAGCGATAGCGGAAGCTATGTATTCAGCTGCGTTCCAGGAGGAGATCTCACCCTTTATCGTCAAAGTATCGTGCGTTTTTTCGTCGCAGATAGCGCCGAGGTTAGGGAGATAATCCTTTGTGCCCGATGTTATCTTGATAGTCATCGCTTCACCGGGAGCGCTAAGCACTTCGATGTGGAGGTTATAATTCTGCTTGCCTTCCCAAGATTTGGGGTAAGAGTTAAGGGACTGTGTGCCGTTTGTTACGGAACGGAAATTGCCCGAATCGAAGACAGCTTTGGAAAGGTCATTTTCGTCGTAATAGTAGAAAGGATCTTTCGGTGCCGTATCTTTCATATAGCGACCGTTTGCGTCATATCCCACTCTAAAGAGCGGAACGATTGCAGGGTCATGGCGCTTGCCGTTGAGCATAGTCGATGTGGAAGCACTGCCTTCTTCAAAATATCTGTTGCAAAGGTCCTGGTCTATGTGCCAAACCATGATACCGCCCTTGGAATCGCCGCCTGTAAGATTCGCTTCAAAGCTTTCTTTCAAGCGAACTTCGATAAGGTAATATTCGCCGGGGTCGGGCGTGTTTACGCGAAGAACCGTGTATTTGTCGGAAACTGTCGAATGGATAGTGTAAACGCCGTCCTCAACAACGACTTCTTCTGCCCAACCGAGGAAAATCCTGTGGTAAGGGTCAAGGTATGTGGGCATCTTACCGTTGGAAACATGGTTGCCGTTGGATTCAAGAGAGAAATTGTATGCACGGGGCCAACCCGTGATAGTCTGACCGCCATGACCGTTTCTGTTCGTGTCGTAAAGGTCCTCTGCACCGAGGTTGTGAGCAAGCTCGTGCGCGGCTGTGCCTATCTGCATAATGTCTGTTGCGCCCTTGCCGTATTCGCCGATGTTGGAAACTTTAGAGAATGTTACGCCGTCCATTTTTGCGTTCAAGCTCTGGGATGTTCCGTGAACTTGGAAATAATGTCTGCCGCCCATGGTATTGGTGCCGTACGCTTTGTCCATACCGGGGTTGAGGATAACAACGCCAAGTTCCGTTGCATCGATCTTACCGTTTTTGTTCGTGTCATATTTGGAATAATCTATATAAGGGTCTGTCGCTTCAAATACAGCTGTGATAGATTCGCCTGCCAAGCCGGAAGCTGAAGGATGAGGCATACTTACCGTAACTTCTATGATGCCGTCCTTGAAGGGTGAACCTTCGGGAACGACGTCAAAAGGAATGGGAACATATTTGAACGCGCCCATCGTCATTTCCTCATAAAAATTCGTAAGAGAATATTCGCCGCCGAAATAAAGTTCGTAATGCTCAGAGATATCGGAACCTGCCCACTGTTCGCCGTAATATTTCTGCGTTTTATCGCTGTAAAGCTTTGAGGGATTCGTTTCGTCCCAGTCATTTTCGCCGTCGCCGTCCGCATCAAAGTTCGCAAGGATGACCAAAAGCGGTATCTCGAGCGTGCTCGTTATGGGCTTTGCTTCAATGGAAACAGCGTTTGCTATCTCATCGAGAGGCAATAAAATGGGATCGTCTTTCTTTACGGCTTCCGTTGCCAATACCTGCTCAACTATGGTCGAAATGTCGGAGGAGCTCGTGCCGTCGGTGCCGCCTGTCGATCCTGTGTTGCTAGTTCCCGTGCCACTGCAAGCCGCAAAACTTAACACTGTTGCAGCCGTCATAAGCGATGCTAATATTCGTTTGAATTTCATAAAAATACAGACCTTTCCGTTTGCTTATTTTGTGGGTATTCTATCACATCGTTCACATTTTGTCAATATATTAAAACGATTTCAAAATTTTATTGTAACATCTACACAATTATCCATCGCCTCATATATTCAACATGGCAAAAGCAAGTTTCGCTTGGTTCAAATTTCATCCATGACACATTCTTTACGATGAAACAACAAAGTGTTTGTATGGCAGAAGGTGCTATCTCGCTGATCGACCGAGAAAAGCTTAATTAAGGAGGAAAAAAAAAACGCACCTTACGGTGCGTTTTTTTGTATATTATTTGCCGTATTCGTAGAATGCGATCTGAGGTCTTACATCAGGCTCTTCGAGCTTGATCTCGCAGTTTTCAACGCGGAAGTTGTTTGCGTATTTGACCGTAAAAGCGTGTCCTGTGGAAGCGCCGTGTCTGTCGTATTCGGGATAGCGGTTGTCTATTACCTTGGGTTCGCCGGGGATAGTCTGCGCGCCGCCGGGAAGAACAAAGTAGCAATCTTTGAATGTTACGTTGTCGATGCTTGCGTTGTCATACTGACCGATAGCCATTACTTCGCGAACGTGCTTTGTATGGCTGAACGGATAGTAATGTTCAAAGCGAAGCTCGCTGAATGTTACGCCGTCGATATGACCGAGGCGAGGTTCTGCGCCGCCTCTGGGGCATCTCTTTCTGTCGCCGACAGTGATGTAAACGGGGGCGCCTACGTCTGTCATGCTGATACGTTCGAATACTACGTTTTCAACGTCTGCGCCGTCAACACTTTCAAGGGAAACGCCGCATCTGTTTACATTCTTAACGAAGCAATCACGAACGTGAGTATTTTTAAGGCTGTAATATGTATCTGTACCGAATTTGATACCTGAAGCAAGGCTCTGGATCATCATATCGTAAACATCGATGTTTTCGCAGCCGTAGGGGTCGGAGCTCTTGAAGCAGAGACCATCGTCGCCTGCCATTACATTGCAGGAGTAGATAGTCATATCATGGCAGTCAACAGGGTCGATACCGTCGCGGTTAGGCGTATTGAGGCAATCGAGGTTGAGGTGGTGCATGATGATGTTGTGTGAAGAAAGCGGAACAACTGTCCAGAAGCCGGGGCTCTTGAAGTTGATGTTCTCGATAACGATATCTTTGGAATATGTGATATAGCAAAGGTCGGGACGGCAATCTTCAACTCTCTTTTCGGAGATGGGGTCGTTCATCTTGAAACGATATGTGCCGTTTCCGTCGAGCATACCGCCGCCCGTAACACGCACGTTGGAAACATTTTCGCCGTAAACAAGGCTTCTGCCAAGCTGACGAACAGCGCAAAGGCTCGTGCCCGGCTCCATAAGAGGATATTCGCCGTGATCATGTGTGCCGAGGATAGTTGCATCTCTGTCTACCCAGAGAGTCATGTCGCTGGCAAGGAAAAGCTCGCCCGTGAAGAACGTGCCGCGAGGAAGAAGTACCGTACCGCCTGTGAATGCGGCATCATTGATAGCCTGCTGTACTTTTGCTGTTTCGAGCGTCTTGCCGTCGCCGATAGCGTTGTAGGGCGCTTTTGTTACATCGAATACAGGCGCGTTGGGGATCATGCCTCTTGTGAAGTCAACATCATCGTAAACGCGGATACGCATGAGCGTAAGACCGTCTTTGCCTGCGGAATAAACAGCGTTGCAGATATCGGAAACAGGGTTCATGAGCTTGAAGCCCTTTGCGCGGTAAGCGCCGTCTACCATAAGATCGTATGTGCCCTTTTCCGTGTCAACGGTAACTTTGATATTGATGGCATTCTTGCAGGGGAAATAGTGGAATTCGCAAAGTCCGCCGAATATACGAACGAATTCATCGCCGTTTGAAGCATAAAGGTTATTTGCGAAGAGCGCTATTCTTACGGCAGGAGTGCCGTTTTTGTCTGTCAATTCGGGCGCGAAGCAAAATTCTTCGGAATTTGCAACGAGAAGAGATTCAACGCTTACAACACCTGAAACAGGAGCGAATGTGTACGCCATGGAAGCGGCGTTTTCGTCCTTGGAAGCGATCTTGAACGCTTTGGAATCCTTGAAAGGATATGCTTCAACCGTAACTTCCGCGTTGTTGCTCTTTGCCGTTACGCGCTCTGTGATGTGTTCGAAATCGTCGTTTACAACGTAGATCTCGGCATCATCGGAAACAACGAGGTTGTCGATGCTTGCACTGCCGCTCGTTGTTGCAAATCTTACAGCTTTTGCGTTGCCTGTGCCGCAGCCTGCCGTAAGAGCCTTGCGGCAATTTACGAACAAGTCGGCGCAACCCTTTTCACCGTTGTAAACGATGCGGAGGGCAACGTCAGCGCCGTTTTCATACGTGCCAATCTTGGCACCGAGAGAAAGTATCTTGCCGTTTTCGAAGGATACTTTGCAAAGTGCGCCGTTTTCACCGATGATAGTGAAGGAAGCCGCACCTTCTTCGCCGATGTTTATCTTTGCGCTTGCGATAATTCTGTCTGTACCGTCGATAGCGCGAGCAATGGAAGCTTCGCCGCAAAGCATAGCGAATTTATCTCTGTTTTCTTCTTCACGAGCAACGAGTTTAACATCGCCGCAAACATCATATTCAGCACCGATAGCTTCGCCGTTGAATACATCTGTGATATAGTTTTTATATGTTCTCTTTTTGTAAGGAGCAGGGATATTTTTTGCGATGACCGTTTCGGGAACGGGTGTTGTGCCGATCTCATATTCTTTGGGAAGAACAAAAACGGAAAAATGGTTGCTCTCGCCCTTGATGCCGGGGACATTCACGTGAACGCCCTCTGCGAAATCTTTGGAATAGATAGCATATTCAACGCCCTTGGAGGATGTCATAACATCGCCTGTTGCGTTCCATTCGGAAGCATATTCGGGGATATTTTTTGCATCGAACGCAACGAATACCGTTATATCACGTTCAGCAAAGAAATCTACCTCCTGTTTATCGTCAAATCCGTCCGCGAACGAGTTGAATGTTACGACCTGGTCTGCGCCGATATATTTTTCGGGAAGAGCGGCAACAACATCGTCGCTGTTGGAATAAAGCTTGGAGCCGATATCAAAATTGGGGCTTACGTAATACCAACCGCTTGTGTCCCAAGGGGCAACGAAACGGCTTGTAAGAGGTTTGGCAGGAACAAAGTTTACACTGCTTTTTTCATAAGATATAGCCATGAGTTTCTCCTATAATAAAATTTTCGTTTATACTTTTATTGTATCATATATTAAAAATAAAATAAAGGGATTTTTAAAAATCCCTCTATATTTATTCTGTTACTTTACTTATTTTTGCACCTACGGCGCGAAGCTTTTCAACTATATTGTCATATCCTCGGTCAACATAGAAGAAATCTTCTATCTCCGTCCTGCCCTTTGCGGCAAGGCCTGCGATTATCATAGCCGCACCTGCACGCAGATCGACCGCGCGGACTCTGGCGCCGACAAAATTCGTGCTTCCCTGTATTATCGCCTTGTTATCGTCAACCGTTATGTTTGCACCCATGCGCTTTAATTCTTCCACGTAGCGGAAGCGATTATCCCATATCGTGTCAACAAAAGTGCTCTCTCCCTCCGCCATGCACATGAGCGTAGCCATCTGAGGGTGCATATCCGTCGGAAAACCGGGGTAAGGCTTCGTGCGGATGTTCGTCTTGCAAAGCTCGCCGCTTCTGGATACCATAACGGCATCGTCAAATTCTTCCACATAAGCGCCCATCTCCGTAAGCTTTGCGCTTATCGCTTCCAAATGCTTGGGGATGACATTTTCGATATAGAGCATACCCTTCGTTGCCGCCGCCGCTATCATAAAAGTGCCTGCCTCTATCATATCGGGAACGAGAAAATGAGTGCAACCGTGTAAACTCTCCACGCCTCTTATCTTTATCGTGTCCGTGCCTGCTCCCGTGATGGAAGCGCCGCAAAGATTCAAAAAGTTTACAAGATCGACTATATGCGGCTCTCTTGCCGCATTTTCTATCTCTGTTGTGCCGTTTGCCAGAACAGCGGCGATTATCGCGTTTATCGTACCTCCGACCGTTACACAGTCAAAAAATATTCCCGTACCGCAAAGCTTTCCGTCTTTTGCCGTTGCCTCTATCTTTTCCGCGCAGGAAAGATCGACCTCGGCTCCGAGGGCTTCAAAAGCTTTTATATGCTGATCTATCGGGCGAACGCCGAAATCGCAACCGCCAGGGTACGCTATCGCAGCATGACCGAACCTACCCAAATACGCACCCAAAAGATAATACGAAGCGCGCATCTTTTTGGCAAGTTCCCTTGGCGGCATCTCGTCGCGCACATCGCGACAATCTATCGAAACACGGTTTCCGCCGAGCCTTATCACTCTTGCGCCAAGGCTCTCTATAATATCGATCGATATCTTTACATCGCTTATATCGGGCAGATTTTCTATAACGCAAACATCACCTACAAGGAGCGTCGCAAACAGAACGGCGACAGCCGCGTTTTTCATTCCGCTGACCGCTATTTTTCCTTCAAGCGCTACTCTGCCGTCGATTATCACCTTTTCCATATGTATACCTTTCAAAAATAGTCCCTGCCTGCAAAAAAGCAAGCCTCAGGTCTTATCATACAAATATAAATGTCTGTTTTGAGCTACGTCTGATTTTTTTCAAAGCATCGTCTGTTTTATTCTATCATAAAATTAAGATTAACACAACAAATTCCTTATGAAATTTTTAACTTTCTCTTTTATGCGAAACAAGATTGTATACTCCGCTCAATTCCTGCTTGTTGTAATACACACGGCACATGGGTATAAAATATCTTTTTCCGTCCGCACTGTCGTAAACGCTGTAAAAATACGTTATATCCGAAAGGATGATGCCGTTATGCTTTTCATCTTTGAAATGGTCTTTCTCCAAAAAGAGTATATTGAGCGCATCTATGCACTCCGCAAATATCTTTTTTGTGGGATAGACAAAAGAGAATGTGCCCGAAGCACGCGTTACGTTTCCGTCATGGATGATGAGCATCATTCCGCTGTCGGATATCTTTTCGCCGCTGAAAGTTTGGTATGCCGTTACAGTATACGTTTCCGTGCTCGCCTCATAAAAAACGCTTTCCAATATCACATCGACATCAACTTTACTTTTTTTGTTGGAAGCGCATTTTGAAAGTTCTTTCAATTTTAAAAATTCTCGCACGATCTTTTTCATGTTCGAAAAAGTTTTTCTTTCGGAGGAAACATCGGAATATACCGCGTTCGTCATCGGCTCCGTGTAATCATTCGTGGATTTATAAAAGAAAGAGCCGCCGCGACCGAATTGAAATACTCCGCCGTCGGATATTATCGTCGTGTCCTCGGCGGTGTCGGAGGAAGCGCGCTCGCCGTAAAGCGAAAGGATATCGTCGCAGGAGGATATCTCTTTTTCGCTCATATAAACGGAAAAGCTCTGCTGTCTGCTTTCGAGTATGCCGAAAGCCACGTTTATATTGCCGTTTTCAATGGCACGGTAAGCGTTTTTTATCGTTTCCGCGTCATAATAATTTTTACTTCTGAAATTTACGCCTATCAGCACCGCAAAGAAGGCATTTGCCACGACCAACAGCAAGATAAGCGCAAGCTTTAGCTTTTTTACGTTCATCTTAAAGCCTCCTTGCTTTTTACGCAGGCGTGATATTGCGCCGCAACGCTTCCCTCGTTTTTGTATGAGTAGCACGGCATGATATCGCTTTTTTCTTTTGCACCGTAAACATAGGCGCATATCTGCAAGAGCGCAGACGGCAATGTATCGCTCTCATCGATATCGTATATATCAAAGAGCGCACATGAAGCTTCTTTTATCCTATTGCCGGATATCGTAAAGGAGAACACTCTTTCGCCGTGCGAGATATCTATGCCGTCGTAAGCAAAAAAGTACGTTATAGTAAGGTTGCCCTGCTCGTCATATGCTATGCCCGAAAGCTTGACGGAAGCTTTTTCCGAAATGCCGGCAAGTTTTGTTATACCCTGCGCCATCAAAATCGTTGCGCCTATCTTATCCTGCAAAGAATATTCGTAATTTTCCACATAATATCCGATGACAGATCCTATGTCTATGCCGTTGCCGATGGCGGAATATTTTATCTTTCTATCAGCGCTTATCCTTACGCTCTGTCCCTCCTCGTAATAGATGACGGTGCCGTCATTCTCTGTAAAAACAGAAACTTTTTCGGGGTTGAGCGTAAACACGGAAAGCACCTTGTCGTATACTCTCGCATCGAAAAACTTTGCGCCAAGCTCGCCAAATCCGACCTTCGGAAGCGTTACGCTTCCTTTCGGGATGATCGTGTCCGAAAAAATGAGATCTTCAAATCTCTCCTTGGAAACGAATATATCGTCTGCCTCCTCGGAAGCAAAAGTGAAATCGAAGGTTCCTTCAACATTATTATATTCACTTGCTATATTTTTGTTAAAATTTTCACGATATCCGAAAGTACCCGTGTAAAGATAGTGTTCTTCGCCATGCGAGAGCGCCAAAGTGCAAACTTCTCCGATATAATCGTTATAAAAAACAAATATCTCTTTTATAAATTCATCGGAAAGGCTCTGCAAGAACATATTTTTGTCCGTCAGGCTCACTATGATCGATTTCGGATATGCCGCAGAATATTTTATATATAAAAATCCGTTGTTCTTCGCCATGCGGACAAGGTTTCTTGCGCTCTCCTCGGAGATGGGCTGCATCGTACCGTAAGCGAGAAATTCTCTTGCCACGGTGAAGCAATCCCTGTACATATTATCCGCAATCTCTCCGCCGTATGCACCCGAGCGTGAAGCGCCGTCGGCAAGCGAAACTCCGACGAACGAGGGCATTATGTTTTCCTTGCTTACGCTGTCGATATATCCTGCCGCGGCAAAATTCTGCTCAAGCGCTATCATATCGTCCGCATTAAATTTAAGTTCGTTATTCGTCTTGAACGAAAACATATAAACAAAGGTAAGACAAACAAGGCTTACCAGCAAGCAAAATATCAAAAAAGTGCTTGCATACGAAATTATTTTCTTTTTCAAAGCCTTATCTCCCCTCTTTCGTTTTTGTTTTAAGGCAATTCAAGTTTGCAATCGTAGGGTATCTTTATAGTAACCTTCGTGCCCTTGCCGACGTCGCTCTCCATCTCGATATTGCCGCCGTGAGCATCCAATATCTCTTTTGCGATGGCAAGTCCGAGTCCCGTGCCGCCAGCATCGGAAGCTCTGGATTTTTCAACGCGATAGAAGCGCTCGAATATCCTCGGCAGATCCTCTTTCGGTATACCGACACCGTTGTCCGTAACGGTGATGACGGCAAAATCTTTTTCAGCCGCCGCTTTTATTTCTATATTACCACCCTCGGGCGTATATTTAACGGCATTGGAAACTATATTTATCACAACTTGCTGAAGCTTTTCTCTGTCAGCTGTTATATCCGGTATGCCGTTTTCACATTCTTTTGTAAAGTTGTGTCCTCTCGCTCTCGCATCTGCACTCATAACATCGTAAATATGCTCGATAAAGCGTGCAAGCTCGAAAGTTTCCACTTTCCAAGAGGTGCGCTTGTTGTCAAGGCGCGAAAGCACCAAAAGATCGCCGACTATTCGCGTCATTCTATCACATTCCTCTATCGCCATCTCGAGGAAATTATTTTTTATCTCGTCATCGAGCGTCGGGTTCTCGAGCACCGTTTCAACAGCACCTTTGATGCCCGTAAGCGGTGTGCGAAGCTCGTGAGAAACATCGGCAACGAACTCTCTGCGCGATTTATCAAGCTCATATCTGCCCGTAACATCGTGCAAAAGGCACATTATGCCGCGCATCGTTTCGCCGTTTTCGGAATATTTGAAATCCGCAAATGTTACATCGAGCGCTTTGTCGCGATATATGACATCGTTCACGACGTAATTTTTGTTTTCTTTATATTTTATCGAAACATCACGGTAATCTATCTGCAAAAGATTTATCATCGAAGAAAACGTGAAATGTTTCATCTTTTCGTCCGCATCGGGCGAGTTGAAATCGAAAAGCTTTTTCGCCATCTTGTTTATGTGCATGAGCTTTCCCGATCTGCTGAAAACAATGACGGAATCTTTAAGATACAAGAAAAGCGTTTCGAATTTTTGTCTTTCGCCGCTTATCTCGTCAAGTGTGTTTTTAAGCACGTCTTTCATGTTCGAAAAAGTTTCAGAAAGAGCGCCTATCTCATCGTTGCCGCTTACGTCGATACTCTGCTCAAATTCGCCGTCCGCTATGCGCTGTGCGCCGATGGTAAGCTTTCTTATCGGCTCCGTTATTGCGCGCGCAAGGAAGAATGAGAGCACGACAGCAACCAAAAGACCGAAGAGCATACTCTGCACGGTCATCTGGAATATCATCATCGTGAACGAGCGCACTTCCTCCTGCGTATCTTTTACGTAGATCATGCTCGTTTTGCCGCCGTAGGATATCTTTACGGCGTAGTCTATGTAGTCCGCAAAGAGCCTGCTTTCGCATCCCACTTCGCCGTTCATCGCGGAAACTATATTAGGCGTTATCTCGAGCTTTTCGCCTATGTGCGCGTCTGAACCGGCAAGGAACGCGCCGTTCTCGTTGAGAACGTAATAGTTTCTGTGTGCATCTATACCGAGTGAGCTTGAGTAAGCTTTCAATATCTCGTTTTGCTTTTCATAATAATCTTCGCTGTCGAATGCACGTATAAGCTCCAGCAAAAGCTCGCTGTCGTCGCCGAATGCGCCCGACATCTGCATATCGAACTCATCCGCATAAAAATCGACCGTGCTTTGCAACATCATCGCGCCGACCGCGGTCATTATTACTATCGTAAAAACAACGAAGATAACAACTATCTTAAAATGCAGGTTTTTGTACATATCAAAGCCTCTTTTTTACGCGGGTATGTAATATCCCTTTGTTCTCTTTGTAAAGATATATTCGGGTTCGCTCGGGTTCTCCTCTATCTTGGAGCGCAAACGCGACATGGTAACATCGACCGTGCGAAGGTCGCCCAAAAAGCCGTCATAACCCCATACCTTCGTAAGCAGATCCTCGCGCGAAAGCATCTCGCCGACGTGCGTCGCAAGATATACGAGCACCTCATATTCCTTTTTGGAAAGCTCTATCTCTTTGTCGTTTTTCGTTACGATAAAGTTTTTTGTGTCTATCTTGAGTTCACGTATACGGATGATGTCTTCGCTGTCCGCGTTTTCCACGGGTCTTGCTTCGATGACCTCGCCAAGCTCTCCCGAGGAGCGTCGGATGTTCGCCTTGATACGCGCCAAAAGCACTTTTACGGAGAAAGGCTTCGTAACGTAATCGTCCGCGCCAAGCTCAAGACCCATTATCTTGTCAAGATCCTCCTCCTTTGCCGTAACCATGATTATAGGGGTGGAGAGAGTTTTTCTTACTTCCTTGCAGATAGAAAAACCGTCTCTTTTTGGGAGCATTATATCGAGCAGGATAAGGTCATAATCCCCCGTCAGCGCCAAGCGCAAACCCTCCTCGCCGTCGCTTGCGACATCGCAGGCATAGCCTGCCATCTTGAGATTGATCGTCAAGACCTGCGCTATGCTTCTTTCGTCCTCCACAACGAGGATCCTTTTTGTCCCCTGTAAATTTTCCATAAAGCTTTTTTCCTTTTCACAAATTTTTTATAAGTGAGATGTCATCTCGTGCCCTCATCGGTGCCGTAAACATAGATATAATTTTTATATGCATATTCCGCCAAGCGCTCTATATCGTACAGAGTGTCTTCGCAAAGCACCAATTTGACGGTAGTGTCCGTGTCTTTGTTCGCGTAGATGCTGTCCTTTTGCTCCGCAGATAAAGTTATATCCGCCTTTTCCATAACGCTGTAGCCGTATTCGGAAAGTATCTTCGCACGCGAATCCTCGCAAATGACGAGCCGCGTTTTGCTTTTCGTCATATATTTTATAATATCATTGAAATTTGCCACGGCGAGGTCATCTGCGCCGTATATACCAACGCGAAAACCATTTACCTTGAAATACATCAAGGAGGCGGCAAGGTCGCCGTCAAGCGCCGTATCTGCGGCTTCGTAATAAAAAGTAACGCTTGCGTCCTCGTGCTTTTTCAATATCTTCAAAAATTCTCTGAGCGTGCCGCTCTCTTGCGAAAAGCCTTTTATATCGCTTGAATCTATGACGACGGCAACGCGAAATCCGCGCTCGCCCTGTGCGCTCGACGGCACGATACAAACGATCATAAAAAAGCAAACCGACAATATCGCTCCTATGATCTTTTTAGTCATAAGCACCTCATTCGCCGTAGAGCATATAAGAAACGACAAGGTCAACGACCAAGCCATAGCTCTTTACGCCTGCCGGCTGATTATGATTTTCGATATATGTGTTGTTCACCTTGTCGGAAACATCGGCAGCAACATTTTCGCGATATTTGTCGAAAAATGCGCTGTAAGAAATAAATTCGTTTCTTATCTCCTCGGGCATCTCCAACCAAAGTTTGAGGTAAAGCTCGCTCGATGCGGAAGCGAGGCTTGAAAGAAATGTATTGCACATCTCCATATATCCTGCATATTGCAAGAACGGATCGTTGCTTCCCGTGCAGACCAAAAATGCGACAAAATTCGCTTCGTCCTCGGTAACGATGCCGCGCTGATGCGCCATCTCGTGTGCCATGGAACTTGCCATGACAAAATCGGGGTAGTTAGTGTTTACGTTTGCTTCGCCCGTGAAAAACGAATAAACGCCCGAAATATGCGTATATGTCCACAACGGACTGAGGATAACGGGCTTTGCGCGCGTTGTGATATCGTCCACACCGTCGTATTTTTCGCAAAGGTTCTTGTAGGCTTCGTTTACCTTTTTGCTCATCTCGTTAAATGTATACGGCATGGAGGAATATGTTCCTTCGGGATACATGACCTCGTCCGTAAATTCCGCGGCATGGTCGACGAGCAATTTTGCCGTTTGATAAAGTTCCTCTGCGGAGATATTGCGGCGCTCTATACCCATTTTAGAGACGAATCCCGTGCCGTAGTAAGCCGTTCCCATCGTGAAAACGAAAAGGCTGTATATCGTAACACAAATCGCCAAAAAGCCCGAAACGAACCGAGAAAGCGTTTTCCAAGAGGAAGATGCTTTGACAACAAGAAATATTATTATGCCGAGCAAGAGCGGCGAGGACCACAAAAGGAACTCAGCCACTGAAAACGGGAAGATATATGTCATATACGAAAGAAGCGCGCGAAAGAATCTGCCCGAAGTGTTCGTTATGAAGTTGGCAAGCAATATGCTGTGCTTTGAGATTAGCTCAACGGCAAAAGCCACGATACCCAAGCCGAAAAGTATCATAGCCCAAAGAGGCACATACGCAAATATACCCTTTTTTTCTTTTTTGATCTTTTTCATTTTTCGCACTCCGAATAAGCAAAGTTATACATTTTTATGATAACACAATACATCTTTTTTTTCAAGATATATCGGCGTTTTTTCGCGCCGACGAAGGGAGGATATCGTCGCTGTTTTTCGCCGCGGAACGAGCAAATTCGCCGCTTCTCCGTTGCATATACGCAAATAATATGATATACTGTTATTATGTATTTAAACATAAAATTTTATGGAGCGTATCATGCACGAACAACACAGACAACGCACAAAAAACAGATTTTTAGCGGAAGGCTTATCAAATTTCGAACCGCATAATGTTTTGGAGCTTTTGCTTTTCTATTCCATACCGCAAAAAGACACGAACGAGATCGCCCACGCGCTGATAGATCGTTTCGGTTCGCTTTCCGCCGTTTTCGATGCTACATTCGAAGAGCTTATGGACGTAAACGGCATAAAAGAACATTCCGCAACGCTTATAAAGCTCATTCCCGCGCTGGCTCAGAGATATATAGAGGAATCCAACAATTCTGAAGGAGATATCCTTTCCACGCTTCCGCAGATAGGCGAATTTTTCGTTTCGAAATTTATCGGCTTGACAAAAGAAACGGTGTTTTTGCTTTTGCTGGATAATAAATTTAAAAAGATAGACTGCGTAAAAGTCCACGAAGGCTCCGTGAACTCCTCCGCCGTTACCATGCGCCGACTTATCGAGATAACGCTCGAAAACAGGGCTTCCATGGTCGTATTGGCGCACAATCATCCGCAGGGACTGCTCATACCCTCGCCCGATGATATGTTCACGACAAATGAAGCAAAGCGCGCATTTTCTCTTATGGGCGTAGAATTTTTGGGGCATATATTGGTCGCCAACGGCAGATATACGAACCTTTTGAACGATCTTTACTAAAGATGTTTTCGCTTTTCTTGGTCTGCAAGAAAAGCTTGCAAAAGCCTTACTCAACTTTTTCTTGTTTAAAGAAAAAGTTGCAAAAAGATAAAAAAGCCATTCGCTTTACTCGCTTTGAGATAGCCTCATCAAGGCTTTGATCCTTATCATGTCGGCTACCCACGCACGCAAGGTGCGTGGAATCTCGCCGATGCCACTCAATATCTGACTCAAACTTTTAACTTATGGCTGTCGTTTTTTGAAATGAAGCCTATTAACACCACAACTTCGGTTCAAACACACATTCATTTGTATTACCACACGTATCCCATCGCAACAATTTTGTCATTGATAAAATTTGAGCCATATGCCAAAGGCTCTAAACTACGAGCTAAACCTTTTGCGAGCTTTTTGGCATACCAACAAAAGTTTAGTTAAATTAAAAAATATCCTCTGCAATCACCTTGCAGAGGATATTTTCATATATCTTCCTTTTTCTTTTTAGGGAAAAATACCGTTATCGCTATGCCAATGGCACAAGCAATAATTATCGTTACGCAAACGATAGTCTTTATGTCCGCCTTTTCCTCATCGACTTCATTCGATGCAACATTTTTTTCAAACACTACATCTTTGAAGCCTTTCGGGGTAGCGTCCACTTGCTCGTCAAAGATAAAAAACGAACCTTTGCCGTCGTGCAAACGCTCGACGGATATGAGCGCGTAAAGCGCCTGTTGCGTAGCCATATTGCTGGCACCTGCGCCTTTCGTATGCTCAAATTCTCCGCTTTCGAGCGCGTAAGCGCACATCGCATCAAAAACACTTACACCGTTTTTGATAAATCTTTCGTCCGTCTGCGGATCTATGCCCAAAGCACAAAGAGTTGTAACGACTTGCGCCGCGCTTTCGCAGTTTTCCACACCGTAGTTGAAAAATCCGCCGCTTTCTCCCTGAGATGAAGAAAGAAAACTTATCGCGCCGTCTATCGTTTCTTTTACGCTCTCCATAGTTTCGTAATACGGAGCAAGCGCACATACCGCCATCGCCGTAACGTCCGCGTTTCCGTTTTCGCCCGAGAGAGCAAATCCGCCGTCCGCAAGACGCATCTTCGTTATCTCCTCGGCAAGACTCTCGCACGTGTAAACAGAGCTTTTTGCGCCGTTATTCAAAAGGTGCAAACCCCATATATAGCTCATTATGCCTTGCGAACCGATAAAACGATCCGCCGCATAGTTTATATATATGCTCTCGCAATTTGCCGCAATAAAGCCAAGCGCACAACGTATGCCTTCCGTACCGCTGATGTTCTTCTCGCTCAAATATTTTGCAAGAGAGGTGGCATATTCGGAAAAGTCATACTTTTTGCTGTCAAGCTGATGAAGGCTCATTATATACCATTCAACGCCCGTTCCTGCGCTGTCGGCAAGCTTTTTTGCCCATTCTTCGGCGTTTTTTGCGCCGAGTTCACTCGATTTGCAAGCGATTATGCCGTTTATATGATCGCTCGCTTCAAGAGCGGCACACGGCAGCGTAAACATCGCCGCCATGAATACACACAAGAAAAAAGAAAATATTTTTTTCATCGTTTAATTATTTTACAGTAACAACGCAAACTGCGGGTGTGAGGATAGCGTCGGAAGAAACAGCGCTGATAACATATTCGCCCTTCTTGTCGAAAGTGAGCTCAGCTTTGCCGTCTGCACCTGTAACGATATCGGACTGTTCACCGTTAATAGTGATAGTTGCGCCCGCTGCCGCCATTGTAACGAGGCTCCAGTTTTCGTCATATGTGAAATAAGAAAGTGTAAGAGTTACTTTGTCGCCTTTTTTAGCTTCTGCCGTGAAAGAATCGAAGTAAGCATATTGGTCTGCGTAAGTTGTTGCATCTCGGTAGATGAAAGCGTAAACATTGTCGCCTGCTTTAACAGCATCGCCCAAAGACATAGCCGCTGTGTTGTTTACATAGTAGCCGTATGCACCGCCGTTTTCAACGCCCCAAAGTTTTGTGAGCGTCATGCCGTATTCGCTGTCTGCGGATGCATAACCTGCGGATGCGCCGCCGTTATATTTTTTATCGTGTGCCGCGGAAAGAGCGCCGTTGATCGTGAGATCGTCAAGCTCCACCTTTTCGTGTGTCATAACGAGGTTGCCGGAACCGTCGGCTATCGTTACGTAAACATAATCCTTCACTTCGCCGCAAGATGCAAATGCAAATACTGTGCAGATGAGCATCGCAAAAACGAGCACAAGAGAAGCTATTCTTTTTGTTCTGTTGTTCATTGTATTTTCTCCTTGATTTTTAATATTAAAACAAAGATCTTAGTACATACAAAACTGCCCTTTCCCTGCTCAAACGGCAAAAGCCGAGAAAAAGTATTCGCCAAAAAAGCGCGTCCCCGAAGCAAATGCTCCGAAAACGCGCCGTAAAAAATCTGCGACAATATTCCGCAGCAAAACTGCGGAAAACGAACTTTTTATAAAAACGGCAGCGCTCTCCAATTTGCCCAAAAGCGTCCGATGTATCATGTAAGACAGCGCGTCAAGCATTCCGACTTGAGGCTTGCGCCAGTTACGGTAATGGCTGTTGCGACGGATTTTCACCGAGATTTCCTTGTCCACGCTGCAAGATATTTATTTTCGTTTATGATAACACAATTTCGCCGATATGTCAAGAGACCACCGTTTACGCTTTTCTTTATCTGCAATAAAAGCTTATTTAAGGTGAAAATTTTGATTAAAATAAAAAGAGCGACCAAAAGGTCGCCCTTTTTATGCCAAAAGACGATATGAAAACTCGCCGTTTTCGTATATGATGTATCCATGACCGCTGCCGCCCTTGGGAATGGACACGGAGCCGGGGTTGAGGCATCTTATACCGTTCACCGTCTCGTCGAGCGGCACATGAGTATGACCGTAAACGAGCACATCGCCTTCACAGAGCGGAGGGAGCGCATCCTTATTGAATTTATGACCATGTGTCGCGAAAATCTTGATATTGCCGTCGAATATTACCGCACTTTCCGATGTTATGGGAAAATCGAGCACCATCTGGTCCACTTCCGTGTCGCAGTTGCCGCGAACGCATATTATCTCGTTCTTCATCGCATTGAGCATTGATATAACGCTCTTGGGCGCATATTCATCGGGCAGATCGTTGCGCGGTCCGTGATAGAGCACATCGCCGAGCAAGAGCAAACGCTCCGCTTTTTCTTCTTTGTATGCGTTCAAAAGCTTTTCGCAATAGAACGCGGAACCGTGTATATCGGAAGCAATCATTATCTTCATTATATTTTTTCTCCTTGTCTTTTAAAAACACTTCCCCCATACGAAGGTATGGGGGAAATAAGGTCAGATATTGTATTTTGCAAGTTCTGCTTTAACAAGTTTTGCGATCTCTTCAACAGCTGTGTCGATAGCAAAATCAGCTTTGAAGCTCTTGTCGCGGAAGGATACTTCAACAACATTTCTGTCGCAAGTCTTGGGGCTTACCACAACGCGAACGGGAATACCGAAAAGGTCTGCATCGGCAAACATAGCGCCGGGGCGGATATCTCTGTCATCGTAAAGAACTTCTACGCCTGCTCTTGTAAGTTCGTCATAGAGTCTTTCTGCCGTTGCGTTTACTTTCTCGTCATCGCGGCGAAGGTTGCATACTTCTACCTGCCAAGGAGCGATGGACATAGGCCAAATAGGACCGTAATCGTCGTGGCTTTCCTGGCAAATGGATGCTGCAAGTCTGCCGATACCGATGCCGTAGCAACCCATGATGGGGTGTTTTGCAATGCCGTCTGCATCGAGGTATGTCATGTCCATGGATTCTGTGTATTTTGTACCGAGCTGGAAGATGTTACCTACTTCTATACCGCGGCTTATCTTGATGGAATGCTTGCCGCATACAGGGCAAACAGCGCCTTCGTAAGCTTTTGCAACATCAACATATTCAACATTGCCGTAGTCGCGTTCAACATTAAATCCTGTGCAGTGGTAATCTGCTTCGTTTGCGCCGCAAACGAGAGAGTTGATGCCCTTGAGAGAAGCATCAAATACAACCGTTGTGCCCTTGGGCAAGCCAACAGGTCCGATGAAGCCTTCTACGATACCGCTTTCAAGTGTGATGAATCCGGGGTGGATCTCTTCTTTGAGGTAGTTGCGGAGCTTTGTTTCGTTTACTTCGAGGTCGCCGCGAACGAATACTACAACATATTCGTCTGTCATATTCTTCTGGTAAACAACAGCCTTGCAAAGGTTCTTGTCGTTTACGGAAAGATATTTTGCAACTTCTTCGATAGTTTTTGCGTTGGGTGTGTGTACCTTTGTCATGGGCGCGATCTCGCCTGCTTCGTTTTCTACCATGCAGTCTGCCGCTTCCATGTTTGCTTTGTAGCCACATTCGGGGCAGATAACGAGAGTATCTTCACCGATCTCTGTGAGGAGCATGAACTCGTGGGAGATCTTACCGCCCATCATGCCGGAGTCGGATTTAACGGCGATAACATTTTTGGAACCCACGCGAGCAAAAATTCTTTCGTATGCCTTGTAGCAAAGGTCATAGTACGCTTCCAAGTCCTCCTGGGATGTATGGAAAGAATATGCGTCCTTCATAGTAAATTCGCGAACGCGGATAAGACCGCCGCGGCAACGAGGCTCATCGCGGAATTTTGTCTGGAACTGATAGATCATAAACGGGAAATCAGCATATGATTTTGCTGTGTCGCGAGCGAGATGAACAGCAGCTTCTTCATGTGTCATACCGAGCACCATGTTGTTGCCGCTTCTGTCTTTGAAACGAGCCATTTCGCTGCCGATGCTTGTGTATCTGCCCGATTCTTCCCAAATCGTAGCAGGCATAACAACAGGCATAAGAACTTCCTGACCGTCTATTCTGTCCATTTCTTCGCGAATGATATTTTCAATTTTCTTTGTTATGCGCTTTGTGGGCATAAAAAGAGAATAGCTTCCGTTGCAGAGGTATTTCATATAACCGCCGCGCATCATGAGCGCGTGGCTTGCTATGGAACAATCCTTCGGAGCTTCTTTAAAACGCTCTCCGAGCAGTTTGCTAACCTTCATTTTTTGTTCTCCTGATATTATAAAAATAGTTTATATATAAAAGATATTTTATCATCATTTATAGGATATGTCAACCGATTTCGCGCAATAAAAAAGTAAAGCTGTTTGCCAAAATAGCAAACAGCCCCCGGAAAAAACAAAAAAAGCATTCGGTGAGAAGAATGCTTTTTGTTTCATATTTACGCTTGAACTTACGCTTTTGCGTTGTTGAGCATCTTTGTGAATCTGCTCTTTTTTCTTGCGGCATTGTTCTTATGGATAATACCGTGAGAAACAGCCTGGTCGATCTTCTTAACTGCAGCTGTGTATGTTGCTTCGGCAGCTTCCATGTTGCCGGATGCAATAGCAGCTTCATACTTCTTCATAGAAGTTTTAAGAGCCGATTTGAAAGCCTTATTCTGAGCAGCTTTTGTTTCAGTAACTTTAACGCGTTTTTTCGCGGATTTGATATTCGGCATGTTTGCAATACCTCCTTATTTTTTAACGATAGAAACAGCCTTTGCAATGAGAGGGTCGCTCCGACTTGTTCCTTATCACAATTACCTTAATATAATACCACTTCTTTGCAGAAAATGCAATAGGTTTTTGAAATTATTTTAACTTTTCGGGTTTATTTTTTCCGATTTTATTCTCTGTGCCGTTCATAAGACGCACTATATTCTTTCTGTGAAGGAAAATTATCAAAATTCCCATCAAAATACCGAATATCGTCTTGAGCGGCATGGGCGCAAAATACACATACATCTTGTAGTTCATCAACGGGAAAAGTATTGCGCCGATGATGGAACCGAGAGAAACGTATTTTGTAAAGCCTACGATGACCGCAAATATGATAAGGCACAAAACGAAAACTATCGGGTTGAGTATGAGCATGGACGATGCGGCAACCACAACGCCCTTGCCGCCCTTGAATTTGAAATACAAGGGATAAGCATGACCTATCATGCAGAAGAATGCCGCAACGTAAGCAAAGCCGTCGCCCGGCATCAACACAAGACCTATCAAAACGGAAACGATAGCTTTGAGCGCATCGCCGAGGAATGTGAGCGCCGCAGCTTTTTTGCCGTGTACGCGGAGCATATTTGTTGCGCCCGCATTGCCGCTTCCGTGTGTGCGTATATCATCGTGGTAGCCTTTTTTTGATATCATAACAGCAAAATTAAGGCTGCCCAAAAGATACGGAACTATTATGCAAATTATCACGCCAAGGATATAAAGCATCCTGGGGGATTCTATAGTTATAAGTCCATTTGCGAGAAGATCTCTCATATTGCAATCTCCCTTTTAATCTTTGTTATCGTCGCCCTTCTGACGTATGATAAATCTGATAGGCGTACCGTTAAAGCCGAATGCTTCGCGAAGCTTGTTTTCCAAATATCTCTGGTAAGAGAAGTGGAAAAGCTCTGCGTTGTTTACAAAGTAAACGAATGTAGGCGGCTTTATGCCGGACTGCGTCATGTAGTATATCTTGAGTCTCTTGCCTCTGTCCGTGGGGGGCTGAACACGAGTCTGCGCGTCCGCCAACACGTCGTTGAGCATACCTGTTGTAACACGTTTTGCGTTTTCGTTTGCAACGGCAACGACAGCTTCAAATATCTTGTTGAGTCGCTGACCTGTCTTTGCGGAAACGAAAACTATCGGTGCGTAAGGCATGAAAGAGAGAGCATCGCGGATATCATCCGTGAACTTTTTAACGGTGGAGTTATCTTTTTCGACGATATCCCATTTGTTAACGACAATGATAGAAGCTTTGCCCGATTCGTGAGCGATACCTGCTATCTTTTCGTCCTGCTCTGTGATACCTTCGTTACCGTCTATCATGATAAGGCAAACATCGGCGCGTTCCACTGCCTCGTGAGCGCGGATAACGCTGTATTTTTCGATCTTATCGATAACTTTGCTCTTGCGGCGCATACCTGCCGTGTCGATAAGGGTGAATTTGCCGTATTCGTTTTCGAGGTGGTTGTCTATCGCGTCGCGCGTAGTACCCGCAATATCGGAAACGATCATTCTGTCTTCGCCCAAGAACTTGTTTACAATGGAGCTTTTACCTGCGTTAGGCTTACCGATAACAGCTATCTTGATGCTGTCGTCAGCCTCTTCGTCGGGTTCGTCCTTTGTGGGGGAAAGCTCGAGTATCTTGTCGAGGATATCGCCCGTACCCGTACCGTGAACGGAGGATACGGCAATGGGGTCGTCCAAGCCAAGCTCATAAAATTCATAGAAACCGAGCGGAAGGTCGCCGACGGAGTCTATCTTGTTTACGCCGAGGATTATCGGTTTTTTGCTTCTCTTGAGCATCTGGGCGATCTCTCTGTCGTCCGCCGTAACACCCGCGTCAATATCGCAAAGGAACACTATAACGTCGGCTGTGTCAATCGCGATCTCTGCTTGGAGCTTCATTTTCTCAAGTATAACGCTGTCGGTTTTGGGCTCTATACCGCCCGTGTCGATAAGAACGATAGGTTTGCCGTTCCATTCGGTCTCGTGGTATATGCGGTCGCGGGTAACGCCGGGTACGTTGTCCACAATGGAAACTCTGGAGCCTGCTATCTTGTTAAAGAATGTGCTTTTGCCCACGTTGGGGCGGCCAACTATCGCTGCAACAGTTTTTGCCATTATATTACTTCCTTTCTCTTTGCTTTTTGCAAAAAAGCAAAGCAAAAACTTTTATATGATGCACCGTATATATTCGGCGCAAATATTTATATTTATATCATCAAGCCTCAATAACCTTGTCCAAAAAGTCAAAGCCGTCGTTTTCGCAAAGGATTATCTTTACGCCGAGCTCTTCCTCAAGTTCCTCTTTGCTCTTTCCGCAAAGGAAAAGGTCGCCGCCGTGGCGGAGCATATTGGAGGGAAGCAAAAGCTTTCCGTAAAGCTCCTTGCCCTTGAGCTGTTCGGCAAGGTCCTTGCCCGTAACAAGCCCGGCAACGGTAACCGTGGATCCGAAAAAGTTATTGATTATCTCATAAACATTGATCTTTATTTTGGGGAACTTCGCCATTATCTTGTTTGCACATTCGCAAATAAATTCATATGCGGCGTGTCCCGTAGCCATGGAGAGCGAAACTTCCCTGTCGTCGCCATCCTCGTTCGCAAGAGCGCTTTCAAGCTCTTCACGCATAGAGGCTATCATGCCGACACCGTTTTCTATCTGGCGGAAGCCTTCGTAATAATCGCCGTCGGGAAGCGGAAGTCCTGCTTCCAAATAAAGCTCGTCTCCGCAATAGAATATGGACGAGCCGAGCGCTTTTTTGCAGGCGGCTGCAAAAGCTTCTACCTGCGCTACGACAGCTGCGCTTTCTTCCTTCGTAAACGGTGTGAGTGGATAAAGTCCGTCGCGGAACTTTGTAAGTCCTGCCGGAACGATGGAAACGCTGAATACCTGCGGATAAAGGCAGGCGAGGTCGTGCATGGTGCGCTCAAGGTTTTCTCCGTCGTTTACGCCCTTGCAAAGAACTATCTGGGCGTTTATCTCGATGCCCGCGTCGGCAAGCTTCTTGATATAGGTAAGCACCTCGCCCGAGCGCGGATTTTTGAGCATCTTAACGCGAAGGTCGGGGTCTGTGGTATGCACGGAAATATTTATCGGCGACATACGCATCTTGATGATCCTGTCTATATCCTCTTCTTTCATGTTCGTAAGAGTGATATAGTTGCCCTGCAAAAAGGAAAGTCGGCTGTCATCATCCTTGAAATAGAGCGTATCGCGCATACCCTTGGGAAGCTGGTCTATAAAGCAGAAGATACATTTGTTACGGCAGGAATGCTTCTGGTCCATAAGGAATGTTTCAAATTCCAAGCCGAGGTCGTCATACTCCCCTTTTTTGATGATAAAAGTTTTTTCCTCTCCGTTTCTGTCGATAACCACGGAAAGCTTCTTTTCGCAAATATAATATCTGTAGTCAAGAACGTCTTTGATCTCGTTTCCGTTGATGGATATTATCTTGTCTCCGGGCAAAAGCTTTGCTTTCTCCGCATGAGAAAAACGTTCTATCTCCTTTATACAAACCATAAAAAAATACCCTTTAAATGAATTGTAGGTATGCCCGAGAGCCGAGCATACCTACCCCGTTTGTTTTAAGCTGTTTTCGCTCGATTAAGCGTCGTGCTTAACGATCTCTTTGCCGTCGTATGTGCCGCAATTCTTGCATACTCTGTGTGAAAGGTTGTATTCACCGCATTTGGGGCACTTTGTCATGCCGGGAAGATCGAGTTTCCAAACATTGGAACGTCTTTTATCTCTTCTTGCCTTAGAGACTTTTTTCTTCGGTACTGCCATTGTTATCTAACCTCCTTGAATAAGTAAAAGTTTCAATTATTTTAATAAAGTTTTTAAAATTTCGAGTCTGGGGTCTATTTCCTTTGTAGGGCAACCGCACTCGCCTTCGTTCAGATTCTTACCGCATTTGGGGCAAAGACCCTTGCAGTCTTCGGAACAAAGAGCTTTTGAAGGCATATCCAAAAGGATCTGCTCTGTCAACGGCTCGAAAATATCGAGTTTTTTATCTTCGATAAAGATATAATCATCGTTGTCGCGAGAGGTATCGCTTCCTGCGATCTCTCTTTCGAAGTTCAACGAAATTTTACCGTCTACCGGTTTTGTGCATCTGGCACAATCCGCCGTAAACAAGAGGTCGGAATCAACCGTAAGGATCATATATCCCGACATATTCTTTACGTTTCCCTTAACGGAAACAGGGGTATGAAATTTTACATCCGGGAAGAGTTCAGAAAGAACCGCTTCTTCTTCCGGCACCGTTTCAAAATCAAATTCGATCTTGCTTTTTTCGCCGCAAAGTATCGGCTGCATATCAAGTTTCATAAAATGCTCCCTCGCAAAACAACATACAACGCATTATTATAATACGCTTCTAAAATTATACCGTAATGTCAAGGATTTGTCAACATTTTTTTATATTTTTCATAAAAAAAGAAGAAATATTTTAGTTTAAATAAGCCTTCGGCTTTTTCGCAAAGTAAACTTCGTGTCTTCCGCGCAAAAAAACAAGCCTTGACATATTTTTTTCATGAGGCGGAATATCGGGGCGAAAAGCCGCCGATATTTCCCTCACATACGTTTTTTCGCACGTGAAAAAACGATTATTTTGCAATGATATTATAGATCTTGTTTTTAACGTAGATCTCTTTTACGATATTCTTGCCTTCAATGAAAGGTTTGATCTTTTCGTCGTTCATAACGATGTCGGCAGCAACATCCTGCTCTGCATTGTTGGGAACTTCAACAGTACCGCGAGTCTTGCCGCAGATCTGTACTGCGATCGTTACTGTTGCATCAACTGTCTTGGATTCGTCATATTCGGGCCAAGGAGAAACGGAAAGGAGTGTTGTTTCGCCAAGCTCGTGCCAGATCTCTTCCGTGATATGAGGAGCGAAGGGGTTGAGTATCGTGATGAATGTTTTAAGCTCGTCTACCGTGAGTTTGCCTTCCGCGTAGATATCGTTGAGAAGCGCCATCATAGCAGCGATAGCTGTGTTGAACTTCATTTCTTCGATATCCTGGGAAACTTTCTTTATCGTCTTGTGGAATGCGCTTTCGAGCTTGGGTGTGGAACCTGTGCCGCTTGCGATGTCTGTAAGACCTGCAACTCTGTCAAGGAATCTCTTGCAACCCTTAACGCTGCTGTCGCTCCACGGTGCTGCGGAGCCGTAGTCGCCCATGAAGAGGATGTATACACGCAAAACGTCTGCGCCGTATTCGTCAACAACGTCGTTGGGGTCAACAACATTACCCTTGGATTTACTCATCTTTTCACCGTCAGGTCCGAGGATAAGACCCTGCGCCGTACGTTTTGCGTAAGGTTCGTCAACGGGAACTTCGCCGATGTCATAGAGGAAGTGGTGCCAGAAACGAGAGTAGATCAAGTGGCGTGTTACGTGTTCCATACCGCCGTTGTACCAGTCAACGGGGAGCCAATATTTGAGCTTTTCCTGATCTGCAAATGCTTCGTCGTTGTGCGGGTCGCAGTAACGGAGGAAGTACCAGGAAGAACCTGCCCACTGAGGCATAGTGTCTGTTTCGCGTTTAGCCGCGCCGCCGCATTTCGGGCAAGTGCAGTTTACAAAAGATTCTACCTTTGCAAGGGGGCTTTCGCCGCCTTCGCCGGGAACGAAGTTTTCCATATCGGGCAATCTGAGCGGAAGCTCTTCATAGGGTACGCCTACCATGCCGCAAGTCGGGCAATGAACGATCGGAATGGGTTCGCCCCAATATCTCTGACGGTTGAACGCCCAGTCTTTCATCTTGTACTGTACGCCCTTTTCGCCGATTCCCTTTTCGGCAAGGTAAGCGAGCATCTTGTCGATGGCTTCTTTCTTTGTCTTGATACCGTTGAGGAATTCGGAGTTGACCATTTCGCCGTCGCCTGTGTAAGCTTCCTTGGAAACGTCGCCGCCCTTGATAACTTCGATGATGTCGATGCCGAATTTCTTTGCAAAGTCATAGTCGCGTTCGTCGTGTGCGGGAACCGCCATGATAGCGCCTGTACCGTAGCCCATCATAACGTAGTCGGAAATGTAGATTGGGATCTCTTTGCCGTTTGCGGGGTTGATAGCCGCGATACCGTCGATCCTTACGCCTGTTTTGTCTTTAACGAGCTGTGTGCGTTCAAATTCTGTCTTCTTTGCACATTCTGCTTTGTAAGCTTCAAGCTCTGCCATGTTATTGATCTTGTCTTTGTATTTTTCGATGATGGGGTGTTCGGGAGCGATTACCATGAATGTTACGCCGAACATAGTGTCGCAACGTGTTGTGTAGATGCGGAGGGATTCGTCGCAGTTAGTAAGCTTGAAGTCCGCAAATGCGCCCTCGGAACGACCGATCCAGTTTTCCTGCTGAAGCTTAACATTGGGAAGATAATCTACCTTGTTAAGACCCTGGAGGAGCTTATCCGCATATTCTGTAATGCGGAGGTACCAAACGTCCTTCGATTTCTGAACAACATCGCCGTGGCAGATATCGCATTTACCACCCTGGGAGTCCTCGTTGGAAAGAACCACTTTACAGTTGGGGCAATAGTTTACGAGCGTTGTTGCGCGGAAAACAAGACCCTTGTCGAACATCTTGCGAAAGATCCACTGTGTCCATTTGTAATATTTTTCGTCTGTCGTGTCGATAACTCTCGTCCAGTCGAAGGAGAAGCCTACTCTTTTAAGCTGGCTTGTGAACTTTTCGATGTTTCTGTCTGTAAGTATACGAGGGTGTGTGTTGAATTTGATAGCGGAGTTTTCCGTGGGCAAGCCGTATGCGTCAAAACCCATGGGGAAAAGGACATTGTAGCCCTGCATACGTCTTTTACGGGAAACTACTTCAAGGCCGGAATATGCCTTGATATGACCAACGTGCATACCGGCGCCGCTGGGGTAAGGGAATTCTACCAAGCCATAGAATTTCGGCTTGGTATGGTCTTCGGATGCGTGGAAAATGCCCTGCTTTTCCCATTCATCCTGCCATTTTTGCTCGATGTTTTTAAAATCGTATTTCATTTTTATGCTCCTTGGTATTAAAAAACGTTATATTTCAACGTCAGTTTTCTGTAACAATATTCTCGATAGAAACGTCTTCTGCGTCCGCCCAAAGCTTTTCGAGCTTAAAGAAATCTCTCTGCTCGCGGTTGAAAATGTGAACCATAACGCTTTCGTAATCCATAACTATCCATATGCCGGAGTCGTATCCGTCCGTGCCCAAAGGCTGTACGCCCTGCTCGCCGAGCTTATACTCAACTTCTCCGCAAAGGCTCTTGATGTGAGTGTTGGAGTTACCCGTGCAAATAACGAAATAATCCGTCATAACAGTCTGATCGTTTACGCGCAAAAGCTTGATCTGACCCGCTTTGTTTGCGTCCAAAACTTTAACGATCTCCTGCGCGAGAGCAAGGGAATCCATTGCGTTTTCGTTTGTTGCGATGTTTTGGTTGTTTTCCATGCTATATCTCCTTTATGAGTAATAATATTCGCTTATATAGGGATTCGCCCCGTCGGGGTCATCCGTAAATATTGCATTTGTGTCAAAAATGCTGTATGAAATGCTCTCGTTGAAAGCGTTCATATATCTGTTTATGTCGGCAAGCGCCTTGTTTTTGTTGAGCGCGTAATAGCTCCAAACGCCTGTTTGAGGGTTCTGCACTGCGCTTCCCGAGATGGTGCCGATATTCATGTTTTCACTGTTTATACCGTAAACGGCATTTGCAAAGAACACCAAGTCCTCTATTGAAGCATCCGTCGTGAAACTGTCGAAAAGCTGTTTTGCGATCTCTATCACAACGGAAACGCTGAGGTTTTCGCGCACTTTATTATATACAGCCTTAAGGAAATCTTCTCTTGCCTCGACTCTGCCGATATCTCCGCTGACGTATCCCGTGCGGTAGCGCACAAATTGCATTGCGGCGTTGCCGTCGAGGTGCTGCATACCCTCTTTGAGATGGATATACAAGTTCTGTTCAGGGTCCTCGTAATCCATGTCCATGGGAACATAGAAATCCACTCCGCCTATAGCATCGATAATGCCGACAAAGGCATCTATATCGATGAGCATATAGCGGTCTATCGTTATGCAGAGCGAAGATTCCATCGCCGTGCAGAGCTTATCCATGGCTATCTTTTGTCTTGTTTTTCCCGTATACGGCGCGGAAGCGTAAGCGGAAGTGTATATTCCGTTTATCCTCGTTACGTTATAGCCCGAAGTCGTAGGGTTTATAAACGTATCTCTCGGTACCTGCAAGATATTTATCTCGTCGTTCACAGTATCGAGCGAAACGAGCATCATAACATCGGTATTGCGCGAAACAACGTCCGTTCCGCATATCAAAAATGTATAATATCCGTCTTTTCGCGTGTAAGTGCCGCTCGTGTTTTCCGTTTGCGATGTTGAAATATCGTCTCCCGTCCCATCTATACCGGGAATAGTGCCGTCAAACGGCGGCGTTACGCTGACGCTCGGCTTGAACACGGACATACATATCGCCGCAAGCGCCACGAGCGATGCTATAAAGCAAAGCACTATTATGAGCACTATCGGTCTGCCTTTTTCTTGCTTTGGTCTTTTTCTGTTATCGTTCAAAATAAACTCCTCTGGATCAAATCATCGAATTCCATGCTTCAACCGTTCTGATGTCGATTCGTTGTTTTTCACGCATTAAAAATTCAAGCGTGTTTCCGATAATCCTTAAAGTGATATCCTTCAAAAGGGCATCTGCCTTTTCGCGGTCATGATCAAGTTTTTCACATTCTGCGTGAAGATATTCTCTTGTCTTGCGGCATATTTCGGGCTTTCTTGTCGCCTCCGTATAGTCGGCGATGAATATTACCATGTCAAGCTCGGTCATGTTCGTTCCGCCCGTGGTGTGATGGAATATGGCGGAGAATATCTCGTCATCGACTATCTCCTTGCCGTATTTTTCGCGCGCAAAATATGCGCCCGTTTTTTCGTGCATCGTCGGGGGAGCGGAAAAGATATCTATGCCGTATTTTTTGAACATCTCTGCCTGCTCTTCGTCGGAAAATTTTTTCGTTATATCGTGCAAAAGCGCCGCAAGCTTTGCTTTTTCCGTTTCGGCTTGTGAAAAGCCACAGGCTCTGCCGATATATTCCGCTTCATCTACCACCGCAAGAGTATGTGCGAAGCGCTTTTCGCCCTGGAGGGAGCAAACATCCTGCTTTATCTTTTCAAACTCTGCGTTCGTCATCTGTAAAGCCCCTTTTCCTCGATAAAGTCTTTTATGCGTTCGGGGACATAAGCGGAATAATCCTCTCCGTTCGCTATCTTCGCGCGTATCTCGGAAGAAGATATCTCAAACGGTTCCTCCGCTATGATCTCTATTTTCGCGCCGTAGCGCTCCGTATAGAGTTTTCTTTTTTCCTCTATCAAGGCTTCCGTTTCGGAGTCCGTCGCGCTACGCTTCATCAAAACGAGGGTACACATCTTAAATATATCCTCAAATCTGAACCACGTGTCGAATGTTACGAACATATCCGTTCCGCAAAGCAGGAAAAGTTCGCCGTTGCCCGTAAATTCGGGCAATGTATAAACGGTATAGCTTTTTCCCTCGCGTTTAAGCTCCGTATCGGAAACGATCACCTTTTCTTCGCCTTCGAAAGCGAGCTTTACCATCTCCAAACGGAGGTAAGGGTCGTCGTTGCCCGATATCTGCTTGTGCGGCGGTATCCTGTCGGGGATGACATACAGCACGTCAAGGTCCATCTCACGCAAGAAAGATCTTGCCGCTTTTATATGACCGTTGTGTATCGGGGAAAATGTTCCGCCGAAAATTCCCGTTCTCATCGATAGGTCTCTCCCTTCGCTGTTATCATATTAAATTTAAAGATGCGATTATTTTCTTCTTGCGAGTTTTTTCGCGATCTTTCTCTTCATTGCGGGTTTTACCTGTTTTTTCTTAACAGGTTTCTTTTCTTCTTCGATCTCGCAGAAGTTTACGATATCGAATTTTTTGTTCTTTTTGGATTCTCTGTAAAGAATGAAGCGAGAACCAACGACGCTTACAACGTCTGCACCGAGTTCTTCTGCAATGGTGTTTGCAGCTTCTTTTGCGAAAAAGTCGCTGTTTTCGAGTGTGCGAAGCTTGATAAGTTCGCGTGCTTCAAGAGCGTTGTCTATCTGTTCGAGCATATTCTCGTTGATGCCGCCCTTGCCAACCTGAAATATTGTGTCGTAATCGTTTGCGCGACCGCGAAGGTACGCGCGCTGTTTGCTTGTAAGCATATTCTGTTCCTTTTTAATTAAAATTATTTTGTTATTTCTTCTGCAAATTTTTCGGAGAAGAGCTTTATCGCTCTTGATCTGTGGCTGATAGCGTTCTTTTCTTCCGCGTTCATCTCGGCATATGTTTTGCCGAAAGGCTCGTAAAAGAAGAGCGGATCGTAACCGAAGCCGCCGTTACCGCGGTAATCGAAAAGTATCGTTCCCGGACATTCGCCGCGCGCAGTGATGCTTCTGCCGTCGGGGAATACAGCCGATATAACGGAAACGAAGTGTGCGCTTCTCTTTTCTTCGGGCACGTTTGCCATCTTGGAAAGAAGAAGCTCGTTGTTTTTATGGTCATCGCAGGGTTCTCCCGCATATCTTGCAGAGTATATGCCGGGTTCTCCGCCGAGAGCGTCAACGCAAAGACCTGAGTCATCGGCAACCGCGATATAACCTTTTTTTGCAATAGTGCCTGCTTTTATAAGGGAATTGGCTTCGAAAGTGTCGCCGTCCTCAACGATCTCGTCCGTAAAACCGATATCCGCAAGCGTGAGCACTTTTACATCGTTCATGTTTTTGGAGCGGAATATCTCGTTTATAAAATATTCAAGCTCTTTTACTTTGTGTTTGTTGTTTGATGCGAGTACGATCTCCATAAGAGCCTCCCTTATTCGAAAAGCGCCGAAACAAATTCGTCTGATTTAAATTCCTGAAGGTCATCTACTTTTTCGCCTACACCGATAAATTTAACGGGTATGCCAAGCTCATGCTTGATGGCAAATACGATGCCGCCCTTTGCCGTGCCGTCGAGCTTCGTGAGTACAAGACCCGTGATCTCTGCCGCATTTTTAAATTCTTTTGCCTGAATGAGAGCATTCTGACCTGTTGTAGCGTCAAGCACAAGGAGTGTTTCGCGGATAGAATCGGGAAGTTCTCTGTCTATAACGCGGTTGATCTTTGCAAGCTCTGCCATAAGGTTCTTTTTATTGTGGAGTCTGCCTGCCGTATCGATGATGAGCACGTCGGCATCTCTCTTTTTTGCAGCCGCGCAAGCATCGAAAACTACTGCCGCAGGGTCGGAACCTTCCGCCTGGCTGATAAGTTCAACACCTACTCTGTCTGCCCAAACTTCAAGCTGATCTATGGCAGCCGCGCGGAAAGTATCCGCTGCCGCAAGAACTACTTTTTTGTGCTTTTTCTTCATTACGTTTGCGATCTTCGCAATGGAAGTTGTCTTGCCAACGCCGTTTACGCCGATAACGAGAATGACCGTCATCTCGCCCTTGCTTTCGGCGATGGGTTCGCCCTCGCCGATCATATTTTCCAATATCTCGAAAAGAACTTTTCTGGATTCTTCGGGTTCGGTGATATGCTCGTCTTTGATGCGCTCGCGCAATTCATCGAGGATAAGCTCCGTAACCTCTACACCGATATCCGCCGTGATAAGTATCTCTTCAAGCTCCTCCATCATTTCCTCGTCTACCTTAGTAAATGAACGGAAAAGGTTGTTTATCTTGCCAACGAATGCGTCTTTTGTTTTGGTAAGACCTGCTTTTAATTTTTCAAAAAATCCCATGATACCTCAACCTTTCAATTCAGAACCACGCCTGTTTTCTTTTCTATCTCCGCAACATCGACGGAAAGCACCTGCGAGATTCCTTTTTCGTGCATCGTTACGCCGTAGAGCGTGTCCGCGATCTCCATCGTGCCGCGGCGATGCGTGATTATAACAAACTGTGTCTTGTCGGAATATTTTTTAACATATTCCGCAAATTTATCTACGTTTACTTCGTCGAGAGCCGCCTCTATCTCATCCATGATGCAGAACGGTGCGGGGCTTACTTTCATTATCGCGAAGTAAAGTGCGATGGCTATGAACGATTGCTCGCCGCCGGAAAGGAGCGAAAGGCTCTTTATTACTTTTCCGGGGGGAGCCGCTTTTATCTCTATGCCCGATTCAAGCACATGATCGGGATCCGTGAGCGTTATCTCCGCGTGTCCTCCACCGAAAAGCTCCGCAAAAACTTCGCCGAAGTTTGCGTTTACAAGCTGTATAGTTTCCGAGAAATCGCGGCGCATCTGCTCCTCGAGCGTAAAGATTATCTTTGCAAGGTCGTCTTTGGAGACCTTGAGGTCGTTTATCTGCGACTTAAGGAACTCGTAGCGTTCGCTTACTTCCTTATATTCCTCTATCGCACCGACATTGACATGACCGAGAGATCTTATCTGCTCACGGCACTTCGTCTGCACTGCGGCAACGGAGGTGCGGTTCTCCTGCGTAACCTTTTCTATGGGAAGCTCCGTTGCGGCACTATACGAAAGCTCGTATTCATCCCAAAGGAATGCTATGAGCTTATCTTTCTTGTCCGCCGTGTTTTTATATACGGCTTCCACTTTTGTATATTCATAGAAAACGCTTTCGCGCTTATATGTGGATTCCTTCTGCTTTGCACGGTTCTCCGTCTGTGCGCGCTCAAGTTCCATTGTCAAACGAGAACATTCCTCTCGTTTCTTTTCGAGTGCGCCGACATCGGCTGCGGAAGAATCTATGGTCTCCTTGTACTTCGCTATCTCTGCGCTTGCAAGGTCTATCTGCTCCTTCGCGGAAATGATATCGGAATTGAGCTCTTCGCGTTGCGCGATGTACTCTTCCTCTTTGCCCTTTGCCGCGTTTGCCACGGAAAGCAAAAGTTCAAGGTTCTTTTCTTCCCTTGCAAGGTCTATTGCGCGTTCACTGCGAATAGTCTTGAGCGTTTCACTGCGAGCCAAAAGCGAGCCTTTTTCTTTTGCGAGGTTTTCCGCACGAAGATTGAGCTTTTCCGTCTGTTCGCCGAATTGCTTTTCTTTTTCGGAAAGTTGCATTATGCTTTCCGAATTTTTGGCGCTTCTGCCCTTGACGGCTTCATATTCTTCTTTCATCTCGTCGATGTTCTTTTGAATATTTCCGTTTGTGGATATGAGCACCTGCAACTGTGTGCTTTCCGCATCTTTCATCGTGCGAAGCACGTTGAGCGTTGACAAAACGGAATCTTTGCGCTTTTTGATATCAGCAACGGCAAGAGAATCTTTATTTATCTTTTCCGTTATCTCGGCAAGCTTCTTTTCTTGCGAAGCGACATCCGCGCTCATCTTATCGATCTGCGCCTTGCGAGAGAGCATACCGCTGTTGTTTTGCGATGAACCGCCCGTGAAAGAACCGCCTGCGTTTACGACCTGACCGTCAAGCGTTACGATCCTGTATCTGAAATCGAGCGCTTTTGCTATCTTTGCGGCGTTGTCAAGGTCATCCGCCACGATTATCCTGCCAAGCATATTGCGGACGATGCCGCCGAAATGCTCATCTGCGCGGACAAGTTTTGAAGCAACGGCTATAAAGCCTTTTTTCGCGGAAAGCGAAAGTTTGTCTTCGTCTATCTCCGTGCCCGATACTGTTGTTACGGGGCAAAATGTCGCTCTGCCTGCGTTCTGGCTCTTCAAGTAAGCAATAGCCGCTTTTGCGGAAGATTCGTCCTCCGTTACGATGTTTTGGAGCCCGCCGCCGAGCGCCGTTTCAACGGCGAGCGAATATTTCGGATCCACCTCAAAAAGCAAGGATACGGGACCGTATATCTGCGGCTTTGCGCCGTTTGCGGTCGATATCTTTCCTGCTTTATGCGCGCTCATAACAAATTTTACGGCGCGAGAGTAGCCCTCAAAAAGCTCCTCCATATTTATAAGGTTTTGTATTTTTACCTTTGTTTGCGATATTTCAATAAATATCTTGCTCTTGTTTTCGGCAAGGAGAGATATTTCGCTCTCATTCTTTGCTCTTTCGGCATCGAATTTTGCTATCTCTTTTTTATATTCCTCTTCTTTATTGGAATATCTGTCTATCTTTTCTCTCGCCTTTTCTATCCTTTCGGATATCATCTTTATCTCGGATTCATATTGAGCGATATTCTCCGCAAGTTCCGCGCTCTTTTGCGCGTTGGCTTCCCTTTGGGTCGCCGCAACGGAGGAGGCAACTCTCGCATCTACCGTCTGCGAATTTATAAGCTCTATATCCTTTGCGATCTCTTTGCTTTCGGCTTCTATGCCCTCGAGCGATGAGGTTATATCCGCTATCTCATCGTCCGCTTCGCAAAGTGATGCTTCCATAAGCTCTTTGCGAGATACCGCTTTATAATAATCATTAAAGCGAGCTTCGCGTTCTTTTGCCGCATCGTTTATGCTGTGTTCCGTTGCGGATAATTTTGTGCGAGCGCTCTCCAAAACGCCGTTATAATGGGAAATATCGTTCTCTTTTACGAGTATTCCCGATTTAGCCTCGTGGAGCTTCGCCGTTACTTCAGTGATGCTCGCGTTGGCGCGTTCATAAGCTATCTTTGATTGCTGTATCTTATCGTAAAGGCGCTCGTCCTCACTCTCCATGCCTGCGATCGCTTCATCCAAAGCGGTAAGTTCACGCTTTGCAACGAGCAATTTTTCGGCATATTCCTTTTCTTCGGCTCCTGCCGAGTTGATGTCGTAAAGAGAGAGCGCAATATCAGCCTCTTTCTTTTTTTCGTATATCTCAAGGTATTTTTCGGCTTTTTTAGCGTCTTTTTCGAGCGGTCCCACTCGGGATTCAAGCTCCGTTGCGATATCAGTCAAACGAACAAGGTTATCGTCCGTTTGAGCAAGCTTCTTTTCCGCTTCCGCTTTCTGATAGCGATATTTTGCAATGCCCGCAACTTCTTCAAAAACAGCGCGGCGGTCATCGCTTTTTTGGGAGATTATCTCCGCTATCTTGCCCTGACCGATGATGGAATAGCCGTTTTTGCCAAGACCCGTGTTGAGGAAAAGCTCTACTATATCCTTGAGTCTTGCATTTTTGCGATTTATAAAATATTCGCTTTCGCCTACGCGATAATATCTTCTCGTTACGGATATCTCGTCATATTCGGGAAGTGTTCGGTTCTTGCCTGCTTCCTCACTGTTGTCGAATATTACGGTAACTTCCGCATATGCCATGGGGCTTCGTTTTTGCGAACCTGCAAAAATAACGTCCTCCATCTTTGAACCGCGGATATTTTTAGAAGACATTTCGCCCAATACCCAACGCATGGCATCGGAAATATTTGATTTTCCGCTTCCGTTGGGTCCGACAACGACAGTAACACCGCGATTGAAATTGATTACCGTCTTATCGGGGAAGGATTTAAAGCCTTGCAGCTCCAAGGATTTCAATCGCATACTCTGTTCTTCCTTTCTTCCAAAGATATTTTTACCGAAACGCTTTCAAGCTCGTCGCTCTCAAGCACTTTTATGTCAAAAAGAGAAAATCTCTCTTTTAAATATATCTCGTTTTCTTTCTTCTGCCCCACCATCTTTGAAACGGCGCCCTTGGGAACGGTTATGAAAGCACGTTTGCCTGCGGTCTCTTTTCCGCAAAGTTCCGCCTCCGCCATATCTCGGAAACACCGCGACCAAATAAACTCGCCAGTTGCCTCGTGGTAAGGGCTTGCTATCTCCGTGCCGCCTGTCAGAAGCTCGCTGGATTGCAGTCCTATCCTGATAACATTTACGCCGTTTTTGATAAATACGGAAAGGACTCTCGCGCCTTGGGAGATGACATCTCTCATTTCGCGGCTCTCGTATTCGCCGCGCTCCATCATCTTGTGAAGCTCGGTATCCTTAAATACGACTGTGGGATAGATGCGTGCGCCTACCGCACCCATTTCGCATATCCTTTTGGCGGTGTATTCGTCTTTTTCCGCGTCCGATCCGGGAAGCCCCGTCATCATCTGACCGATAAGCTCAAATCCCCGCTCTTTTATAAGCGCACAGGCTTTTTCCGTCTGCGATGCAGTGTGGCCGCGACCGCTTTTCAAAAGTACGGCATCGTCCATGCTCTGTATGCCAAGCTCTATGCTTTTTACACCATATGCGGCAAGTATATCGAGTATTTCTTCATCTATATAATCGGGACGCGTAGAAAGGCGTATGCTCTCAACTCTACCCTCATCTATAAACTTTTTCGCCGTCGCAAGAAGATATATCATGTCTTCTCTGTCGATACCCGTAAAACTGCCGCCGAAGAAAGCTATCTGCACGTCAGTTCCGCTCGGAATGGTGGCAAGTGCCTCCTCTATCTCGCGTTCAACTGAGGAAAAATCCGATTTTTCATGACCCGATATCTTTCTCTGGTTGCAAAAAACGCAGGTATTAGGACAACCGAGATGCGGAACGAATATAGGTATATTTCTGTGCTTCTTCATCAATTACCCTTCTCGCCGAAAAGCTTGAGCGCATCTCGTGCGGCGTTCATTTCGGCTTCCTGAATACGTCTGCCCTCGCCCGTGCCGAGTACATTGCTGTTTACCATAACAACACAGGTAAAGCGCTTATCGTGGTCGGGTCCGCTTTCGCTTATTTTTTCATATTTAACTATTTCGCCGCTCTGCTGAACGATCTCCTGCAAGAGCGATTTGGGGTCGTTGAATTTGTGCGTTGCAAAGATATTCTTCACCTTTGCCGCTATGCGAGGATGCAAAAATCTTCTCGCACTTTCAAGTCCGCCGTCAAGGTATATCGCCGCAACAAGCGCTTCAAAAGCATCTTCGAGGTTGGATCTTCTGTCTCTGCCGCCGTTTCTTTCTTCGCCGTTGCCGAAGAACATATATGTTCCGAGGTCAAGCTCGCGCGCAAAAGCGGCGAGAGCCTCGCTGTCAACTATCTCGCGGCGAATATTGGAAAGTTCGCCTTCGGGGCGATCGGGCAATTCGCGATAGAGATATTCGCTCGTTATCATAGACAAAACGGAATCTCCCAAAAATTCCAATCTTTCATTGGAAGCGATATTGTCGTGCTTTCTCTCGTTTGAAAAAGAAGAATGGCAAAGAGCGTTGAACAGGAGCTTTTTGTCGGTAAATGTATATTTTATTTTTTCTTCGAGTTCTTTCGGAGCAAAGGGGGTGCGCGTGTGTTTTTCCGACATGATGAACTCCTTTCTTTTTTGATATTTTTTATTCTTGGTTATCATTTTCTTTGCCAAGCTTCATTTCTGCAGCTATCTGCGCTATCTGCTCGATAGCGCCGCAGGAGGCATAATTTTCCGCTTGGATTATCGCGTGCTTGATAGCGTTCGCGCTGGAGCCTCCGTGAGATTTTATAACAGGCTTGGATATACCCAAAAAGGGCGCGCCGCCGTATTCCGTATGGTCGAAATACTTCTTCATCTTATATAATTTCTTCTTTATAAGAAGACCCGCGATCTTTGCAACGATACCGTCCGCAAAGACTTTTTTTATCTCTTTCATCGCAAATTTTGCGACGCCCTCCGTCGTTTTGAGGGCGATATTTCCCGTGAAACCGTCGCAAACAATGATATCGCACAAATCAAAAGGAATATCTTTTCCCTCGATATTGCCGATAAAATTGATATTTTTCGCTTCCGAGAGCATTTTATGCGCTTCCGCTACAACAGGCGTTCCCTTGTGCTCCTCGGAGCCGTTGTTGAGCAAGCCGACCCTGGGTTCTTTAACGCCCATCACCTTTTCCATGTAGACAGAACCGAGGTATGCAAACTGCACGAGCTGGTCTGCCGTTACGGTAACATTAGCACCACTGTCTATCAAAAGAGTGCCGTTTCCGAAGGGGAGTATCGAGGCAAGCGCCGCGCGTCTTATGCCGCGTATACGGCGAACAAAAAGTGTGGCACCGGTAAAAAGTGCGCCCGTATTTCCGCAGGAGATGACAGCATCGCCTTCTCCGCTTGCGAGCATCTTTAACGAGCGTACCATAGACGATTCCGCATGAGTAGTTCTTATGCTCATCGGGTCATCATTCATAGTAACAAAATCATCGCAAGGAACAACGGAAAAATCGTTGCCTGCGCCTTCATCTTCAAGGGCTTCGCGTATCATTTTTTCGTTGCCGACAAGAGTTATATCACAAGAGCTGCATTCTTTTTTGGCAAGTATGGCGCCGTGAATAAGCTCTTTTGGGGCGTTATCTGCGCCCATAACATCAAGTATTATCTTCATACAGCACTCCTAATTATATTTATACTTATATAGTATACATCATAATATGGTAAAATTCAAGACAAAATTGTAAAAAGCCGCTTTGCACCCTAACATAATGCCCGGTTTTTCCACAAAGATGTTGAAATATATTTTCGGACATGATATAATTTTAAAAAATAAGCAAACAAGGAATAATTTTATGGTAAAAGAAATTGTAAGAGATATGTTTTTCCTCTCTCAGCCGTCCGTTGCGGCGCAAACGTCGGATTCCGTCATAGCGGATGATCTTTTAGACACGCTCAAAGCGAACAGCGAACGCTGTGTGGGTCTTGCGGCGAATATGATCGGCGCGAAAAAGTGTATACTTGTTTTTGACGATAACGGCACTTATACGGAGATGTTCAACCCCAAAATAATAAAAGCATCGGGCGAATATGAGACAGAAGAAGGTTGCCTCTCACTCGATGGCGTAAGAAAAACGAAGCGTTTTAAAACTATAAAAGTGGAATGGCAAACGCGCGACGGAAAGCCGAAGATCAAAACTTTTTCGGGATTTTCCGCGCAGATAATCCAGCATGAGATAAACCATTTCAGCGGCAAGATAATATGACGGCGCAAAACAGAACACGCACTCAAAAGAGTGCGTGTTTTTATTTAATTTTTTATTCTTGCTATCTTATCCAATACATTTTTACAGTGTTTGTCTTTGATATGAGATACGCTATAACAGCGCCAAACAAATTTAATATTATATCATCAACATCAAAAACGCCGCACATCGTAACAAGCTGCACAACTTCCGCAAAAACTATCATAGCGAGTATACAGCCGAAAAATTTTCCGAAATTATTTATCTTTTTTAAGATAGTCGCAAAGAAAAATCCCATCGGCATAAATAAAACAATATTAACAGCAATATTTTCTACCGCCGTACTCAACGCAAGTCTTCCTTCAAGATATTTTTCTATATATTTGATAACAGTTGCAAACGGAACAAAATTACACATTTCAAAATGTTCTTTTGAAAATAAAGTTACATTCATTTTATTGAATGTGTTTCGGTAGTCTCCGTAAAAAAATAATATCAACACAAGAAAAACGCAATATACCGCAAATAAAAATTTCAGCCAATAATTTAAAATCTTTTTCTTTGCGATAGCATCGTTTACTTTTTTAAGATCAATGACCATAGCAACAAGCGACAAAACGACCGCCATAAATAAGCAAAATAAAAACACCGATCTATGCATGACCGCTCCTGCGAAAGTCATCATCGCCCCGATCACCGCAAAAACAACAAATGCGATTGCCGCCAATGACAATATTTTTTTCAACATAGTGATACCTCTATATTTTTATTTTCAAGTCAATCTAACTAATCCATCAGCAACAGATTCGGGATATTTTTCCGATAACACTGTTGTTTCATAAACAACATTATCGAAAATCCAATCCTTTCATTTTTTATAGCTTACTAAGCTTATAGTCATAATATACTGCTTTTATCTATTTGTCAATAATATACAAAAAAAATACTGCCAATTAAAAGTCAGCAAAACCAACAAGAGATTATCTCTGCCTTGGCAAAATTCAGACTGCTTTATCGTATCAAAACTTATGGCTTCATCAAAAACGACACGCTTGCGGTCTGCGGATCTATTCTGCCCTCGATATACCTCGCTTGAAAGATCCGGCCGCTAAGCTTTTGCTTCGTGAAAACAACACTCAGTTGTTTTCGCTCGCAAACTAACCAACTGAGCTTAGTTCAGTTTTGCAAAGCACATGACTGCAACAAGGAGATGGCTTAAATCGAGCTTTGAGGGAAAAAGAAAAAGACACGCAAATGCGTGTCTTTTTCTTTTGGCGCCCAATGTTGG
>CAZERM010000003.1:0-69823 GCA_964514555.1 uncultured Lachnospiraceae bacterium | reverse complement strand
ATATACCTTAAAGGAGATATATCATTATGGCTACTATGTACTACGAAAAAGATTGCAACCCCGCACTTCTCAAGGCTAAAACTGTTGCCGTTATCGGCTACGGCAGCCAGGGTCATGCTCATGCTCAGAACATGAGAGATTCCGGTGTAAATGTTATCATCGGTCTTTACGAAGGCTCCAAATCCGCAGAAGTTGCTAAAGCAGACGGTTTTGAAGTTTACACAACAGCAGAAGCTGTTAAGAAAGCTGATTTCGTTATGTTCCTTATCAACGACGAAAAGCAGGCTGCTGTTTACAAAAAGGACATCGCTCCCAACCTCACAGCAGGCATGACACTCGCTTTCGCTCACGGTTTTAACATCCACTACGGTCAGATCATTGTTCCCAAAGATGTAAACGTTGTTATGATCGCTCCTAAAGGCCCCGGCCACACAGTAAGAAGCCAGTACACACTCGGTCAGGGCGTTCCTTGCCTCGTAGCTGTTGAAAACGACGCAACAGGCGACGCTCACGACATCGCTCTTTCCTATGCTCACGCTATCGGCGGCGCTCGCGCAGGTATCCTCGAAACAACATTCAGAGAAGAAACAGAAACAGACCTCTTCGGTGAACAGGCAGTTCTCTGCGGCGGTGTTACAGCCCTCATGAAAGCAGGTTTCGAAACACTCGTTGAAGCAGGTTACAAACCCGAAAACGCTTACTTCGAATGCATCCACGAAATGAAGCTCATCGTTGACCTTATCTTCAAAAAAGGCTTCTCCTTCATGCGCTACTCCATCTCCGATACAGCTGAATACGGCGACTACACAGTTGGTCCTCGCGTAATTACAGAAGAAACAAAGAAAGAAATGAAGAAAGTTCTTGAAGAGATCCAGAACGGTACATTCGCTCGCAATTGGATCCTTGAAAACCAGGCAGGCAGACCCTTCTTCAATGCTCGCCGCAACCAGGAAGCAGAATGCCAGATGGAACAGGTTGGTAAGGAACTCCGCGAAAAGATGAACTGGGGAGATCTTACAAAATGAGAAGCGACGAAATGAAGCTCGGAGCAGAACGTGCTCCTCAGCGCTCGCTTTTCAAAGCAATGGGCTATACTGATACTCAGATAAAGAAACCTCTTATCGGTATCGTAAACTCTTTTAATGAGATAATCCCGGGTCATATCCACTTGCAGACGATAGCGCGCAGCGTTAAAGACGGCGTGCTCATGGCAGGCGGTACACCCGTAGAATTTAATGTTATCGGTGTTTGCGACGGTATCGCAATGGGCCACGAGGGAATGAAATATTCCCTCGTAACTCGCGAAATAATCGCGGACAGCGTGGAATGTATGGCAAAGGCTCATCGTTTCGACGGCCTTGTATTCATTCCCAACTGCGACAAGATCGTCCCCGGTATGCTTATGGCGGCGGCAAGACTTAACATCCCCTCCATTTTCGTTTCCGGCGGCCCCATGCTCTCCCTTTGCGGTGAAGACGGCAGATATATGGACCTTAACAGCGTATTTGAAGCTGTCGGTGCATATAAGAGCGGTAAAGCTACGGACGAACAGCTCGCATATTACGAAAACAACGCTTGCCCCGGTTGTGGTTCCTGCTCCGGTATGTTCACGGCAAACTCCATGAACTGCCTCACAGAAGCGCTCGGCATGGGCTTGCGCGGCAACGGCACTATCCCTGCGGTATACGCAGAACGTCAGCGCCTTGCCAAAACGGTCGGCATGAGAGCAGTTGAACTCGTTCACGAAGACCTCCGCCCCCTCGATATCCTCACGGAAAAGGCGTTCAAAAACGCCCTTACTATCGACATGGCGCTCGGTTGCTCCTCTAACTCCTTGCTCCACCTTACAGCTATTGCTAAGGAAGCAGGCGTAACTCTTGACCTCCACTATGTAAACGAGATCAGCGACCACACACCCAACCTTTGCCATCTCGCTCCCGCAGGTCATCACCATATGCAGGATCTTCAGGCGGCAGGCGGTGTATACGCCGTTATGAACGAACTTACAAAGAAAGATCTCCTCGATACGAGCCTTATCACGGTTACAGGTAAGACAGTAGGCGAAAACATCGCAAACGTTACCGTAAAGAACCACGAGGTAATTCGTCCTATCGACAACCCCTACCTCGAAAACGGCGGTCTTGCTGTTTTGTTCGGTTCTCTCGCTCCCAACGGTGCGGCTGTTAAGCGCAGTGCCGTTGCTCCCGAAATGATGGTCCACAAAGGTCCCGCAGTTGTATTTGACAGCGAAGAAGAAGCTATTGCAGATATCTACGCAGGCAAGATCAAATCCGGCGACGTTGTTGTTATCCGTTACGAAGGACCTGCCGGCGGCCCCGGTATGAGAGAGATGCTCTCCCCCACATCCGCTATCTGCGGTATGGGACTTGACAAAGAAGTTGCTCTTATCACAGACGGACGTTTCTCCGGTGCGACACGCGGCGCATCTATCGGCCACGTTTCCCCCGAAGCAGTAAGCGGCGGTGCCATCGCTTACGTTAAAAACGGCGATATCATCTCTATCGATATCCCCAACTACTCTATCAACCTTGAAGTTTCCGAAGAGGAAATGGCAAAGAGAAAAGCTGAAATGCCCATCAAAGTTAAAAAGGACATCAAAGGCTACCTTAAAAAATACGCAAGAAGCGTAAGCTCCGCCGACAAAGGCGCAGTTATCGACGTAGAGTAATATTTTTAAAAAATGCGGTTTCCCTCTTTTTTCGGAGGGAAACCGTAATATTGAAAAAAAACAAACGCACAGAGGTGCGAAAGGAAATCACATGAAACAGGTAAAAATTTTCGACACGACGCTGCGTGATGGAGAACAGTCTCCCGGTTGCAGCATGAACCTTCAGGAAAAGCTCGAAGTTGCACACGCACTCGAAAAGCTCAAGGTCGATGTTATCGAGGCAGGTTTTGCTATATCCTCTCCCGGCGACTTTGAATCCGTTAAGAGCATTGCCGAAGCTGTTCATGATTGCACAGTTGCTTCTCTCGCACGCCTCACAATTAAAGATATAGATGCCGCTTACGAAGCAGTAAGAGGCGCAGTTGACCCCAGAATCCATGTATTCTTGGCAACATCCCCCCTTCATATGCAGTATAAGCTCAAAATGACAGAAGAACAGGTTCTCGAAAAAACAGAGAAGCTCGTTGCTTATGCTAAAAACTACTGCTCCAATATCGAATTTTCCGCGGAAGACGCTACAAGAAGCGAACCTGAATTTCTTGCAAGAGTCGTTGACACAGCTATCCGCGCAGGCGCGACAACGATCAACATTCCCGATACGGTAGGTTACACAACACCCCAGGAAATGCACGACCTTATCGCGTATCTTATTGCTAACGTAGAAAATTCCGACAAAGTAGATTTTGCCGTTCACTGCCACAATGACCTCGGTCTCGGCGTTGCAAACTCTCTTGCAGGCGTACTCGGCGGTGCTACGCAGATCGAATGTACGATAAACGGTCTCGGCGAACGCGCAGGTAACACATCTCTCGAAGAAGTTGTTATGGCTATGCGTACACGCCCCGATATATATAAGAATCCTCCCAGGATCGACACAACAAAAATCTACAATACATCCAAACTCGTATATAACATCATCGGTCAGACACCCGCGCTCAACAAACCTATCGTAGGCGCAAACGCTTTCGCTCACGAATCCGGTATCCACCAGCACGGCGTTCTTGCCAACAGAAGCACATACGAGATCATGACACCCGAATCCGTAGGTATCACAACAAACAAGATCGTCCTCGGCAAACATTCGGGCAAACACGCATTCGATGCAAGACTCCGTGAGCTCGGATATGAGCTTTCCGAAGAAGAATTGCTCGATTGCTTCGAAAAATTCAAAGTGCTTTGCGACAAAAAGAAAACAGTTTCCGATGCAGATATCAGCGCGCTCGTTACTCACAAAAAGAGAGTTTCCGACAACACGAAATATCAGCTCGACCGTTTCTATGTTCACGCAAGCAACGTACTCTCCGCAACAAGCACGGTACGCTTGAAGCTCGCTAACGGCACGGTTTTGGAAGATGCAGCTGTCGGCAACGGTCCTGTTGATGCTTCCTACAACGCTGTTAAGAAGCTCATCAATCCTCCCGCTCACACGCTTGAGAAATACACTATCAACGCTGTTTCCGAAGGCAAAGACTCCCTCGGCGAAGCTATCGTTAAGATCAAAGCAGAAGACAGCGAAGAGCTTGTTTCCGGACGCGGTCTTTCCACTGACATTGTTGAAGCAAGTATCCTTGCTTATATCAATGCTCTTGAAAAGATCATCTGAATTTGAATATTCCGCCTCTTTGTGCCGCGAAAGCGGCGCAGAAAAGAGGTATTATTTATAAAAGCAATTATCCCTCCGTTGATATAGAACGGCAAAAAATCAGTAAGGAGATCAAACAAAATGGGAATGACCATGACGCAAAAGATACTCGCGCGTGCCGCAGGACTTGAAAGCGTTTCCGCAGGTCAGCTTATCCTCGCTAACCTCAGCCTCGTGCTCGGAAACGATATCACTTCCCCCGTTGCTATCCGCGAATATAATAAACTCGGCGGCGATGTTTTCAACAAGGAAAAGATCGCTCTCGTAATGGATCACTTTGCGCCCAACAAAGATATCAAGGCGGCAGAACAGTGCAAGATGTGCCGCGAATTTGCAGGAGAACAGAGCATCACCAACTTCTATGACGTTGGCGAAATGGGCATCGAACACGCTCTCCTCCCCGAGAAAGGACTCGTTAAGAGCGGCGACGTAGTTATCGGCGCGGACTCTCACACTTGTACATACGGCGCTTTGGGCGCTTTCTCCACAGGTGTAGGCTCCACAGATATGGCTTGCGGCATGGCAACGGGAAAAGCTTGGTTCAAAGTTCCCTCCGCGATCCGCTTTATCCTCAAAGGAACTCTTCCCGAATACGTTTCCGGTAAGGACGTTATCCTCCACATCATCGGCAAGATAGGCGTTGACGGCGCGCTCTACCGCTCTATGGAATTTACAGGCGAAGGTATGCACTCTCTTTCCATGGACGACAGACTCTGCATGGCTAACATGGCTATCGAAGCAGGCGCAAAGAACGGCGTTTTCGAAGTAGACGATAAAACTATCGAATACATGAAGAACGCAGGCGCAGGCGAACCCGTTATCTTCACGGCTGACGAAGACGCTGTTTACGACGAAACTTACGAAATAGACCTTTCCGCGCTCGAACCCACAGTAGCTTTCCCCCACCTCCCCGAAAACACGAGAGAGATCGGCGATTGCGGCGATGTTAAGATCGACCAGGTAGTTATCGGTTCCTGCACGAACGGCAGATTCTCCGACCTCGAGATCGCCGCTAAGATACTCGCAGGCAAAAAGGTTGCAAAAGGCGTTCGCGCTATCATCATTCCCGCAACGCAGAAGATCTACCTTGAAGCAATGGAAAAAGGTTACCTCAAAACATTTATCGAGGCAGGCGCAATAGTTTCTACTCCTACTTGCGGTCCTTGCCTTGGCGGTCATATGGGCATCCTTGCCGAAGGCGAAAGAGCTGTTGCAACAACAAACAGAAACTTCGTCGGCAGAATGGGCCATGTTAAATCCGAAGTCTACCTTGCAAGCCCCGCTGTCGCTGCTGCAAGCGCGATAATGGGCAAAATCGCAGACCCCAGGGAGGTAATGAAAAAATGAATTTTGACGGAAAAGTTATAAAGTACGGCGATAACGTAGATACAGACGTTATCATTCCCGCAAGATACCTCAACACTATCGACAAAAAAGAGCTTGCTTCCCACTGCATGGAAGACCTTGACCCTACTTTTGTTAAAAGAGTAGTTCCCGGCGACATCATGGTTGCGGGCTACAACTTCGGTTGCGGTTCTTCTCGTGAACACGCTCCCATGGTAATCAAAGAGAGCGCTGTTTCCGTTGTTATCGCAAAGAGCTTTGCGCGTATCTTCTACCGCAACGCCATCAACATCGGTCTTCCCATCGTTGAATGCCCCGAAGCAGTTGACGAGATAAACGAAGGCGATGTTCTTTCCTGCGATCTTACAGCCGGTATCATCACAAATACAACTACAGGCAAGCAGTATAAAACAGAACCGTTCCCTGCTTTCATCAACTCCATAATCGAAGCAGGCGGTCTTATCGAAGCTATCAAACAGGGCAAGATCAAATAAGCCAAGCAATTTTAAAAATTGAGGTAATATACGATGAATTATAATATAGCACTCCTCCGCGGCGACGGCATCGGTCCCGAGATCGTTGACAGCGCTTGCGAAGTACTCACAAAGATCGGCGAGATATACGGTCATACATTCAATTTCACTCCTTATCTTATCGGCGGTTCCGCACTCGACGCTTGCGGCGTTCCGCTCCCCGAAGAAACAGTTAAAGGCTGTAAAGAATCCGACAGCGTTCTTCTCGGTGCTGTCGGCGGTCCCAAATGGGACACTCTCCCCGGTAATATGCGCCCCGAAAAGGCTTTGCTCGGTATTCGTTCCGCGCTCGGTCTTTACACAAACATCCGCCCGGCAAAGCTCTTCTCCGCTATGGCAGACGCTTGCTTGCTCCGCAAAGATGTTGCTGAAAAAGGCGTTGATATCGTTATGATCCGTGAGCTTACGGGCGGCATATACTTTGGCGAACGCGGCAGACGCGACGGCAAATACGGCCCCGAAGCATATGACACGGAATGTTACAGCGAGATGGAGATCGAAAGAATCGCTCATGTAGCGTTTAAAACAGCTATGCTCCGCAGAAAGAAAGTTGTAAGCATAGACAAAGCAAATGTCCTTGAAAGCTCCCGACTTTGGAGAGCAACTGTTCACAGAATAGCTGAACAGTACCCCGAGGTAGAATGCACAGATATGCTCGTTGACAATGCGGCTATGCAGCTCATCAAAAACCCTGCTCAGTTCGACGTTATCGTTACAACGAATATGTTCGGCGACATCCTCTCCGATGAATCTTCTCAGATAACAGGCTCCATCGGTCTTCTTCCCTCCGCTTCTCTCGGCGATACGACTTGCGGTATGTACGAACCTATCCACGGTTCCGCTCCCGACATCGCCGGTCAGAACAAAGCAAACCCCATCGCAACTATCCTTTCCGCTGCAATGATGCTCCGCTATTCTTTCGGACTCGAGAAAGAAGCGGTTGCTATCGAAACAGCTGTTGAAGACGTTCTCAACGCAGGCTACCGCACAAGCGATATCCTCGGTGCGTCCGATACAGAACCCCTTTCCTGCACGGAAATGACAGCAAAAGTACTTGAATATATAAAATGAAAGTGAAGTGTATTTTCTATGTTGAATATCACAATCGAAAAAACAAAAAATCCTAAGCAGATACCCGAAAAAGGTGCGGCTCTCGGCTTTGGTCATATCTTCACGGACCATATGTTCATGATGAACTACACCGAAGGTAAAGGTTGGCACGATGCTCGCATCGTTCCTTATCAGCCCCTCTCCCTCGATCCTTCCTCCATGGTATTCCACTATGGTCAGGAAATGTTCGAAGGCATGAAGGCTTACAAGACAGAAGACGGCAAAACTTGCCTCTTCCGCCCCGACATGAACGCTAAGCGTGCAAACGCTTCCAACAAACGTCTTTGCATTCCCGAGATTCCCGAAGAAGATTTCGTTCAGGCTGTTAAGGCTGTTGTAAAAGTTGACGAAGCTTGGATCCCCACAGACCCCGGCACATCTCTTTACATCCGTCCTTTCATCATCGCAACAGACGCTTTCCTCGGCGTTGCTCCCTCTAAAACATACCTCTTCATCGTTATCCTTTCTCCCTCCGGCGCTTACTATGCAAGCGGTCTTAACCCCGTAGGCATTTGGATCGAAGACGAATTCGTTCGCGCCGTTCGCGGTGGTATGGGCTTCACAAAGACAGGCGGTAACTACGCTTGCAGCCTTGCAGCACAGGTCAAAGCACACGATGCAGGCTATTCTCAGGTTCTTTGGCTCGACGGTGTTGAGCGCAAATACGTAGAAGAAGTTGGCGCTATGAACATCTTCTTCAAGATAGATGGCAAGATCGTTACTCCTATGCTCAACGGCAGCATCCTTCCCGGTGTAACTCGTAACTCCGTTATCCAGCTTTGCAAACACTGGGGCATGGAAGTTGAAGAACGCAAGATCTCCGTTGACGAACTTCTCGAAGCACAGAATACAGGCAAACTCGAAGAAGTATTCGGCACAGGCACAGCGGCAGTTATCTCTCCCGTTGGCAAACTCCGTTACAAAGATGACGTTATGGTCATCGGCGACGGCGGCATCGGCAAAGTAAGCCAGAAGATCTATGATACTGTTACAGGTATCCAGCTCGGCAAACTCGACGATCCGTTCGGTTGGAGAGTTGTAGTAGACTGATTTTTAAAGGTCGTTTCTTTACGAAACGACCTTTTTGATTATCCGTCAGCCTTCGGCTGACACCTTTCTCCCTTAAGAGAAGGCTTTTTCGGCAGGAGCAAGCCCTTGTCCTACACATTCATTTGCATTATCATCCGTAGGGGCGACCTGCGGTCGCCCGTTTCCCATCGCAACAATTTTGTCATTGATAAAATTTGAGCTATGACACGAAGACTCTCGGTTAAAGATCCATCCTTTCGATACGTGCCTTGCGGCATGGTTCCGAGAGTGGCGCCTCTCGGGGAGCCGCATTTGATGCGGTCAACTTTTTTGATGCGATTCACATAAGCAGGTAAAGCGAAGGGCTTTTTTATCTTTTTGCAACTTTTTCTTTAAACAAGAAAAAGTTGAGTAAGGTTTTTGCTAGCTTTTTCAGATAAAAAAAGCGGAAATACCCTATAAACAAGAAAAAAGATATCGTTTCCGATATCTTTTTCTTTTATTCGCAAATAACGATACTCTGATCTTTGCCTTGGCGGATCTGCATACCGTCGTCGCTGTCGAGGACGGCAACGAAAGTTGTTTCTCCGTTATCCAAGAGAGATTTTTTCTCTACCAACGATATAGTGCCGCAATGTACAGTCTTGTCGCCGTTGCATATCTGCACAACGATCACTGTTGTTTCGGACTGTCCTTCTTCGGGCAACCAAAAAAAGCCGCTGCCTTGATTTATATCAAGATTGTCAAGGCGTTCGCTGCTTTTATGTTCTAAAAGATAGCCATTGTTTACCGTAACGATAGTATGAGTATATTCACTGTCTATATCAAATTTAAAAGAGAACATTACTTCGTCGAGGTAAGCGCTCGTTGTACTTTGGAGTGTTATAGGCGAAGTAGTCGTTATATCCATAGGCTGGTCGGAACTGCCGCAACCGCAAAATCCCAACAATGCTGTGGATAAAACCGCAATAGAAATAATTTTTTTCATGAAATTCCTCCGAGTATAAACAAATTTATACTGAGTTGTGGTATAATATACGCAGAAAGGCTTGCGATACAATCCTTGGGCTAACGCCCTATCCGTGCTTTGCACGGCTGCGTTATTGACGGCTTCGCAAAAATGCCATTGCGAGCAAGCATTTTTGCTTCATGGTATAATATACGCAGAAGTCTTGCAAAACAAGACCGTGGCTGTTGCCACCGCACGGAATATCCGCAACCGCATATCACCGCTTTTCAAAATTGTTTTTTGAGAGCATTTTATTCCATTGTATGTTATTCTAACATATTTAAATGTTTTTTTCAATAGGAAACTTTTTTATATTTTGAATATTATAAATATATTTATATTTTCGAGCGAGGAGGTTACGCTTTTATGTCTGAGGAACATCCTTTTCCGCCTGTTTTTGATAAAGATTGCAAAATATTGATATTGGGAACTTTTCCGTCCGTGAGATCTCGCGAAACGGGATTTTTTTACGGTCATCCTCAAAATCGCTTTTGGCGCGTAACTTCCGCCGTTTTCGGCGATGATACACCAACCACAACAGAGGAAAAGATAGCCTTCTTGCTGAAAAATCACATCGCGCTTTGGGACGTCATCGCTTCTTGCGAGATAGAAGGCTCCTCCGACAGCAGCATCAAAAACGCCGTGCCGAACGATATATCATATCTGCTTGAAAATTCTCATATAACGAGAATTTTTGCAAACGGCACCATGGCGCACAAGCTCTATGAGAAATATATCGAACCGAAATCAGGAGTTTCCGCCGAAAAATTGCCGTCAACAAGCCCGGCAAATGCCGCATGGAGCATGGAAAAACTCATATCATCATGGCAGATAATAAAACAATAAGGAGATCTACATATGACTCACAGAGAGAAAGCTTTAGATTATTTTTACAGAGGATATAACTGCGCGCAATCGGTCTTTGCCGCTTTTTGCGATGTTACGGGATATAAAGAAGAGGATGCTTTGCGTTTGGCTTCGTCGTTTGGCGGCGGCATGGGACGCATGAGAGAAGTATGCGGTTCCTGCTCCGCTATGTTTATGATAGCCGGCATAGTTTGCGGATACACCGATATATCGACAAACGAACCGAAAAAGGAACATTATCAGCGCATACAAGATCTTGCCGCAAAATTCCGCGAAAAACACGGCACTATCATCTGCCGTGAGCTTCTTGCAACGCTCAAACCCGACAGCGCACCTATCCCAACGGAAAGAACAGAGCAATATTACAAGATACGCCCCTGTGCTAAATTCATCGGCGATGCTGCTGATATAATAGATGAATTGCTCATCTCCGAAGGAAAAGCCGAATAAAACAAAAAACGGAAGCCTTTTGGCTTCCGTATAATTTTCCTTTTCGCAAGACCGCTGTTGCAGTCAAGCTTTATTCAAAAAGCGGAGAAATGTATAGGTTTTATATTTCAAAAACAGTGCATTTACGCTTGCTACCGTATTAGTGTACCATATGGAATTGATTTTGTCAAGAGGGAATATACACTTTTTCGCGAAAAAGTGTTCAAAACTCTCTCAACTTTTTCTTGTTTAAAGATATATAAGCTTTTCTTTATCTGAAAACCTTTGGCGCATGGCTCAAATTTTATCAATGACAAAATTGTTGCAACGGGAAACGGGCGACCATAGGTCGCTCCTACATATGGTAATATAAATGAGCGTGTAGGGCAGAGCCTTACTCCTGCCGCAAAACCTTCTCTGGCGAGAGAAGGTGTCAGCCGAAGGCTGACGGATAATGAAAAAAGGTCGTTTCTTTACGAAATGACCTTTTAATTTTATTTTCTTTTCCAAAAAGAAGGCACAAGCATCATCAATATCGGGAATATCTCCAACCTGCCAAGGAGCATTGCAAACGAGAGCAATATCTTTGCAGGGATCGAATATCCGGCAAAACTTGCCGCAGGGCCTACCATGCCGAAGCCGGGGCCTATATTATTTAGACACGTTGCAACCGCGGAAAAGTTTGTTTCAAAATTGAACGGTTCGAACGAGATAAAGAAGAATATTATCCAGAAGATCATAAAATACACCGCAAAATAGGTGCTGACACCGTGGCGCGTTTTATCGTCTATCTTCTTTCCCTCAAATTTCACGCTGGAGATAGCGGATGGATGGATCATATGCTTTATGTCCCTGAAGATAGCTTTAACAGCTATTATATAGCGTGAAACCTTTATGCCGCCCGATGTGGAGCCTGCACAACCGCCGATGAACATCAAAATAAGCAATACTGCTTTTGATGCGCTCGGCCAAAGGTTAAAGTCCGCCGTGGAATAGCCCGTTGTGGTGATTATCGATGCCACTTGGAAGAATGCGTGCTTAACAGCTTCTCCGAGTCCGCTGTAGAGCGGCAAAATGTTTATCGTTATCACTGTTCCCGCAAAAACAACTATCGCAAGATAAATCCAAAGTTCCGTGCTTTTTGCAACGGGCTTGAACTGTCTTATGAGGATAAGATAATATAAGTTAAAGTTTATTCCGAACAAGAGCATAAATATCGTTATTACCCATTGCAAATACGAACTGTAACTGCTCAAGCTGTCTACTTTGATGCCGAAACCACCCGTGCCGGCTGTACCAAACGAATAGAGCAAGCTTTCGTAAAGCGTCATGCCGCCTGCAAGCAGGAACATTACCTCTATCGCCGTCATAACGATATATATGAGGTAAAGTATCTTTGCCGTGTCTTTTATCCTGGGAACGAGCTTGCCGACGATGGGTCCGGGCATTTCCGCTCTCATGATGTGGATGTTTCTGCCCGTGTCCTGCGGAAATATCGCCATGATGAACACGAGCACACCCATGCCGCCCAACCAATGCGTAAAGCTTCGCCAAAACAGCATACCTTTGCTGAGTGCGCCGACGTTATCCAATATAGATGCGCCTGTCGTTGTAAAGCCGCTTACCGTTTCAAAAAATGCATCCGCAAATGATTCTATCTGTCCGCTTATCAAAAACGGCAGTGCGCCGACTACGGACAAGCATATCCATGCTATCGCAACGATGGCAAAACCCTCTTTTGCAAAGATGAGTTTATCGTTTTTGCCCAAAATATAGGTCAAAAGCAATCCTGCCGCCAATGCTATTGCGGAAGATATCAAAAACGCTATAACGCTCGAGCTTTCTTGATAGATGATGCTCACTATCATGGGAACGACAAAAAGCGCGGCTTCAAGCTGTAATATTCTGCCTACCGTGTAAGATATGGCTCTGTAATTCATAATATATCCAACCTTTATCTTTCAAGAATGTCCGCAAGATCGCTCAATCCCTGATTTTTTGTGATAACGACCACCTTGTCGCCTGCCAATATTTCAGTATCACCCGTAGGTGTGATCATCTTTCTGCCCCTCACGATGCCGAGCATAAGGATATTTTCGCGAAGTTTAAGCTTTTTAAGCGGCACATTTGCCACTTTGGAATCTTCACGCACGTTAAATTCGAGCGCTTCCGCTTTGCCGTCCATGAGCTTGTAAAGCGTTTCTATGTTGCTTCCGCGCGAGTTTTGTAGCGCACGAGCGTATCTTATGATAACATCCGCAACTATCTTTCTGGGCGAAACTATACATTCAAGTCCGAGCTTCTGTGCAAGCGGCACAAGCTCGCCGCGATTGACTTTCGCTATTACCTTGGGTACATCGTTCATCGTCGCAAACAACGAGATGAGTATATTGGTTTCATCAAGCCCCGTGAGCGACACGAAAGCATCGGTGGAGGTAATACCCTCCTCGAGCAAAAGCTCCTGCTGTGTACCGTCTCCGTTGATTATAACAGCCCTCGGGAACGAATCGCTCATATCCTCGCATATCTTTTCGTCAACATCTATCACCTTTACGGAGGTTCCTATGCTCGTGAGCATCTCTGTAAGATAATATGATATCCTGCCGCCGCCGAGTATCATTATATCCTTCGCCTGCTTCAAGAATATGCCCGTTTCCCTGAAAAATCTTTGAAGCTCCGCATGGGAAGCCGTTATACCTATTCTGTCGCCGCCATGCAAAACAAAGTTACCGTTTGGGATATAGACATCATCGCCGCGCTGAACACAGCCGACAAGCACCTGTGCTTTGAATTTGCTTCTCATTTCGGAAAGAGAAACGCCGTCCAAAACGGAATCTTCTTTAAGATAAAGCTCTATCATCTCCATATTTCTGTGGGAGAATGTCTCTATCTTTGCCGCATAGGGGTATTTCAATATATTAAATATCTCCTGCGCGGCGAGTCGCTCGGGATTTATCGGCATGGAAAGTTCAAGGTCTCTTTTCATTACCTCAAGGCTCGTGTCATTATATTCGGGGGTGCGTATACGCGCAACGGTATTCTTTGCACCCATCTTTTTTGCGATAAAACAGCTCAAAACATTAAGCTCGTCAGAACCGGAAACGGCGATATATATATCTGCGTTCGATATATTGGCTTCTTTTAAGATATCCGTGTCGGCACAGTTGCCGCAGATACCCATAACATCGCACACCGTCGTTATCTCCTCGATAACATCAGGGTTCTTTTCGATTATCAAAATATCATGTCCCTCTGCGACAAGGCTTTCTACGATGGTCTTGCCTATCTTGCCGCAACCTGAAATAACTATTTTCATAAAAACAAATCCTTTTCTCTTTGCTTTTTTGCAAAGAACAAAATATATTACTGTCTGTTGCTTTATTGTATCACCATTTCCAAAAATTTTCAACCCCCTTTGTTTTTTGATATGTTAAAACGAAAAAGGCTACCGAAAAAGCCTCGGTAGCCTTTAAAAAATATCAGTTTTTGCCCTTCATGCACATGACCATAACGGCTTTCTGTGCGTGGAGTCTATTTTCTGCTTCGTCGAAGATCTCGTCTGCGTGTGCTTCGAGAACGTCCGCTGTGATTTCTTCGCCGCGGTGTGCGGGGAGGCAGTGGAGAACCATAGCATCGGGTTTAGCAACGCTCATAAGTTCTGCGTTTACCTGGTAGCCTGCGAAGATCTTCTTTCTTTCTTCTGCTTCGGCTTCTTCGCCCATGGATGCCCAAACGTCTGTGTAGATAACGTCTGCATCTTTAGCTGCCGCAAAGATATCGTCTGTGCAGAGGAATTCGCCGTTTTCGTTTGCCCATTTCATGATATCAGCATCGGGCTGATGTGTCTTGGGGCAACCGATAGCAACGGACATACCCATCTTGATACCGCCGACGATAAGGGAGTTAGCCATATTGTTGCCGTCGCCGATGAAGCAAAGCTTCTTGCCCTTGATAGAGCCTTTGTGCTCGCGGATAGTCATAAGGTCTGCGAGTACCTGGCAGGGATGGCAAAAGTCTGTAAGACCGTTGATAACGGGGATAGAGCCGTATTTAGCGAGGTTTTCAACCTCATCCTGCTCGAATGTTCTTATCATGATACCGTCAAGGTAACGGGAAAGAACGCGTGCTGTATCTTCAAGAGGCTCGCCACGGCCGATCTGAAGGTCGCGAGGAGAAAGGAAGAGTGCACTGCCGCCGAGGTCATACATACCTACTTCGAAAGAAACACGTGTACGTGTGGATGATTTCTGGAATATCATACCCAAAGTTTTGCCTTTGAGGTGGTGATGTTCGATGCCGTTCTTCTTTTCATATTTAAGCTGATCGGCAAGATTGAGTATTTCTATGATCTCTTTTGTTTCGAGATCCATAAGTTTGAGCAAATGTTTCATTCTGCACATACCTCCTTAATGATTTCAACTGCTTTTTTAACCTGGTCGAATGTTATCGTGAGCGGCGGGATCAAACGGATCTTTGTCTTTGCCGTAAGAACGAGAACGCCTTTTTCTCTTACGCCCGCAACTATCTCGGGTGCAGGTTTTTCTGTTTCAAGACCGATCATAAGACCCATACCTGTAACGGATTTGATACCCTTTGCGCCTGTAAGTTCTTTTGCGATATAATCGGCTTTTTTCGTAACATCGGCAAGAAGTTCGTCCGTAAGACGAGAGATAACATTGATAGCACCTGCCGCGCAAACAGGGTTGCCGCCGAACGTGGAACCGTGCATACCGGGCTGATAGATATCGGCAACTTTTTCGCCGAACATCGTAGCGCCGATGGGCAAGCCTGCGCCGAGACCCTTGGCTGTGGATATAATGTCGGGTTTGATGCCGAAGTGCATATAAGCATAGAGTTTACCTGTTCTGCCGTTACCGCACTGAACTTCATCGTCGATCATAAGAAGGTCGTTCTTTTCGGCAAGTTCCGCGATCTTTGCAACAAATTCGGGTGTGAGCGCCTGAACGCCGCCTTCACCCTGAACAAGTTCGAACATGATAGCGCAAACTTTGTTTTCGTTTACTGCTTTTTCGAGCGCTTCGCAATCGTTTGCGGGCGTGTGGATAAAGCCGGGTGTCATAGGTCCGAAGTTCTTGTGGTAAGCTTCCTGACCTGTCGCGGAAAGCGTAGCAAGGCTTCTACCGTGGAAGCTGTTTACGAGAGTGATGATATTGTAATATTCTTCGCCCTTTGTTGTAACGCCGTATTCACGAGCCGCTTTGATAGCACATTCGTTTGCTTCCGCACCTGCGTTAGAGAAGAATACTTTCTTCATGCCTGTCTTTTCACAGAGCATCTGTGCAAGTTTAGCGCAAGGTTCAGCGTAGAAAAGGTTAGATGTGTGCTGTACTTTATCGAGCTGAGCTTTAACTGCGTCGATCCATTCGTCATCTGCTGTACCGAATGTATTTACGGCAACACCTGCGCCCATATCGATATATTCTTTGCCCTGGTCGTCTTTTACGATAGCGCCTTTACCGGAAACTATCTCTACGGGGAAACGGTTATATGTGTGAACTATATATTTATTGTCAATTTCTTTAATATTCATATGTTTTCTCCTGATATAAGCATTGTACCCATACCTTCATCGGTGAGGGTCTCGATCAAAAGCGAATGAGGAACTCTGCCGTCAATGATAAACACTTTCTTGACGCCGCGACGGATAGCTTCCGTGCAACATTCAACCTTGGGTATCATGCCGCCGGAGATAACGCCCTCGGAAACAAGCTCTGCTGTGTCGCTTACATAAATAGTGGAGATAAGCGTTGAGGGGTCATCTTTATCACGAAGGATGCCGGTGATATCCGTCATGGAGATAAGGCTTTCTGCGCCGAGCGCACCTGCGATCTTTGCCGCGGCCGTATCTGCGTTGATATTGTATGTGTTGCCCTGCTCGTCGCAAGCAACCGTGGAGATAACGGGGATGTAACCCTTATCGAGCGTGTCGATGATTATCTGAGGGTCAACATCTGTTATATCGCCTACGAATCCGAGTGCAGGATCCTTAGGCTGTGCTTTTATCATCTGACCGTCGATGCCGGAAAGACCGATGGCTTTACCGCCCTTAACGGAGATGAGGTTTACGAGGTTTTTGTTTATCTTACCTGCGAGTACCATCTGTACTATTTCAACAGATTCTTTGTCTGTTACGCGCAAGCCGTTTACAAATTCCGTTTTTTTGCCTACTTTGGCAAGCATATCTGTGATCTCGGGGCCGCCGCCGTGAACGAGAACGACCTTGATGCCGATGAGAGAAAGAAGAACGATATCACGCATAACGGAATCTTTGAGTTCTTCGTTTATCATTGCGTTGCCGCCGTATTTTACAACGATGATCTTGTCTTTATATTTCTGTATATAAGGGAGCGCGTGTACGATGACTTTCGCTCTCTGTGCGTTATTGATTTCCATGGTCTTTGTCGCTTTCCTGAATTTTATTTTTTGTTTTTTAGATCATTTCTAAGATCAAGTTCTGTAGTCGCCGTTGATCTTTACATAATCATATGTAAGGTCGCAACCCCAAGCTGTAGCGCTTGCGTTGCCGCTGTTAAGAGATATGATAACATTGATCTCTTTTTCGGAAAGGACTTCTTTTGCCGTTTCCTCGGAAAAATCGATGCCTGCACCGTCGCGGCAAACATATATCTTGCCTGCTTTGCTCTCGAAAGAAACATCTATCTTCGTAACGTCAACGGGAGCGCCGCTGTAACCGATAGCGCAGAGGACACGTCCCCAGTTTGCATCGGCACCGAACATAGCCGCTTTGAAGAGCGAGGAGCAGATAACGGATTTTGCAACTGTTTTTGCGATGGCTTCTGTTTCGGCGCCGTCAACGGAACATTCAAGGAGCTTTGTTGCGCCTTCGCCGTCGCCTGCGATCTTGCGGCAGAGGTATACCGTAATAGTATTGAGAGCCTTCATAAATTCATTGAAGTCCTCGCCCTCTGCTGTGATGGTTTCGTTTCCTGCCATGCCGTTTGCCATAACAGCTACCATGTCGTTTGTAGATGTATCGCCATCTACGCTTACCATGTTAAATGTATTTTTAATATCAGCCGAAAGAGCTTTTTTGAGCATTTCGGGAGCGATGGCTGCGTCTGTCGTGATGAACACGAGCATCGTTGCCATGTTGGGGTGTATCATGCCGGAGCCTTTTGCGATACCGCCGATATGACATTCTTTTCCGCCGACAGTGAACTTAACGGCGATCTCTTTGAGTACCGTGTCTGTCGTCATGATGCCTTCTGCGGCGCAAACGCTGTGTTCTTTGCTGTTGCCGAGTTCGGAAACGAGCAAGGGCAAACCTACCGCGATGGGAGTGATGTCAAGTTTCTGACCGATAACACCTGTGGAAGCAACGATAACATCCTCGGGTTTAACGGCGATGTTTTCAGCGAGGAGCTGGCTCATCTTTTCCGCAACCTCAACGCCATCTGCGTTGCAAGTGTTTGCGTTGCCGCTGTTGCAGAGGACAGCCTGTGCAACACCGTTGGATATATGCTTCTTTGTAACCGTAAGGGGCGCGCCTTTTACAAGGTTAGTTGTGTAAACGGCAGCTGCGGAAGCAGGAACCTCGCTGTATATGAGCGCGAGATCGCGTTTTGTTTTATTTTTGCGTATACCGCAGTGTATGCCCGAAGCGCTGAAGCCCTTTGCGGCACAAACGCCGCCTTCTATAATTTCCATCTTATGTACCTCTCCCATTAAACATTCATTCCCTCGGTAAGATCTGCACCGAGAACGATATTAAGACATTCTATTGCCGCGCCGCACGCACCTTTTCCGAGGTTGTCGTATCTTGCGGTGAGCAAAATTCTTTCTTCATTGCCGAAAACGGATATTTCCATAGCGTCCGTACCCGATTTCTTGCCTGCGGAGATGAAGCCCTCCTCGTCGCCGCCGTCAACATATTTGACAACGGGACCCGTATATGCTTTTGCATATATATTTTTTATATCTTCGATGCCGAAGCCGTCCGTAAGTTCGCTTGCGAATATCGGAACGGTAACCTCCATGCCGCTGTAAAAATCGGAAACGATGGGGCTGAATATGGGTGCATTTTCAAGACCCGTTATCTTCTGCATCTCGGGCAAGTGTTTGTGTTTTTGAGTAAGCGCATACTGTCTGGGTGCATCGAGAAGTTTATCTCTGCCCTCCTCGTCGTATGCAGCTATCATTTTTTTACCACCGCCGCTGTAACCTGTGATGGAAAAAGCGGAAAGCTTCGCCGTTGTGGGAAGTGCGCCACTTTCGATAAGCGGATAGATGAGGGCGATAAAGCCGCTCGCGTGGCAACCGGGAACTGCAATTCTTTTTGAAGTTTTGATCTTTTCTTCAAAAGACATAGAAAGTTCGGGGAAACCGTAAGCCCAGGCGGAGTCTGTTCTGTGTGCCGTTGAAGTATCAAGCAACACCGTGTGATCGTTTTCTACCATAGCGGCAGATTCTATTGCTGCCGTATCGGGCAAGCATAGGAAAGCGATGTCCGCGGAATTGAGCGCTTCGCGTCTTGCGTCTGCGTCTTTTCTCTTTTCTTCGGGGAGCGTGATAAGCTCTATATCTTCTCGTCCCGAAATCCTTCTGAATATGTCAAGTCCGGTCGTGCCGGCGCTTCCGTCTATAAAAATCTTCTTTTTCAACGTGAACACCTCTTTCTGGTTTGTCTTCGCGGAATAATAAATTCCGATAGTGGTTTATCTATTATAACACGTTATGCATAATTATGCAATAGTTGTGAGAGATTTTTTTGATTTTTTTCAAAAATATTCATTATATTTAAATATTTTATCGATTTTTGTTCTTCTCTCTTTCGACAATGTTCGGTAACGAGCAGATACTTTATTCAATTCTCAGCAATTTTTTGATCATGAAAACTCGGCAAACGGCAGAAACGCGTTCGCCTCCATGATACAGCCGTAAATTTGGCAATAAGGAAATAAAAAAATGATATATTTCTTGTTTTTCTTCCGAGAGTGTGATAGAATCAATATGTTTATTTTTTATTTGGAGATGATATTTTATGTCTAAAAACTTGCGCGGCGGAGTTCTTTTGCTCCTTACCGCTATCATTTGGGGTTTTGCATTCGTAGCGCAAAGCGAAGGCTCGGATAAGATGGGCGCTCTCACTTTCCAAGCCGCACGAACGCTTCTCGCCGTTATAGTGCTTTTGCCCGTTTCGCTCTTCTCTTTTAATATACGGAAGAAGCTTTATCCCAACGAACGCTTTTTCGACAAGAAAACGACTATCGCGGGCGTTGTCTGCGGCACGATATTCTGCCTTGCCTCCGCTCTTCAGCAGGTGGGCATCGCAAACACGAGCGTTGGACATTCGGGCTTTTTGACGGCGCTTTATCTGCTCATAGTTCCGATAATCGGTCTTTTCTTCGGCAGAAAAGTTTCGCCCAAGCTTTGGGCTTGCATAGCGCTTGCGCTCGTCGGACTTTGCTTCCTCTGCCACACTGATGAGGGAATATATCTCAATAAGGGCGATATATTCGTTATATGCTCCTCTTTTGTATTCTCCGCTCACATTTTGGCAATAGATAAGCTTTCCGCAGGCGTTGACGGCGTTCGCGTTTCATTTTTCCAAATGCTCACCGCGTGCATCTTGTCGTTCATCTTCGCTTTCATATTCGAAGAACCTGTTCTTGCGGATGTTGTGGATTCATGGTTGCCCGTGCTCTACGCAGGTATACTCTCCTGCGGTGTTGCGTATACGCTCCAGATAATAGGACAAAAATATACGCATCCCACGGTCGCTTCGATAATCATGAGCCTTGAATCCGTCTTTGCGGTTATCGGCGGCATGATATTCCTTATGCAGATACCCTCGCTCCATGAAGCGATCGGTTGCTTGCTCATGTTCTCTGCCACGATAATCTCTCAGCTTCCCGATAAAAAGCGAAAAGTCAAAGCCGATTAAATAATAAGGCACACCTATATAAGGTGTGCCTTTGTTTTTACAAAATTATTCGTCGTCTTCAACTTCTTCGAACAAGGATTTGTCTACACCGCAAAGAGGGCATGCGAAATCTTCGGGAAGTTCGTCCCATTCTGTGCCGGGTTCGATGCCGAGATCTTCGTCGCCGAGAGCTTCGTCATAAATATAGCCGCAAAGTGTGCATACGTATTTCATAAATAAAATTCTCCTTAATTAGTGATATTTTTATTGCAAAGAAGGGATGTTTTCTCTTCTTTATTTACATGGTAAATAATAAGCAAAAATGCGCTGATAACGGACTTTATTGCCCTTGCGCGAGCCGTGCTTATGTTTATAGTATATACCATAATATATAATAGTTTCAAGTATTATTTGTTTGGCATTTACAACAAAAAATTCGACATTTTTTCTACTTGATGATTAAAAACATCCAAAATACATATTTCCGCCCCTATAATATGCTATCAATGTAATATTTAACCTGTTTGAACACAAAAAAACACCTGCTCGGCATAGCTTTGCAAGTGTTTTTGATATATCAGTCTTTCTTTTCTTCGTGATATTCTTTTTCTGTGTTTACGTTCCAAATGGCATCGCGAGAAGTATCGCCGCGCTTGAGCGCACGAACGGCTTCGAACGCAGTCATCATGGAGTGGTCCATGTTGTTGTATCTGTGCTGACCGTTTCTGCCTATGCAGTAAAGGTTGCCGATGCCGTCAAGGTAATTTCTTACCTTGTCAAATTCGGAATATGTACCGAAGTAAGCGGGATATGCTTTCTTAACTTTAGCGCGAACGCTGTCGAGTATATCCGCTCTGTCGATGATGCCGATCTTTTCAAGCTCTGCGGAAGCGAAATCGATAAATTCTTTGTCGCCCATGTTCCAAAGCTCGTCGCCCTCTGTGCAGAAATATTCAAGTCCGATCCAAACATTGTTTTCGAAGTCTTTTACCATGTAGGGGGACCAGTTGTTGAATATCTGAAGTCTGCCTATCTTAACATCACGCTCCTGGATGTATATCCAGCAGTCGGGAACGATATTGCCGACTGTTTTTATCTTTGTCTGGTTCTTTATCTTGAGCTTGTTTACAAGCAAGCCTACTGTGATGAAATCGCGGTAAGGAAGATTTACGGCGATATCGTGGATATCCTGCGGAACAGCGCTGCCCATGCCGTCAACAAGGTCTTTGATAGGCATCGTGGAGAAATAGTAGTCTGCTTTTACCGTTTTGATCTCGCCGTCCTGAAGAACGCCGATGGAAAGGATCTCTTTTCCGTTTGTTTCAAGCGTTTTTACGGAGCAATTTTTGATTATCGTGCCGCCGCGCTTTTCAATATCTTCGGCAACTGCTTCCCAAAGCTGACCGGGGCCTTTCTTCGGGTAGATATACTGTTCGATAAGCGATGTTTCAACTTTGCTGTCGTTTCTCTTGAAAGGTTTCATGATGACGGCCGCAACCGCTTTGCGGAGAGAAAGTCCTTTTACGCGCTGTGCGCCCCAAGAGGGGTCGATGTTCGCAGGGTTGACGCCCCAAAGTTTTTCCGTGTAATCTTCAAAGAACATCTCGTAAAGCGGCTTACCGAAGCGGTTGATATAAAAATTGCGGAGCGAATCCTCTTCTTTTTTGAACATTGCGGACCAAACATAGCCGAAACCTGCCTTCATAGTGCGGAAAAAGCCCATGTTTGTAAATGTTTTAAGCTTCAAGCTGATAGGATAATCGAAGAATTTTTTGAGATAATAGATTCTGGAAACGCGGTTACGAACGAGCATAACATTGTCTTCTTTTTCAGGGTCAGGGCCGTTTTCGGAAAGCTTTTTGTCTGTCGTTCCCAAAATAATGTCGTCATTTGAGGGTGCTCCCTGAGTAGGCATGAACTGCGCCCAAAATTCGTTTACCTCTTCGCTTTTGGAGAAGAAACGATGACCGCCGATGTCCATGCGGTTACCGTTATATTCTATCGTGCGAGAGATACCACCGATGAAATCAGATTCTTCAAGTATAACAGGCGTAACACCTGCTTCCGTTATAAGTCTGTGTGCGGCGCAGAGACCTGCGGGGCCCGCACCGATGATTATAGCTGTTTTCTTATTTTCCATGAGTTTAATCACCCTCCAAAATTTATATTATTGTCCGCGATAAACGAGAATTTTTCTGCCGAGATAATTCCAAATAAGAACTATGCCTTTTACAACACAAGTAAGCAATATATAGAATATGCCGGATTCACCAGTGAATTTTGTACCCAAAAGCGTAAGACCTACCGTCATTCCGTATCCGATAACGCCGACGAGAACGTATATGATGAACGCTTTTGCCGTTTTTCCCTCTTTTTGTTGTTCTGCTTTGCGGAAAACAAAGACGTTCGAAAGCAGGAAATTCACGATAAGACCAACGATAAAGCCCGCGGTTACAGACACCGCCACCTGCCATTTATCTTCGCTAGTTGCGCCGAGTATCACGTAGAGCATAACGTAGTTTACCGCAATATCAACGACCGCGGAAACGCCGCCCACGACCACGTAGCGCAAAAATTCCCAAATAGTTTCTTTTTTCAGATTCATAATTATACACCTCTACAAAATATATGTCGAAAAACAAAAGCGTTTTTCTCATACATTTTTCTGCATTATTAAGTATATCACGAAAAAAAGTTAAAAGCAAGATATAGTAAGTTTTTCAATACAAAGATGAATTAAAACTTTTTTTGATTTTTTTGTTGATATTATCAGCGCTTTTCTTGGTTCGAAAGAAAAGCTAAAGAGTTTTTGCTTTTATATAAAGCAAAAAAAGACTGTCGAGTGATCGACAGTCTTTAGATTTAACCGAGGAGTGCGCGGTCGTTCGTAAACTCCGTGCCGCTTGCTATTGCAAACTTTTCGAGAAGCGCTTCTACCGTAAGCTTTTTCTTCTCTTCTCCGCTGATATCGAGGATTATGCTGCCTGCATTCATCATGATAAGTCTGTTGCCGTAGTTGATGGCATCTTTCATATTATGAGTTATCATGAGCGCAGTAAGATTGTTTTCCGTGATAAATTTATCCGTAAGTGCAAGGACTTTGGATGCTGTTTTGGGGTCGAGAGCCGCCGTATGCTCATCAAGGAGCAATACCTTGGGGTTATTCATCGTAGCCATAAGAAGCGTTACAGCCTGACGCTGACCACCGGAGAAAAGACCCATCTTTACAGTAAGTCTATCTTCAAGTCCGAGATCGAGCTGTTTGAGCATTTTACGGTACTCTTCGCGTTCCTTGCGGCTTATAGCCCAACGGAGCGTGCGACGTTTGCCGCGGCGCTTCGCAAGAGCGAGGTTTTCTTCAAGCCACATATCCGTAGCCGTACCCATTCTGGGATCCTGAAAAACTCTGCCGAGGAATTTCGCTCTTTTATATTCGGGCATATCCGTTATATCGATGCCATCCACGATGATAGAGCCATGGTCGGGAAGCCAAAGTCCCGCAATAGCGTTAAGAAGCGTGGATTTACCTGCGCCGTTACCACCGATTATCGTAACGAAATCTCCCTTTTCGAGCTTGAGATCTACATTATTGAGCGCAACTTTTTCGTTTACCGTACCCGCGTTAAAGGTTTTGGAAATATTTTTAAGTTCCAGCATTATTTATTTTCTCCTTTATCCGCTGATTTTGCTTTCTTTTTTGCTATACGAGCTTCTTTTTTTGCGGAAGCCGCTTGGATCTTACGCATCTTTCTTTCAGTTTTAAACTGATTCGTGTAAGAGAAATATTTTCCCTTAACGTACGGAACGGAGATGAACACCGTAACAACCGCCGCAGAAAGCATCTTGAGCAAGTCGGGGTCAAAACCGAATGCTACTACTATCTGATAAACGACATAGTATATAATGCCGCCTGCCGCAACGCCTGCAAGTCTTACACCGAAGTTTATCGAGATATGACTGCAAAGTGCTTCGCCTATGATAACAGCCGCAAGACCGATAACTATCGCGCCACGTCCCATATTGATGTCCGCAAATCCCTGATACTGCGCCAAAAGCGCACCGGAAAGAGCTACAAGACCATTGGAGAGGACAAGACCGAGTATTTTGTTTGCATTTGTGTTGATACCCTGCGCATGGCTCATATTTGTGTTACAGCCCGTGGAACGCAAAGAACAACCCATTTCCGTACCGAAGAAAAGGTACAGCAAGATTATCACAACGGCAACAAAGCCGATGAGCGCCATTACCGCTTTGTTTTTATCAAGCTGAGTAACGATGACTTTTATGTTGCGCGCATTGAGCGCAAGGTTTGCTCTGCCGAGGATCTTAAGGTTTACAGACCAAAGCATAAGCTGGGTAAGAATACCTGAAAGTATGGCGGGTATTCCGAGGACTGTGTGGAAAAATCCCGTTACAAAGCCTGTGAACATTCCTGCGATGGTAGCAAGCAATACCGCTATCCATATATTAACACCGTTCGTTGCGAGAATAGTGCAAACGCAGGCGCCCGTACAGATAGAGCCGTCTACGGTAAGATCGGCGATATCGAGTATTTTATACGTTATATATACACCGATAGCCATTATGCCCCAGATAAGACCCTGAGCAACGGCGCCGGGCATTGATCTCAAAAGATCCAAAATTAAATCCATAGCTTAAATAATTCTCCTAAAAATCAGTCGATGGGTGTGTAGCCTTCGGGAATCGTGATGCCGAGAGCATTGCAGATCTCTGCGTTATACTGTTTTGTATAGTTAGCGGCGTATTCGATAGGCATTTTTTCGATATTGCTTTCGCCGAGAAGGATCTTTGCCGCCATAAGACCCGTAGCATAGCCGATGTCATAATAGCTGATGGAAAGAGTAGCTACACCGCAACCGGAGCAGATACCTGCTTCACCTGCAACGATGGGAGTTTTATTTGCACGGCAGATGCTGTCGATGATAGCTGTGTTATTTGCAACAGTGTTATCCGTGGGAACGTAGATAACATCGCTGTTGTTGGAAGCGGATGTTGTTACAGCGGAAATATCGTTGGAGTCTGTGAATGCATAGTTCTTGATATTTTCTGCTTTGATACCTTTTTCGATAAGGAATTTTGTGATCTCTTCTACCTGATATTTGGAGTTAGCCTCTGCGGAACAGTAGAGGATACCGATCTTTTCAGCTTCGGGGAAAAGATCTATGATCATCTGCGCCTGCTGTTCAAGGGGAGCAAGGTCGGATGTACCGGAAATATTACCGCCTACCGTACCGTCAAAATTGTCGATACCGAGCGCAACACCGTATTCAGTAACGGAAGTGCCGAGGATCGGAATGTCGAGAGTAGCGGAAGCAGCCGCCTGAAGTGCGGGTGTAGCATTAGCCATGATAAGGTCTACGTTCTTTGCAACGAAGTCTGTTGCGATAGTAGAGCAAAGGTTTGTGTCATTGCTTGCGTTCTGTTCGATAAATTCAACGTTTTCTTCGCCGAGCTTTTCAATGACCGCATCTTTGAAGCCTTTGGTTGCTGCGTCGAGCGCGTCATGAGTTACGAGCTGAAGGATGCCGATCTTGTAATTTTTGCTTTCGCAAGATGTCATCGTGAAGCAAGCCGCAGCCATGAGGGAGAGTGAGAGTACAAGTGCAACGATTTTCTTGAGTTTCATAATATTTCTCCTAAATAATTATAGATAAATTACATTTATATTTTTCGATCCGATTTCAAAATGTTACACAGAGTATAAAAAGTCCGCGCACTTTAAAGCGCACGGACGAATCTGTTGCAATGTCGTTATAAATAATTATACAAAGATATGCAGAGAAATGCGTTGAAAAAGCGCTTTTTTCGCCCCGTTCGCTTTCAAAAGCGAATAAAAACAATATAAATTATACATCATTATACATTCATCATACATAAATGTCAATAGTTTTTCTTCTTATATACGAATAATTCTATATCTATTTTTGTAGACAGGGTGTCAAGAGCCGAAAGTTTTTCCTTATCTTTTTGCGAAGTGTGGTAATAGTACGGTGTCATGGCAAAAAGATTTCTTATATCTTCGTTGTTTTCGAGCGTTATATCGTAAACGAGCTGTTTTTCTTCCAAAAGTTCAAAATGATCTTTGGGCAGGTCTCTTCTGCCTTCGTTTTCGTAGGCGGAATCGTAAATGGCGCGTTTAAGCCCGATAAGATGCTCTTTTCCTGCGCCTACGAGCAAAAGTATGCCTTCGTCATCGAGCACACGAGCGTATTCTTCCTCGGCACACGGCGCAAATATAGTTGTAAGCGCATCTACGCTCTTGGAAAGCACAGGAAGCGCGAAAACGCTTGCCACGCCGAAGAATGAGTTGCCTTTTCCTGCACGTTTTGCCGCTTTTGCTCCGATATTCACGCCCGATTTTGAAAGGTCAAAACCGAAAACGGAATAATTTTCGTTTTCGGCGATGTTGTTCGTGTAGTATCCCTCACCGCAACCTGCGTCAAGCACGACCGCTTTTTCCTTTGAGATATATTTTGCAAGCAAAGCGTTCACTTCGTCGGATATATTTTTGTAATATCCTTTTGCCAAAAATGCGCTTCTTGCACCGATACATTCGCCGTTGTCGCCGCCTGCCGCGCGAGATGTATAGAGATTCAAATAGCCGCCCGAAGCAAAATCGAAAAGATGACGGCGTGCGCCCGTACAAGCGGCGCTTTTTCCGTCCTCGGTAAGCAAAAGCCTTTCTTTGCAGACAGGGCAAGCGAGTATATTTTCTATGATGTTTCTGTTTTCCATAATAGCTTCAACCTTTTTAAATCAATCGTTTTTATAAATTTTATCATGTTTATATATGCTCGTCAAGATGAGCGAAAACAATTTCGGAAATTATTCTTTAGGTACCTTGACAATTCCGAGAAATAAGTTTATTATATATAATGGAATATAACGGAATATAACGAACAAAAAAAACGAAAGGAGTTTTTACATGAGTGAAAACGAAAATATCGAGCAGCGAACTCGAGTGATCTTTCTCATGGAAAGATATGCACATTATATTTTCCATAGATTTTTCGACCGACCCGGGCGCGACAGAGCTTTGCGCGTGCTCTACGAATCCGGAACGATAACGCAAAAAGTATTTGCGGAAAAGATGAACATCCGCCCCGCATCCTCCAGCGAAATGCTGGCGAAGATGGAAAGCGAGGGGCTTATCACGCGTGAACAGTGCGAAGAAGACAAACGCACGATAAATGTAACACTTACGCCCGACGGCACTGAACTTGCAAAAGAAATGATATGCAAGCAGACGGAGGCGGCAAAGCAAGCAATGCTCTCTCTTTCCGACGAAGAGCTTGACACTTTGGAAGAACTTTTGAACAAGATAGTAGCGGATTGGGACGAGCGCTTCGGCGATGAACCGCCTTGCAGTCCGTTTCGCGAACCGCCGGAAAGGAAAAGACAATGAAAAAGATGTTTTCATACCTTAAACCTTATTGGTTTTTGGCAGTGATCTCGCCCCTTATGATGATAGGCGAGGTCATGGCAGACCTCAGCTTGCCTTACCTCATGTCTTTTATCGTAAACTACGGTATAACAGGCATGGATATAAATGACTCTGAAAAAGGCTCCGTTTTTGCTTCCAAAATATTAAATATTCTTTTCGGAAGCGATTATAATCAGATACATATCATATTGACATTCGGCATATTGATGCTCCTTATCACGCTCGTGGGCGGATTTTTCGGTATGTTCAGCGCATACACCTCCGCAAAGGCGGCGCACGGCTTGGGTTATGACCTTCGCCGCGATGCATACGGCAAAGTTATGTCGCTTTCCATCGAGCAGACGGATAAATTTACAACAGGTTCTCTTATCACAAGAATGACAAACGATATCTCCGTCGTTGTAGACTTCTTTGAAATGCTCTTGAAGGGCTTTGTTCGTTCGCCTATGTTCATCATCGGCGGCACGATCATGATAATGACGCTCAACCTTAAATTCTCCACGGTGCTCCTTTGCGCCATCCCTGTATTGGTAGTGGTCATCGTTGCGGTGCTCTTCCGCGTTACGCCTATCTACACACTTGTACAGACAAAGCTTGACAAAGTAAACTCCGTTGTCGGCGAAAACATCGGCGGCGCGCGCGTTGTAAAAGCTTTCGTTCGCGAAGATTACGAATGCGAGCGCTTCGACAAAGCAAACTCCGACCTCCGCAACGAAAACTACCGTGTCCTTCGTATCATGGCGATAATATCCCCCGTGCTTACAATAATCATGAACTTCTCCATCATCGCCATCATCTATATCGGCGGCTTCAACATCAAAATAGAAGCGGCAGGTCTTAACACGGGCGATATCATGGCGGCTATCACATATATCACGCAGGTCATCAACTCCGTTATGATGGCAACGAACATATTCCAATCTATACTTCGTGCAAGCGCTTCCGCAAAACGTGTAAACGAGATATTGGAAACAGAACCCGTTATCGAAAGCGGCGCAAAAAATGCGGCTCCCGATCATATCGCGGTATCTTTCAAAAACGTAAACTTCCGTTACCCCAACACGAGCGGCAGACCTGTCCTCAAAAACATCAACCTCGATGTTAAAAAGGGCGAGATGCTCGCCATCATCGGTTCCACGGGTTGCGGTAAATCATCTCTTATCTATCTTATCCCCCGTTTTTATGACGCAACAGAGGGCGAAGTTCTCGTTGACGGCATGAACATAAAGGATTATGACCTCGATTCCCTCCGCGGCAAGATAGGCTACGTTATGCAGAAGAGCGAGCTTTTCTCCGACACGATAGAGGGCAACATCCGTTGGGGCAGACCCGATGCAACGCACGAAGAAGTCGTTGCGGCGGCTAAAACAGCTCAGGCAGATGACTTTATCGGCGGCTTTGCCGAAGGCTACAACACATTCGTTGCGGAAAAAGGTGCTTCTCTTTCCGGCGGTCAGAAACAGCGTATCTCCATCGCAAGAGCGCTTGTAAGAAAGCCCGAGATACTCATCCTCGATGACTCCACATCAGCGCTTGACCTTGTTACGGAAGCGAAACTTCGCACAGCTATCAAGGAAAACGCAAAAGACACTACTGTCATCATGGTCGCGCAGCGTATCGCCAGCGTTATGGAAGCGGACAGAATAGCCGTTATCGAAAACGATGGTTCTATCTTGCACGTTGCTCCGCACGATGAGCTTCTCCGCATAAGCGACACATATCGTGATATTTATAATTCGCAGATGCGCGAATATGGAAAGAAGGAGGCGGTTACAAATGGCTGAAGAAAGAAAAGCTCCCCCTGCTAATATGCCGAATCTTCGTCCCGGCGGCGGTCCCGGAGGACCGGGCGGCCCCATGGGTGCGCGCATGAACGTGCAGAAACCCAAAAATATGTCTCAGACCATCGGCAAGCTCTTTAAATACATCGGCAAGAGCCGCGCAATACTCGTTGCGCTCTTGGCTTTGGTGCTTGCGGTTACAGGTATAGATATCCTCGGACCTACTCTCCAAAAGAATGCAATAGATACCATCACCTTTGAAAACGGCAAAGTAAGCGTAGATTTCGATTCCATGAAATTCTACCTTTTGCTCATGGGCATCATCTTTGCGATAAGCGCATTGCTCACATATGTTCAGGGCATACTTTCCGCAAAACTCGCGCAGAACACGGTCTATCGTTTGCGTAAAGACCTTTTCAAAAAGATATCAAAGCTCCCCATAAGCTACACGGACAACCACCGCCACGGCGATATGATGAGCACGATGACAAATGACGTTGAAAACGTCTCAAACTCCGTTTCTCAAACGATAACAACTCTCTTCTCCGCCATCATGACTCTTGTCGGTGTCGGATGCATGATGATATATTACAGCCCCCTCATGACGGTAGTTGCCATACTCACGATACCGCTCACGATATTCATCTCCACAAAGCTCGGCAAATTCATGCGTAAATATTTCTCCGAACAGCAGAAATTGCTCGGTAAGCTCAACAGCCATGTTGAGGAGATGGTAAGCGGTTACAGAACAGTCGTTGCATACGGCAAAGAAAAGCAGGCTGTGGAAGATTTCGCAGAAAGCGCAGACAGGCTCCGCCATTACAGCATAAAAGCGCGTATCTGCGGCTCTGTAATGGGTCCGATAATGAACTTCTTGGGTAATCTTCAGTATGTTATCCTTGCGGCTGTCGGCGGTGTGCTCATGATAAAATTTCCCGAAAGTCCCATCGGTGCAGGCATCACCATCGGTACTATCCAAGCTATGCTTACATACTCAAAAAAATTCACTCATCCTATCAATATGATAGCGAACCAGTATTCTACTCTTATGACTGCTCTTGCAGGTGCGGAAAGAATATTCGCCATCATGGGCAGCGAGGACGAAGTTGACGAGGGCACAAAAGTTCTTGAAGCAGAAAAGCTCCACGGTGATATCGAATTTGAAAACATCGACTTCGGCTATATCCCCACGGAGCCTGTACTCAAAAAGCTCAACCTTTCCGTTAAACCCGGTCAAAAGATCGCCATCGTAGGCGCAACAGGCTCGGGTAAGACGACTATAATCAACCTTTTGATGCGATTCTATGAGCCTCAAAACGGCCAGATAACCATCGACGGCACAAATATCGCGGATATCTCCAAAGATAACTTGCGCCACCTTATCTCTATAGTTTTGCAGGATACCGTGCTTTGGGGCGATACGATACGTGCCAATATCAAATACGGCAATCTCAACGCAAGCGATGAGGATATGAAACGTGCGGCGGCCACCGCCATGGCGGATCAGTTCATCGAAAGACTCCCCGACGGATATGACACGGTGCTTTCCGAGGGCGGCTCCAACCTTTCTCAGGGTCAGCGCCAGCTCCTTGCCATCGCTCGTGCAGTGCTCGCAGATCCCAAGATACTCATCCTTGACGAAGCGACATCTTCCGTCGATACTCGTACCGAAATGAACATTCAGAAAGCTATGCTGAACCTTATGAAGGGCAGAACATCCTTCATCATCGCGCACAGACTTTCAACTATACGCGATTCCAACGTGATAGTCGTACTCAAAAACGGTGTCATCGTTGAAGCAGGCGACCACGAAACGCTTATCAAGCAGGGCGGCGAATATTCCAAGCTCTATAATAAGCAGAGCGCAGGTCTTGTAACCTAAAAGCTAACACCTTAAACTCACATAAACAAAAAGAGAGCCGCCGATGTAAAAACGGCGGTTCTCTTTTTTAACTTTTATATTTAAGCAAAATATCCGGGTGTGGAAAGGTATCTGTCGCCTGTATCGGGGAGCAATACAACGATATTCTTTCCTGCGTTTTCGGGTCTTTGTGCGAGCATTTTTGCCGCGTGGAGCGCCGCGCCTGAGGAGATACCCACAAGTATACCCTCTGCTTTTGCAAAATCTCTGCCTGCGTTATAAGCATCATCGTTTTCGATGGCGATTATCTCATCGTAAACCTCACGGTTAAGGATAGAGGGAACGAAGTTCGCGCCTATACCCTGCAATTTATGCGCGCCCGCAACACCTTTGGAGAGTAAGGGGGAAGAGGCAGGCTCAACAGCAACTACTTTTACGTTGGGGTCTTTTTCTTTGAGATATTCACCGACACCTGTAATCGTGCCGCCCGTGCCGACACCTGCAACAAAGATGTCAACTTTGCCGTCGAGGTCGTTCCAGATCTCGGGGCCTGTCGTTTTTCTGTGCGCTTCGGGATTGGAGGGATTTTCAAACTGCGCCGGGATGAAAGAATCGGGGATGGCTTTTGCAAGCTCTTCCTGTTTTTCAAGACAGCCTTTCATACCTTTTGCACCATCCGTAAGCACAAGCTCCGCACCGTATGCTTTCATAAGTATCTTGCGTTCTTCAGACATCGTGTCGGGCATGATTATGATTATTCTGTAACCTCTCGCCGCCGCAATAGCCGCAAGACCTATGCCCGTATTGCCCGAAGTCGATTCTATGATAGTTGCGCCCGGGCGAAGTTTACCGCTTCTTTCCGCTTCATCTATCATTTCTTTTGCAACTCTGTCTTTAGCGGAGCCTGCCGGATTGAGATATTCGAGCTTGCCGAATATCTTTGCAGGCATATCTTTGCCGTAGCGCTCGAGCGCCAAAAGCGGTGTGCCGCCGATGAGTTCTTCTACCGATCTATAAACATTCATTGATATATGCCTCCGAAAAAATTATTTTTCTAATTGATGACCGCAATTTCTGCAGAATTTATCCGTGCCGTTCGTTCTTTCGCCGCAATAAGGGCAAAAGCGTTTCTCACCGAAGCTCTGCTCGGAAGTTTTTTCGTTATCTTCTTTTTTTGCGCCGTATTTTTCGTTGAGTGGGTCAGGCTCTTCGTCCTCGTCCACGATGTCGAACATGGAATTCCTGTTTGGCGATTTAGCGTTTTTATAATAATATATCGCGTGATATATTGCATTACCCGTAAATATCATGCCGAACAGCGGAAATATGCAGCCGATTATACCGAAGCCTCCAACCACAATGAACGACAACAACGTCCAAAGGATTCCGAACAACGCCATGAATATGCACGAAACGAAAGATTGACGAGAGGGACCTCTGCCGGGTTTAAAACTTTTCATTCATCATACCCCAAAACAAATTTATTTTATATTTTCAGTATATCACAATAGCTTTTCAAAATCAATATAATTAAAAAAGCAAAAAACAGCCGTATTTCAAAGAATTTGCCATTGTTTTTGCAAAACATAGCAAGTTATTATTGATTTTTCGGCGATTTTTGTGTATCATAAATATGTAAAGAGATTTTCACATAGAGAGGACGAACAATTATGAATATACGCGAAATACAAGACGAGATTATTAGACTTAAAAAAGAAAATGATATTTGCATATTGGCTCACAGCTACGTCGGAAAAGACGTTCGCGAAGTTGCCGATTTCACAGGCGACTCCTACAAGCTCAGCGTGCTTGCAAAGGACGTTAAACAGAAAACAGTGCTTATGTGCGGCGTAAGATTCATGGCTGAGACCGTGAAAATTCTTTCCCCTGAAAAGCGCGTGCTTCTTTCCAACGGCACAGCAGGCTGCCCCATGGCAGAACAGATGAGCAAAGAATTTATCGAAAGCGTAAAGCGCGATTACCCCGGTTATGCCGTTATCGCTTACGTAAACACAACAGCTTTGCTCAAAACGGTATGTGATGTTTGCGTTACATCATCTTCCGCTGTTCAGATAGTTAAAAATATCGAAAACAAGAACATTATCTTCATTCCCGACTGCAACCTCGGCGCTTACGTTGCGTCCCAGTGCCCCGACAAGAACATCAAGCTTTTGCAGGGCGGTTGCCCCATCCACGCAAGCATCGCGCCCGAACAGGCTAAAGCGATGAAAGAGGCTCATCCCGAAGCAAAACTCCTCGTTCACCCCGAATGTTTGCCTGCAATAAGCGCTATGGCTGATTACGTAGGTTCCACATCAGGCATCATGGATTACGCGCGCAAAAGCGATGCACAGGAATTTATCATCGGTACAGAGATAAGCATTGCCGAACAGCTCCAGTATGAGTTCCCCGACAAGCGCTTCTATCCCATGTCCGCAAAACTCATCTGCCCCGATATGAAGGCAACGACTCTTATGGACGTTTACAACGCTGTTCGCGGTCAGGGCGGCGCAGAGATCGAACTTGAAGCCGATGTTATCAAAGCAGCTCGCGGTTGTATCGACGAAATGATCCGTCTCGGCGGCTGATAAATACTTAATAAAAACAAAAAATCTTCGTTGGAGCAATATCAACGAAGATTTTTTATATATAACCGCAGGTGATAAGGCAAAAGTCCTTGACTCTTGCCAACACCTCGCGTATGTCGCGATATATCTGCCCTCTGTATCCGCGGACGGAGGCACTTACGCCCACAACGTCCATGCCGAGCTTTTCAGCCGAATATATCGCCCTGTATAAATGATATTTTTGAGTTACGAACACGCATTTTTCCAAATCGAACACTTCTTTTGCCCGAGTTACCGTTTCCATGGTGGAATAGCCTTCGCCATCCTCTAAAATATCATCTTCTTTTACGCCGTGTTCAACGGCGTATTTTTTCATGTATTTTACTTCGCCCCATTCGCCGCTGTTATCGCCCGAAAGGAGCAAGCTTTTTACCGCGCCTCGTTTATAGAGTTCTATTGCGGTGTCCATCCTGTCTTGGAGCATTGCGGAAAGCGTGCCGCCGTCATATACTCCCGCGCCAAAGACCACTGCTGTTTCATAGCCGTCTTCTTTTTCCACGTTACGGATAAGATCTTTTGCCGAACCGACAACCACCGCGTTTATCGTCGCGACAAAAGCCAATGCAAAAAAAGATATCGCCAAAAAGACCGCAAGCGGTATAAATATAAACTTCCTTTTTTTCACTTCGTTACATTTCTTTTACGCGCATATCAACATTATGGCGGAAATTGATAAGTTTACGGGAATATTCCGTGTCCATATAATGGCTTGTGATGATGAAATCTGCCGTGGAGCGATTGTTCGCGATCGGTATGTCGTATACCTGAGCTATGCGAAGGAGCGCTTTAACGTCGGGGTCATGCGGCTGTGCCTCCAAGGGGTCGGAGAAGAAGATAACGAGATCTATCTTGCCGTCAACTATTCTTGCGCCTATCTGCTGGTCGCCGCCGAGAGGACCGCTGTTGTAGCCGCGAACGGGCAGACCCGTTTTATCGGAAACGAGCTTTGCAGTCGTACCTGTTCCGCAAAGGAAATGATGCTCTAATATCTTTTTGTTCTTCAAGCACCAATCGACCATGTCTTTTTTCTTGTTGTCATGAGCAATGAGAGCGATGCTCTTTTGCTGTGGGAGCGCACATTCAACATATTCGTTTTCAAACATAAAAAATCCTCCGTTTTCTTGATAATCGATATTTGACACGATATCATCACCATGTCTAAATTTATTTTAGCACAACATATATCGCTTTTCAATATAGAATATATGAAAATATATGAAAATACTTTTGAAATATTGACTTTTTCTTGAGGTTTTCCACATATTTGCGGAAAACTTCGCTGATAAAAGCAAAGCTCTCGCATTTTTATTTGCGAGAGCTTTTTATATTTATGTATCCTTTTTTTGCGCCAAATGCTTCTTTTTATAAAGCATTATTATGCTTACAACGGCGAAAACGAGCAAAAATCCTATCATCGAGCCTGTAAAATCTATCAACACATCGCGCACAGAGCTTGTTCTGTCCGAAAAACTTTGGATGAATTCGTCCGTAACCGCAACAGCAAGCACATAGAAAAATCCATATCCCATTATCTTTTTGCCGAAGCGAGTATACACCGCCAAGACCGTACACATCACCGTTATGCCCAAAACGCAAAATTCCGTGAGGTGCGCGCCTTTGCGCACGATAAAGTTAACATCCGTGTTTGGGTCATGAGTTATGCCGATTATGATAGGTTCCACAACTTCTTCTATAACTCCGCTGTCTTTATTCGATTGTTCGCCGTTTTTCAACGAATTGCTGAATATAAATGCCGTTGCCAATATGACAAGCACGCAAGAGAAGATGATACGTTTTGCAATTTTCACACGTTCCTCCGCTATAATTCCATTTTTTTACTTAACATTATAACACAAAGTCCGCAGAAAAACAATAAATTTCTGCGGACCTTATATCGTTTTTTATTTACTCATCTGTGCATCGTGCTGTTCAACTATCTTCATCTGTTCCTTAAAGGCTTCGCCTTTATGCTCTGTGCCGTGGGCACCTGCGGGATGATATGTGGGAACAACGTTCGAAACAAGGTCGCGGATGATATCGTTGCGACCATCGTAAGCCGCCTTCATAAGATCCTGGAGCTGACCGAGGAACTTATCCTCATCAAAAGGAATGGGGCTGCCGATATGAATGAGCTTATTGGGTGTGGTTCTCATGCCTTCTTCGGACATAAGCTTTTCTTCGTAAAGTTTTTCACCGGGACGAAGACCTGTATATTCGATCTTGATATCAACATCGGGCTGCAAGCCGGAAAGCTTTATCAAGTTTCTTGCGAGAGTGTCTATCTTAACTGGAGAACCCATATCAAGTACGAATATCTCGCCGCCTTTTGCATATGTACCTGCCTGCAAAACGAGAGAAGCCGCTTCCGGAATAGTCATAAAGTAGCGGATGATGTCGGGGTGAGTTACCGTAACGGGACCGCCCTTTTCTATCTGCTCTTTAAATCTCGGGATAACGGAACCGTTGCTTCCGAGGACGTTGCCGAAACGAACAGCAACAAATTCTGTTTTTGCGTCTTTGATATCGCAAGCGATATCACGGAGAGTGCCGTATTCATCTTCCGAATGAACATGGAGCGGACACAATTCGTCTGCTTTGCCTTCCGCTATCTTCTTTGCGAAGGACTGGATGATCATTTCGCAAAGGCGCTTGGAAGCACCCATGATATTTGTCGGGTTTACCGCTTTATCCGTGGAAATGAGAACAAATCTCTTACAACCGTTTGCCATAGCGGCATAAGCTGTCTTATATGTACCTATCGCATTGTTTTTGATCGATTCGCAGGGGCTGTCTTCCATAAGCGGAACGTGTTTGTGCGCCGCCGCATGGTAAACTACCTCGGGCTTATACTGTGCAAACACCTGATTTATGCGTTTGCTGTCGCGCACGGAGCCAATCAATACCTCAAGGTTCAAATGAGGATATTTATCGCGAAGCTCAAGCTGGATAGCGTGAGCATTGTTTTCGTAGATATCGAAAACGATAAGCTGTTTGGGGTTATGCTTTGCTATCTGACGGCAAAGCTCGCTGCCGATGGAACCGCCGCCGCCAGTAACCATGATAACTTTGCCTGCGATAAAGTCATATATCTCGTCCATCTGAACTCTGATAGGATCTCTGCCGAGAAGGTCTTCGATGGCAACTTTTTTCATGGAATTTGCGGTAACAGCGCCTGTAACGAACTGAAATATACCGGGCAATTTTTTAAGCTCGCAATTTGTTTCTTTGCAGATGTTCAAAATGTCGCGCTGCTCTACTGCGCTTACGCTGGGAAGCGCAAGGTATATCTTTTCTATCTTGAATTTTTCAACATTGAGAAGGATATCATCTCTGCCGCCAACGACTTTAACACCGTCGATATAGCTGCCCCATTTTGATCTGTCATCGTCGATGATACAGCAAACGACTTCGTTTACTTCGCTTGAATTGTGGATATCGCGCAAGATCATCTGACCCGCGGAACCCGCACCGATGAGCATTACGCGGCTTGCCATAACTTTCTGCCTCTTGCTTCTTTCCAAGAGCACAAAACGGTAGGAAAAACGAATGCCGATGACAAGCACGAATTCAAATATTGCGCCTACGAAGTAATAGGACATGGGCATCTTTGTAAAGAGCGCCGTTATGCCTACGGAATGAACTGCGGATGTCATCAAAACGGCAAAAAAAGCGCGTTTCAATTCATTGTAGCTTGCAAACTTCCAAATGCTTCTGTAAAGGTGGAGAAGCTTGAACACCGAGAGCGTCAATATCGTGTTTACAGGCGCAAACTTGAGCCAAGCCATCAAAAATTCATTCGGTATTGCAGTGTAACTGCAATCGAATCGCAACCAAAGCGCCAAGAAATATGCTCCGTTGATGACCAAAAGGTCATAAATGGCGATCAATATCGCAACGGTCAAGTGCTTTGCTTTGCCTTTGGGCGCTACGCTCCGCCTCCCTGCTTTTTCGTTATTTACATTGTTGTTATTCATAGATATCAGTCCCAACTTTGTATGTATTTTTTAAGAATGTTGTTTTAAAAGAGCTTTGCAGCCGTTTTCGTACATATCGTAAAGGATTTCCTCACCAAATCTCTTTTTGATATGTTCAAAAGCTGTATCAATATGAGGCGGACGGCTCGTCATATTGTGGCAATCCGAGCCGACAAAGCTTATCATGCCGCTTTCCAAAAGCTTTAAAGCTTTTCTTCTGCTGCCGAATTCGTTGAAAAAGCTTGCGTTAGACTGCATCAAGATGCCGTTTGCCGCAAAGTTTTCGATCACATCCATATCATTATATTGCATATATCTTTCTATATGCGCCAAAATGATGGTCATGCTGCTGTCAGAAGCAAGCTCAGATACTTCGCTTATAACGGATTCACTCCATTTATGGAACGGCATCTCAAGCAAAAGCATATCCGTAGAGCCTATCTTAAGCCTTTCCAAGCCCTCGAGATTGCTTATGCCCTGATAATATTTCACCTCTGCACCGCACAGTACCGTCGGCGCATCGGCTTTTTTTGAAAGCTTCAGCTTTTTATAAGCTTCGGCTCTTTTTGTCAAAAATTCATCTACGCTGTTCTGATTCGCGTAAAAATGAGGTGTAGCTATTACACAATCTATTCCCTGCGCGGACAAAGAATCGAGCAACGCAAGACTTTCGTCAATATCGCGGCTTCCGTCATCTATACCGGGAAGAACATGAGCATGCCAGTCTATCATTTTCTGCTTCCTTTGTAAGTAGAACCGTAATATCCGTAGCCGTAATATTTTTTATAGTAGCTCTGTCCTGCTTTTGCATCTGTGATGACGCAACCGAGGACATTTACATTTGACTGTTTGATCTGTCTTGCCATACGTTCAAATTCCTTCTTTTCCGTGCTGCCCTCGCGTACAACGAGGATCATGCCCGTAAGATATTTGGATATTGCCAAAGCATCTGAAACGATGTTTACGGGGGGCAAGTCAACGATTATATAGTCATAAGAATCTTTTACGCTTTCAAGGAATCTCTGTGTTCTTGCGGAACTCAAAAGTTCAGAGGGGTTCGGGGGTATCTTGCCATTGGGAATGATGTGGAAGTTTTCCATAACACCATTGTCGCTCTTGAACGTCTGGATGGATGTGATAGTGTTTTTGCTTGTCAAATAGTCCGTAAAACCGCATTTATTGGGGATGTTCATCTTTTTTGCGATGGAAGAAAGACGAAGGTCGCCGTCAATGAGGAGAACTCTCTTTTTGTCTTCCGCAAGAACGTAAGCAAGGTTTATTGCCGTTGTGCTCTTGCAGTCTCCTTGTATAGCACTTGTAATGCCTATGATGGGGCATTTTACGTCATCGGGAAGAGTGAAAGAAAGGTTGCTTCTGAGTATCTTATACTGTTCCAATGCGGTGAATTTCAAACCGTCGCACAATGTAGCGGGGTTTGTCTTTGCGGAAACTTTTTTGTTTGATTTCTTTTTGAACAAATTCATTTTAGCTTATTCCCCCTAAATTATCTGTTGCTCTGTTTGTAGTATGAATAGCGTTTGTTATCCTCAGCTGTCAAGTCGGGGATATTAGCCAATATCGGGAAATCGTAATTCTGGCGCAAGTAGTCTTCGCCGGGTATAGTTTTATCGAATATAACAAGGAGACACAAAACAGCCATTGCCGCAACAACGCCCAAAATAAAGCCTATCGCCGTATATTTTGTAACGCTGGGACCGACTTTATTTGTGTTTACAACAGCTCTGTCTATGATCTTTGTAGATGAGCCTTCAACGATGTCCGCAATTCTTGCGGGGAGTATATCCGCGATGCAGTTTGCAATATCAGCCGCTTCGTAAGCGTCTGTCGAAGTAACTGTAACTTTCATAAATTCTGTGTTGTTGGAAGCGGAAGCGGAGATCATGCCTGACAACTCTCTTGTCGTATAACCGAGATAAGCTTTATCTATTACTTCTTCCAATGTTGTACGGCTCTTGAGTATTTCCTGATATGATTTAACCAAGCTCTGGGATGCCGCAATGTCGGATGTTGTCTGAGCACCTGTGCTCGTTGTTCTGTTGTTTACATATACTAAAATGGACGAAGAATATGTAGGAGCGATCAATACGGCAGCCGCAAAAAATCCGATAGCGGCAGCGAGTACACCGGCGATGGCGATCACCCATGCTTTCTTCCAAAACATCTTCAAGATCTGCACAAGATCAATGGTGGTTTCTTCTCTGTTGTTATCCATGTCTTTCTCCTTAAAAATAAAAATTATTGTCTTATAGACATTTATATCCTCCAAAACAGCAAATATTCGCGGAAATATAAGGTATTTTGAAGGACATGATTTCAGTTGCTCAAAAATCCATCATTCTATTATAAATAATAGGGATAGATTATTTAATAGGGATAGATTATTCTATATTTTACTATTAGTGTATCATTAACAGTCAAATTTGTCAATATTTTCGTCGCATTTTGTCGCTTCCTTTTAATCCCACGTGGGACATTTTATAAAATTTTTCGCTTTGACCAAACTTTTATTAAAGCGCGCAAAAGAAGCAAACAAACGGCTCCGACATGGTGTTTGTCGGAGCCACATTTGAATGATTCAAATTATATTATTTTTTGCCAAGGCAAACTTCTACAACAAGAGTTTCGCCGGGTCTTGCGGGAACGATGTTGCGGTCGTAGTGAACTTCTTCGCCGTTTACTTTCATGCAAACAACGTCGGAGCCTGTGCCGTCGCAAGTAAAGCGAACATCATATACGCAATCGCGGAATACTTTCTTGATGGAAGAATTATTCCAAGAGAGAGGCAAGCAGGGTTCGATCCTCAAACCTTCCATTTCGGCGTGCATACCGAATACATACTCTACCATGGATTTGAGCATCCAAGAGCTGGACGCCGTTCTCCAGCTCTGTCCGGGCGTACCCATGCGGTAGCCTGTTTCGGGAGCAAAGTATGAGTTGTACATAGCGTAAGGTTCGCCGCAAGTTTCGCCGTATTCGTGGTTGCCGGGAAGCATCTTCTTGATGCCTTCTTCAACTCTGTCGGGTCTGCGGAGCAAGGAGTCTACCGCAAGTTTCCATGCGGAAGGATGCAAATAGATACCGCCGTTATCCTGTACGCCGGGTTCTTTTTCAGCCATGGAGCCTATGTAGCTGTACTGATGAGAATATGCAGGGTAAGCAAGACGGATACCGATAGGTGTTTCGAGTATCTCTTCTGCTTTATCCATAGCTTCTGCGGCATTTTCCAAGCCTGCGAATACAGACCAGAGCTGAGAGATGAGGAATATCTGACCTTCTTCGCAATCGTGTGCGCCCATGATGATATCGTCATCTGTGCGAGCGTAGATGTAGTATCCTGCTTCTTTATCTCTGCCGTATTCTTCGATGCGGTCTGCCATGATCTTGCCGCGTTCTGCGGAAAGTTTAGCATCTTCATCTTTGCCGAGTATCTTTGCAAGTTCGCCGAAGCGTTTGTTTGCATAGCACCAAGCGATAGAGAGCCATACGGAAACACCCTTGCCTTCAAGACCTGCATAGTTTACGCAGTCGTTCCAGTCGCCGCCCCAGATCTTAACAAGACCGTAAAGGCCCTGGAAGTTGAAGAGGAAGTCCACACTGCGGCGGATATGCTCGTAGACTGTTGCAACAGTGCCGTTGTTGAAAGGAACTTCTTCGAGGAGAAGGTCTTTGTCGCCTATCTCTTTAACGATAGTGGCAACAGCGGAAGCAAGCCATACTGTGTTATCCGCAAAGTTACGGTCTCTGATAGAGCCGTCGATGAATGTACGGGGTGCATAACCCGTGTCATACTGGAAAGAAAGGATACGTTTGATTCTTTCCCAAGCGAGTTTGGGGTTTACGGAAGCGAAACATTCCGTATCGCTTGTAAGGTCGCGGTAGCCGTTATGTCTTACGCGCGCCCAACGGCTGCCCATGTCAGCCGCATATTTGAGCCAACCGTTTACGAGGTTATCAAGGTCCTCCATAGGAGTCTTGATCTCAACGCCGGAAAGGTCGTTTTCATATTTTGCTTTCATATCTGCGAAAGCTTTCTCGGCAAATTCCGCTGTGGGAGTCTTGATCTCATCCAAGGAGATAGCCGCGCCTACAAGATAATGAACAGTTTTCTTTTCACCGGGAGCGAGAGTTATCTTATTTTCGAGCGCATAGCAGAGCTTTTCGGAGTTGCAATCGGAGTTCTGGCAACCGAGCATCTTGGTTATTGCAACAGGGTGCTGTTCATCGCCGAAAGGTCCGATAAATGCGTTGCGGCGAGCGTCGTATCCGTCAGCTTTTTCGGAGGAGGACATATATCCCCAAATATCGCGGTTGCCTTTGGATTCGAATGCGCCGTATGCATGACCGTATACTGCGTTCTTGTCAGCCATAAAGCCGCCTTTTGCAAGGTTATAGCACTGGGGTCTGTATGTGCCGTCTATCTCTGTTTTAGCGTAAGCGATAACGGAAAGTTCTTTTGCTTCGGAAGTTGTGTTTTCCGCCGTAACGCTCCAGATCTCATATTTGCCTTCGTTGGGAACGAAGATGCGAACGGCGCTCTTTACGCCTTCATATGTAAGAGAGATCGTGCTTGCGCCGTTTTCATGAGCGCAGGAGTAATCTGTGTAGCCGTAGTTTATCGGCAAGCCGAAAAGGCTCCATGCCTTGTCTGCAGATTTGAGGAATACGTTTCTGTTTGAAACGAGGAAGATTCTTCTGCCCATGCTGTCCTGAGCCAAGCCTTCGCCAACACCTACCTGAGATGTGAACGCAACATATTCGTTGTTAAAAAAGTAGTTGTACCAATGTCTGGGAGTTTCAACATCTGTGATAACAAATGTTTCGCCATTTTTTGCAAAATGACCGTAGCTCTTCTTCTTCGAAATTTCTACCATGAGTATAATTCCTTTTTTGTTATAATATTCAGTTCCACCAAGGCAAATAAAGAGTCGGATCGACCGTGTGGTATGCGCCGAGCGATGGGTTATATTTTCTTATCTCGAAATGCAGGTGTGTTCCGGCATATGGTCCTTGTGCGCTCGTATTGACGCGCCCCGTGTTACCGGAATGACCGATGACCTGCCCTTTTTCCACCCTATCCCCGACAGAGACCGTGCGCGAGCTCAGATGAGCGTAATATGTCCTGTAGCCCTCGTGCTGTATGACGACGTATGTTCCGTATGTCCAAAGGATATTGTCCTTTGAAAAATGACCCTCGTCATACGCGGCTATGACAGTGCCGCTCATGGAAGATACGATAGGCTCGCCGTAATAAACGCCGAAATCGAGCGCATTGTGCCCGGAGCCGAAATATTGCGTTACCGAATAATCCCTGCCTCCGTGCGCCGCGTCCTTAAACGGCATACCGAACGAACCATCGTCCTTTTTTTCGGGTTCCTTCGTGCCGACGAGTATCACTTCGTCAACTCGCTCGCTGATGCTCTCCGAAATAAGTATCGTTTCAAAAAGCGTGCCGTGCTTATATATATATCGGAAGACCCTTGTGGCAACGGAATCTTTGCCCTCTGTCTTTATTTTGGTAGTACCTATTTCCATAGTATCACATTCTTCGTAAATTGTCGAGTATTTTTCAACAGTTTCCGTAATAGTTTTTTCTTCGGAGGTGGTGCTTGCCTTTGTTCCGCGCCTTATAACGCGCTCTTGAGAAAAGGATATCGTCTCTCGTTTTGACCTGTCGCTCTGCCATACGCCGTCTATGTAAGTTGAATATATCGTTATTTTTATACTGCCGTTTTTGCCCTCGTTTTCAACGATATTTTCGTCATCATAAAGCGTGTCATCGTCTATATATATCGTGCGATATGGTGTGCTTTCGAAAAACACGCTTTCGCGGACCTCTATCTTCGGCTCTGTCTCCTCTTTTTTCGGCTCCTCGGGAATGATGGGCTCCTCTGTTTCGGGCGGAAGCGTCGGTTGCGGCGGCTCCTGTGGTTTTGGAGTTGTAGCTTCGGTCGATTCAAATATAGTAGTAGTTTGCTCTTCGGTGATGATCACCTGCGTCGTTTCTTCGCTTTTCTGCGGAAGCTTTTCCGCTTCCGTCGATATCTCCGTAATGCTTGAGCGCGCGGAAGTTTCAACCGTATTCGGCGCTTGCGCCGCGCCGCAAGATGACATCATTATCGCAAACGAAGACGCGAGAGCCAAGGCGGCTGTCCTGCGCTCAAATTCGCGAAATCTCAATATTTTATCCTTTTTGACAAGCTTGCTTTTTCGTTTATATCCGTTCATAAAAAGTTTTCCCTTTCGGTAAATATTTTCAAGGCAAATTATCGTTGCCTTTGCAATATTATTATACGCTGCCATATCCTACCGAAGCAATAGGAGATGGGTGGTGCTGTATCCATTTAAAACATCTTGCGGGATTTTTTTCAAAAATTCAATAGGTACCTAAATGTTTTTCTTGACTATTTGTCATAACGGTGATATAATCTTATTTGTAAATAATAAACAACACTTGACCATTTAAGGAGGATGTTTTATGGGACCTATGATGGGACCGCCGCCCGGAAACGCGACGGACAAACTCAAAGAACCAAGACCTCAGAATATTAAAGAAGTTCCCGGTTTTTTGGTGCGACTCATTAAAAATTTCTTTGCCAGACTTTTCTATATCTTCGGATTAGTTTGGGAAACTCGTCCGTGGATACTTTTCGCGCTCTTATTTATAGCTATTATCCAAGGTGTTCTTCCCGTTATCAAGTCCGTAGTTGCAGCAGACATTATAAACGAACTTGCGGCAATAGTCGTTGGATTAAGCAAAAGTGAAGCCGTTTCATTTGATTCAACGATGAAACTGCTTATAATTCAATTTGCACTTATATTTGCCACGAGCATAGTCGGCAATGTAAATACGCTTGTAATACGCGTTTCAGGTGAACTGGTTTCCAACCACGTAAACGTAAAGATGATGGATAAGGCAAAAACCATCGATATTGCAAGTTTTGACAGACCCGAGTTTTACGAAAAACTCGAAAACGCCTCTCGCGAGGCGGGTAACCGCCCCATACAGATCATGCGTTCAACGTTTTCTATCATCAGTACGCTTATCAGCATGATCTCATTCATCGTAATTCTTTCCTCGGTAAGCCCGATCGCGCCGATCATAATGATAATAATCTCTATGCCCAGCGCAATAATCAGCTTTTCATACCGTAAAAAGAATTTCCGCTATCTCCGCAGAAACTCCAAGGCGCGTCGCGAGCTTTCTTATTACTCGGGACTCACGACAAACAAGGATATGGCAAAAGAACTTCGCATTTTTGGTCTTTATGACAATTTCCGTGAAAGATATCAGGGAATCTTTAAAGGCTACTTCAAGGGTCTGCGTAACCTTTATGTTAAGGAAGGCGCGCTCAATATCCTTATAGCGGTCATTTCCGCGATAGTAAACTGCTGCTTGTTCCTCTTTATCGCACACGGTGTCTATACAGGCGATATGCTCGTTGGTGATTATTCACTTTACACGGGCGCTCTCAACTCCATATCCGGTGGTATGACATCATTTATCGAAACGATGGCTATCATTTACGAAGGTACATTGTTTATCGATAACCTTATCGCATTCATGGACGAAAAGCAGACCGTCGTTCCCTTGCTCTCCGAGCCTCGCAAAGTAGAGCATCACGTGGGACACAGAATAGAACTTCGCAATGTTTCTTTCCGCTACCCCGGTACGGAACGCTTTGTTATCAAGAATTTCTCCGCAACGCTCGAACCCGGCGACACAGTTGTGCTCGTAGGTTTGAACGGTGCAGGTAAAACGACCCTTATCAAGCTTATCACGCGACTTTACGACCCTACGGAGGGACAGATATTGCTCGACGGACACGATATCCGCGAATATGATCTCAAAGAGCTTTACTCTCTCTACGGCATCATATTCCAGGACTTCGGCAAATACGCAATGAGCGTTAAAGACAACATCTCGCTTTCACTCATCGACAAAGAACCCGACCAAAAAGACATCGAAGCCGCCGCAGAAAAAAGCTCCGCTACACAATTTATCGACAGATTGCCCGATAAATACGATACTCCGCTTATGCGAATATTCGAAAAGAACGGCATAGAGCTTTCTATCGGTCAGTGGCAGAAACTTTCCATCGCGCGTGCATTTTACAGCGATTCGGATATACTTATCCTCGACGAGCCGACGGCAAGCCTTGACGCTATCGCCGAGCAGGAGATATACAATCAATTCGACGACCTCCGCAAGGACAAAACGACCATCTTCGTTTCGCACAGACTTTCAAGTGCGACAGTTGCGGACAAGATATTCGTTATCGATGGCGGTGTGCTTACCGAGCAGGGTTCTCACGCAGAACTTATGCAGAAGCACGGCACATATTACGAGCTTTTCACAACGCAGGCAAAGCGTTACATGGAAAAGCCGGATGGTGAAGCAGAGGGAGAAAATGCTCCTCCGCCTCCTCCGCGCAGCGGCAGACCGCCCAAGCGCCCCGAATTTTAATAAGATCCTATAATTCAAAGACCTTCGCGTTTGGCGAAGGTCTTTTTTGTTATTCCATCGCAACAATTTTGTCATAGACGAGATTATAACCATGCGCTAAAGGTTCTCGGCTAAAAGCCAAAACTTTCGATTCGTGCCCTTCGGCGTGGTTCCGAGAGTGCGCCTCTCGGGGAGCCGCATTTGATGCTGTTCGAGTTTTCGATGCGATTCTCCAAAGCGATAAACCTGCAAGGTTTTCTGCTTCTTTTGCCAGCTTTTCTTTCAGATAAAAAAACGCTTAGTTAGAGAAAAAACAATTTTCTTTCAAAAAAGAAAAAACAAAAGATTTTTAACTTTGTGTGAATATTTATATAAAACGCTTGACAAATTATATATTTGGTGCTACAATGTTCGCATAGAAGAAACAGAGGTGCAACAAATGAAAAAAAGCGTTTACTCCGTCGTTCTTTCGGACGATGTTATAGCGGAAGTTGACAAACTTGCATATATCAAAAATACGAACCGCTCCAATATGATAAATCAGATCTTGGCGGAATATTTGTCGATGACCACCCCCGAAAAAAGAATAAACGATATCTTCGATGACCTCGCCGCGCGCCTTTACTCGGGCGAAACATTCCGCGAGCTTGCGCCGCCGACACCATCGATAATGTCTTTGCGCTCTGCGCTTTCCTATAAATATAACCCCACGGTAAAATATGCCGTTGAACTTTACAGAGAACCCAAAAATGAGCAAGGTGAGATACGTGTTTCCACGAGAACACAAAACGCCGCTCTCATTCTCGAGATGCTCCATTTTTATAACCTTTGGGCTAATATAGAAGCTCGTTACGGTTTTTCGGGTCAAAATACGTTTGAGGACGGCATCTTCAGACGACCGATAATTCTCCGCAAGAGTCCGCTTAACGGCAAACACAAAAAAACGGGGCTTTCCGCAGGTGAAATGATAGCAGAATATATCTCGCTTTTCGACAGCGCAATGAAAACTTACTTCGCAGACAGCGATAACGCAGTTAAAAACATTTCCGCAATGTATTACGATTATCTTGCCTCCAACGATGAGATAATCTAGCATATATTCCCTTTTGAGGGCGAATATCGCTCATCGCGGTGAAATAATATCGCCGCGCCCACATTCAAAAAGGAGGACTATTTATGAACACAGAAAAACTTACTCAAAAATCACTCGAGGCGCTCAAAAGCGCTCAGACAACAGCCGTTGAAAACGGTAATAATTCCGTCGAAGAAGAACATCTTCTTTATGCCCTCGTTTCTCAGCAGGGCGGTCTTGTAAGCGAGATATTTAAAAATATCGGCGCTTCTCCCGAAAATATCACAAGCGCACTCGATGCGTCTATTTCAAAATTCCCCAAGGTAAGCGGTGGCGGCTACGATCCCAACAGGATATATATCTCCGCAACTCTTGACAAAGCGCTTACCGAATCCGAAAAACAAGCCGAAAAGATGAAAGACGAATATATCTCCGTTGAACATCTCTTGCTCGGCATCATGGAACGTCCCTCGGACAGCATAAAACAGCTTTTCGCAAACCACGGCATCACGCTTTCGAAAGTGCTTGATGCGCTCAAAAAGATACGCGGCAACCAAAAAGTGCAGAGCGACAACCCCGAGGATACTTATAATGTCCTCAAAAAATACGGTGTTGATCTTGTTGAACGCGCTCGCGAACGCAAGCTTGACCCCGTTATCGGCAGAGACGAAGAGATAAGAAATGTCATCCGCATACTTTCTCGAAAAACAAAAAACAACCCTTGCCTTATCGGTGAGCCCGGTGTCGGCAAAACCGCCATTGCGGAGGGCTTGGCGCTCCGTATCGTAAGCGGCGACGTTCCCGATAACCTCAAAGACAGAAGCGTTTTCTCGCTCGACCTCGGCGCACTTATTGCAGGTGCGAAATTCCGCGGCGAATTTGAAGAAAGACTCAAAGCCGTGCTCAACGAAGTAAGATCTTCCGAGGGCAAGATTATCCTCTTTATCGATGAACTTCACACGATCGTAGGCGCAGGTAAAACAGACGGCGCGCTCGATGCAGGCAATATTTTGAAACCTATGCTCGCTCGCGGTGAGCTTCATTGCATCGGTGCGACAACTCTCAACGAATATCGCCAATATATCGAAAAAGATGCGGCTCTCGAACGTCGCTTCCAGCCTGTAATGGTAGAAGAACCTACTGTTGAAGATACTATCGCCATCCTTCGCGGTCTTAAAGAAAGATACGAAGTATACCACGGTGTAAAGATACTCGACAGTGCGATAATCGCCGCCGCCACTCTTTCAAACAGATATATTCAGGATCGTTTCCTTCCCGATAAAGCCATCGACCTTATCGATGAAGCCTGCGCGCTCATCAAAACGGAGATGGACTCCATGCCCACAGAAATGGACGAGATATCCCACAAGATAATGCAGCTCGAGATCGAAGAAGCCGCACTTTCCAAGGAAACGGATAAGCTTGCCATAGAACATCTTTCGGAGATAAAAGCGGAGCTTGCAAAGCTTCGCGAACAGATGAACGAGATGAAGGCAAAGTGGGAAAACGAAAAACAGAGCATCGAAAAGGTTCAAAAGATACGTTCTCAGATAGAGGATGTAAACAGTCAGATCGAAAAGGCTCAGAACGAATATGACCTTGCCAAAGCGGCAGAGCTTAAATACGGCAAACTTCCCTCCCTCCAAAAAGAGCTTGAAGAGGAAGAAAAGAAAGCCGAAACTCAGAAAAACACTCTCCTCCGCGACAGAGTAACGGATGACGAGATAGCAAAAATAGTTTCTCGTTGGACGGGAATCCCCGTTTCCAAGCTCGTTGAGGGCGAAAGAGCAAAACTTCTTCACCTTGACGATGTTCTTCATGAGCGTGTTATCGGTCAAGACGAAGCTGTTCGCAAGGTAAGCGATGCTATCCTCCGCTCTCGTGCAGGTATCAAAGATCCTCGCCGTCCCGTAGGCTCGTTCTTGTTCCTCGGACCCACGGGCGTTGGTAAGACAGAACTTGCAAAAGCGTTGACACAAGCTTTGTTTGATGATGAAAAGAGCCTTGTTCGTATCGATATGAGCGAATATATGGAGAAATATTCAGTCTCCCGTCTCATCGGTGCGCCTCCCGGATATGTCGGCTATGACGAAGGCGGTCAGCTTACAGAGGCGGTTCGCCGCAAACCCTATTCCGTCGTACTTTTCGACGAGATAGAAAAAGCTCACCCCGATGTTTTCAACGTACTCTTGCAGGTGCTCGATGATGGCAGAATAACGGATAGCCATGGCAAGACGGTCGATTTCAAGAATACCATCATCATTCTTACCTCCAACCTCGGCTCCGATATTATCCTCGACGGTATCACGGATGACGGTGATATAAGCGCAGATGCTCGCGCTCGTGTAAACGAACTTTTGAAGCGCAGTTTCCGCCCCGAGTTCCTCAACAGACTTGACGAGATAATCTTCTATCGTCCGCTCACGAAGGAAAATATCCGCGGCATCGTTGCGCTCAAGATAGACGAGATCGCCGCTCGACTCGGCGAACGCAGAGTAAAACTCGATGTTCGTCCCGCCGCTGTGGAAGAGATAATCGAAAGATCTTACGACCCCATCTACGGCGCGCGTCCGATAAAGAGATTTATCGGCGCAAACATCGAAACACTTATCGCGCGCAAGATGATAGAATGTGATATCGCACCCGATACAACTGTTATCGTAGACTTTGCAAACGGCACATTCACAGCAGAACTTTCAGAATAAAGATAATTTTCTACCTCCCTTGAAAAATATATAAAAGTGCTCCCTGCGGCATAAGACCGCAGGGAGCATCTTTTCGTCCAAAAAAACACAGAACATTATTTTATATTTTTATATTCGTTTTGAGTTTTTAAAACTTTTTTGCACCAATTTCTTTTTTTGCAATCAGGGCATTTTAAGTAGCGAGTCGTGCCGAAATGCACCGCCCAAAGAACCTCTTGATATGTCGGTGTTATCTCGCGACCGCATTTTTTGCATTTGTATGCTCCGATGCTTACCTCAAGCTTCAAGGCAAAGAAGCAAGGTATCAAAAACAGCACGCATATTCCAAGCAATATCACTGTTTGCAACGGTCCTTCGGGCATTGAAAACGCCGTTATAAAGATTCCGGACAACATGGCAACAACACTTACTATCATTATCATCCACATTGATGACCAAATACGTTTGTCCTTTTGTTCAAGCTCTTTTGTCATTTCAAGCAAAAGTTTTTCGTTTTTTTCGTTTTTGTTTTCCATACATATTTTCTCCCCACATAATAATTCGTTTACTGTAATGTCGAGTATATCACACAGATCTAGCATAAGAGATGCGTCGGGAAGCCCTTTGCCGCGTTCCCATTTTGAAACGGCTCTGTCTGTTATCCCCAAACGCTCGGCAAGAGCTGCCTGAGTTAAATTTTTGCTTTTTCTTGTGTGAGCTATAAATTCACCTATCTTGATTTGATCCATCGGTAAGCCCTCCTTTTGCCTTTATTATAAACGAAATATCTCAAATTGTATACAAACCAATCGTTGAGTATGGCGAAAACGGTCGAAAAAACAAGTTTTTTATCGTTTTATCTTTAAAGTTTTGAGGTATTGCTTCTTATCATCGCTCACTCGGTAGCTTTCGCAAGCTTTTTGTATCGTTTTATTGTGTATCCACGTGGAAAGAGAACCGTTTTCAAGGTATTTCACCGCAACTTCATATTCCTTTGCAAGCGCCGTTGCAAAATACCACGCTATCATCATATTCACATAATATTCTTCGCTCTTTACGCTCGCCACCATTGCCGCATATTCGGGCAAAAAACGCTCGTCAAGGTAATAACGCATTAGCATACCAATGCCGTAGCGCACGGTATAAGTTTGATTTGAAGATATCCATTCTTTTATCTTTTCCAAAAGCTTATCCGTGTTTTTTGCAAATATCTTCGGTGCCATGCTGTCGCACGTTGCCCAATTATCAACATACGGCAAAAATCTGTCCATTTCGCACACGGCTTCGTCGTAATCTTTTATTTTTTCCAAAAGAAAAGCGTGAAGATTGTTTTCTTCGTAATATTTATGAGGAAGAACACTCAAAAACTCTGCGGCAAGCGGAGTTTTCGCTATCTCAGCGGCATATTTTCTCAATATCGGCGTTCTTATGCCGATTATTTTTTCATCTTCGACCGTCGGAAGCAAGGCTGAGTTAAATTTTTTATATTCTTTGTCCTGCATGGAAAAAAGCTTTTCTTCGATAATTTTTTCTGCTTGTGTCATATAAAACCTCTTAAAATAAAAAAGGACAAACGATAAGTTTGTCCTTTTTCTTGTATCAAATATCAGTCAACTGCCCATTTATCAATGGATTCGCCTGCCAAAACCTTTGTTGTGTCTGTGAGGAGCTTGTCAACAGCGGCACGACGGATATAAGAACCGACTTTTTCATCAAGTTCAAGTCTGTCTTCGGAAACGAATGTTTCGGAACCATCGGCATTGATACGATATGTCATATCTGTAGCATTGGGAACAACGAGCATATATGTCTGGTTGAGGACCTTGGAAACAGTGCCGTCGGCATTTGTTACTTCGTCATATATGTCGTAAAATTCGTATTCGTACTTTGTAACGGTATATTCGGATGTTGCGTCCTTGAGGTCAAGGTAGATCGGAACGAGTATCGTCTGACCGTTGTCATCCTTGGAATATTTGTAGTTTCTCGGCTTTGTTTCGCTGTCCGCAGTGTCTACCGCTTTAACGAAATATTTGCCTGTCTTTTCGTCGTAGTAAGCTTTATCGTAAGTTACTTTTGTGTTGCCGATATAGCCTTCGAGATTGGAAACTACAAGGTAGCCGCCCGAATACATAACGGTTACATAAGAATTATCTTCAACAACTCTTGTGTTGCCGTCGTATTTGTAATACTGAGCGCTTTTATCGCGCATTTTTACCTGCGCTTCGAGCAAGCAAACAGGTGAAACATCGTCGGAGATAACAACTGTATCTTCGTCAATGTCGAGCATACGAGTGATAAGAACATAGTAGAGGTCGCGGAAGTTTTCGAACGAACCTGAATATTTAGTATCATACCTCGTGCGTTCATATTCTACATCAAATATAAGATCTTTGCCGTCTGCTGTCTTGATGGGGTTTTCACCTGCCGCATCTGTCGCTTCTACATGGTAAGTCAAAGAAGAACCTGTGAGCGTGAAGCGAGCATCCACCTTCTTATTTGCGGAAAGGATGGAGAAATAGTCAAGGGAGCCGATGGATTCAAAGAACAATCTCGCGCTTGTGAAGCTTGCTGCCGTCCAAGAAACGAATTCGAGCGTTTCATCGGCTACTCTGGAGATAGTCTGGTCATCGGGAGAATATACATAATAGCAGCTGGAACCGTCCGCGAGGAGCTGTTTTTCGCTGATATATATAGTATTTTCGTAATCCTTGGAGTTGTTATCAAGGCAAGCGTAGCTCATCTTGATATAGTTTTTGTCCGTGCCGTCCGCAATTCTGTCTTTGTCGATATCCAAACCGTATTTTTCATATACTTCGGGTGTGAATATCTCATCGCCCAAAGCAACTACTTCTTTAGCTTCGATATAAGCGAGAACGGAAAGGACAGTGCTCTGGAACTCTGTATCATTAAGCATATATCCGCGAGGATATTTCATTTCGAATGCGGATGCCGTTGCGCTTTCCGCGTTGTCGTTAGCGCCGATCTGAACGATAAGTTCGCGTTCGCCGTCAACAAATCTATGGAGTTCGAAATTTGTGAGGTAGTAAACACCGTTGCCGCAATATTGACCGACGATGGGGCTTACAAGGGATGTTTTGCCGTAGAGCAAAGAAGATGTTGTTGTGGGGTCGAGAACGTAAACAATGTAGTAGGAGGATGTTGTGCCGTCTTCGTTTGTAACGACGTTTCTTCTCGCTTCGTCCTCAATATAAGCATAACGGTTCGTACCCGTGGGTATCTTATCGCCGATAAAGATGCGGTAAGAGGAGCCGTCCGTGAGCGTTACTCTGAACCAATACGGGTCGGAAGCAGCGTCAAGACCGTATTTTGCAAGGTCTGCTTCCGTTGCGTATTCGTCCGCACGGTAGTGCTTGCTGTCCGCCGCAACCGTGATGGGCTGACCTGCGGCAACGACTACACCTGCAATGGAATATGCGTCGAGAATTACACCTTCTGCGCCTTCCAATGTATAAGTTTTGGAAGAACCTGTGCCGTTTTCGTTAAGCACATATGTGCCGTATGAGTTTTTGATCTCTATCTTTGCGATCTCCGCACGTCTATAAGGACCTGTAACGTAAAGTGTTGTGCCGTCGTAATATTCGCCTTCGTAAATGTAATCTACACCTGCCGCTTTTTCAACGAGGTGAGGATATATCGCAAAATAGAATATCGCAAAGAGCGCCGCAATTACTACACCGATAATAATGAAGATATATTGGCGCTGAAGAGTGGTCTTTCCGACCTTTGCTTTCTTTTCGTTTGTGTTCATGAATGTCTTCTCCTTACCCAAACAAATGTGCCTGCGGCGAGGAACGCAACAGGGATAGCTATAACGCATACTGCCATCCAAGCATTTGTCTGTGCGGTGGTAACGGAAAGAGTGTTGTCATCAAACGTCTTATATTTGATGTCATCAAATGTTACAGAACCGCTCCACATCATGCTCAAAGCATAATATACGAGCATCTTATTGTAGTTTGAGCTGTCATAATCGGGGTTTACAAAATCGGAGGAGCCTATGCACATGATGTAATGTGTTGTTTCCGTGCCCTGGTTTACGTCGCCTTCGATAAGCGTGATGGAGGCAAGACCTACGTCTGCACTCTTGGGAACATCACCTGTTACAGTTGCGGAAGAATAGGGCGCAAGAAGAACTTCCGCCGTTGCTCTGCCGTTTGTGGGAACCATTATCTTGGAATCGTCATAAACGTAAACTGCTCTGGGGGAATTAAAGATAGTAGGTGCGCTGTTTGTTGTGGAAGAACCGATAACACCCTTCAAAAGCTGAGGAGCTATGTTACCTGTCGTAGCGGAGTAGTCCGCGAGTATCTTTGTAGCGCCGGAACCGGAAACGGAGTGTTTGTCGTCCGTGATGATGCCGCCGATACCAATGCCCCATTCGCTCATAAGGTTATTGAGAGAAGGGAGAGAGGATGTTTCGGCATCGATCGTTACAAATACGTTGCCGTAGTTTGTTGCCGCAAAATTGCGGAGCTTTTTAACTTCGCTGATACCGCCTTCGGAGTTATCAACGAAAAGGTCTGTCTTGGGAAGGTTGATGAATACGATAGAACCGTTTGTGATAGTGGAGGGGAAATCCTCATTCAAAAGGTTTATCTCTTTTACAACAAAGCCTGCATCCGTGAAGATATCCGTCCAATCGCTCGCTTCGCTGAGCGTAGGTTCGCCATGACCCTGGAGGTAGTATACGATAGGAGCTGTTTCTTCGCTTACTTTACCTGTGAGCTGTGCAAAAACGGAAAGGATCTTTGCTTCTGCATTGTATGCGAAAACTTCGCCCGTGTCGGAGTCTGTCATATAGAAGGAGTTCGTGCTGAGTTTTTTGTAGCCGATCTCGCTTCTGGAGTTGTGGTCTTTGTCCGCAACCTCGATGATAACGTCTGTGATAGAGTAGTTATCCGTAGATGTTTTCTGGTAACGTGTCTTTACCAATTCGGGGTTCTGTGTGGAATTGATGGAAACAAGCTCGATGTGGTCGTTATCCTGAACTACCTGTTTAAGAGAACGGTAGATGTAATATGTCGATGTGCTGTAATCTCTGAAAGCATCTTCGTCCATCAAAAGAACGATGTTGAAATAAAGGTCGTTTTCTTCGGAATCGTCAAAGTTTACATCGAGAAGTTCGTTGAGGTTTTTGTTGAAAGCATCCGACATAGTGTAAACGGATGCGCCCGTAAGGTCGAAATACCACGAGAATGTGTTGCCCAAGCCTGCTATTACCATGTTAAGGAATATAACAGCCGCAACGATCACCGCGGTAAATACAGCAGCAACGCCGCCGTATTTAAGGTTTCTTTTGTTTATTTTATTTTTCATTAGATCTGGTCCTCCCTGTCTTATCAAGCCCAACGGCGGTTTTCAAGCACCCTTACCGTAAGGAAAAGGAACACACCTGAAAGCGAAACGTAGTAGATGAGCGCGGGCCAATCGAACACACCTGCCGCAAAGGAAACATAGCGAGATGTGATGGAGAGTCCCGAAAGGATCTTGCGGATCGCGATGTTGTTGATATAGCTGTTAAGATAGCTTGCGAAAATAAAGGGGATGAGCATAGCCATCGTGCTGAATGCCGCGATAAACTGATTTTCTGTGAGAGCGGAGGCGAAGATACCAACGGAAATGAACACGCCGCCTGCCAAAAGGATGGCAAATACACAGCAGAAATAGATCACTGAGTTAGGGTTGCCGTAAAGAGAAAGGGGAATATAATATATAATGGAAGAAAAGAGGAATGAACCGCCGAAAACAGTGAAAGCAGCAAAGAATTTTGCCATAACGATGCCCGTCAATGTTACGGGACCTGTCAAAATAAGCTGTTCAGTCTTTAATTTTCTTTCTTCGCTCATCTGCTTCATCGTGAGAAGCGGAATGATAGCAATGAAAAGGATAAGTATCATCTGGAAATAGGAGCCGAAGCTGCTGCTTTCGCCCTGCTGGAGCGTGTAAGACATGAAAAACCATGCGCTTACCGCCATGAAAACGGCAACAAATATATAGCCGATGGGCGATGTGAAATAAGAGCGCATCTCGCGCTTATATATAGCGATCATTGTTATTTATTTCCCCCTTTGTATTCTACATGGCCGCTCTCCTCAACAACGGAAAGGAACACATCCTCGATATTGGCACCCGGGAATTCGAGTGAAAGGATGGGCCATGAATTTTTTGCGAGCATATAGAACATAGGCTTTCTTATGTCTATATCGTTTTTGCTTTCTATGAGGTAAGAGGCGGAGCCATCGGCATATTCTGCACCGATGCTTGCGTAGACTACACCCTGAAGCTTCTTGATCTCGGCGAGCACGCGGTCGCTCGGACCGTCTACGCGCAAAGAGATGCGGCGGTTGCCGCGAAGCTCTGTATCGATGTTGCCCGTGCGCTGGTCTGCAACTATCTTGCCTTCATTGATGATGATGATACGGTCGCAGATGGATTTTACCTCGGAAAGGATATGTGTGCTGAGGATGACCGTGTGGTCTTTGCCAAGGTCCTTGATAAGGTTTCTGATATCGATTATCTGCTTGGGGTCAAGACCGTTTGTCGGTTCGTCGAAAATGATGACTTCGGGATTGCCGACGATGGCACCTGCGATACCCGCACGCTGACGATAGCCTTTGGAAAGGTTTTTGATCATACGGTTTTCCGTACCTTCAAGTTTTACAACGCGGATGATCTCGTCGATATGTTTGCGGCGGTTGAGCTTGCATTTGCGAAGGTCATAAATAAAGTTGAGGTATTCGCGCACCGTCATATCAAGATAAAGCGGCGGCTGTTCGGGAAGGAAGCCTATTTTTTTCTTAACTTCCATAGGATGCTCGAGGATATCGAGTCCGTCTACCATAGCTTTGCCAGAGGTGGAAGAAAGATAGCCCGTGAGTATGTTGAGCGTTGTGGATTTACCCGCACCGTTAGGTCCGAGGAAACCGACGATCTCGCCTTTGCCGACTTCAAAACTGATGTCGTTTACGGCGTATCTGTCTCCGTATTTTTTAACAAGGTGTTCTACTTTTATCATTCCGATAGTAGCCTCCCATTTTATTTTTCTTGTTTATTATTTGTCATTGAACAGCGTCAGTAATATCTTTATATGTTAAAATGACAAAATAACATATTTATTATATACCCCAAAAGCGATTTTGTCTATACTTCTTCGGCACTTTTAACTGATTTTAAGTCCGTTTTTACAAAATTTCAACAATAACATCACTCTTAAAACGCTTCTCTTTGTAAAACTTTCAGCGCTGTATGGTTTCCACATGGAACAGTTATAAGTGAATAAGCATTTTTTGGATTTTTTCGACACGAGGCGCGCGCCACCCTATAAAACTATTGACAAAATTCTCTTACTGTGCTAAAATATAATATAAGAAAAAAATCTTTAAGACGGTACCGTGAGACCGGTAAGATTGGTAGCTTATCTATATTTATATTTTTTATATAAAGGCTATTTTTGTATGTCTTGCCGCACGGTGGCAGGGCATTTTTTTGTTGCCCGGAAAAGGAGGATTCGATGAAGCTTATCATAAAAGGCGGAAATGCTTTCGTAAACGAGCAACTTTCCCCTCTCGATATCCTTATCGAAGATGGCTGCATTAAAGAAATAGCTAATAACATTGACGACAAAGACGCGACGGTTGTTGACGTTAGCGGACTTGCCGTCTTTCCCGGTTTTTCTGATGTTCACGTGCATCTTAGAGAACCGGGTTTTTTATCGAAAGAAACGATAAAAACCGGAACACTTGCGGCAGCACACGGCGGTTACACCGCGGTATGTTCCATGCCCAACCTTTCGCCTTGCCCCGATAGTATGGAGCATTTGCAAGTACAGCTCGACGCCATAGAGCGCGACGCTTGCATAGCCGTTCATCCTTACGGTACGATAACCGTTCAGGAAATGGGCGAAAAGCTTTCCGATATGGATGCGATGGCTGAACACGTCGTTGCTTTCTCGGATGACGGGCGCGGCGTGCAGAACGATGACATGATGACATCCGCAATGCTCAAAGCAAAGAGCCTTGGAAAGATGATAGTTGCACATTGCGAAGATAATTCCCTTCTCCGCGGCGGATATATCCACGACGGAGAATATGCAAAAGCTCACGGACATCGCGGTATATGCTCCGAAAGCGAGTGGAAACAGGTCGAACGCGACCTTGAGCTCGTTCGCAAAACAGGCGTTTCGTACCACGTATGCCACATTTCCACAAAGGAAACAGTCGAGCTTATAAGAAACGCGAAAAAAGAAGGCATCGATGTAACGTGTGAAACAGGACCGCACTACCTTACGATGACGGACGCAGACCTTCAGGAGCACGGAAGATTCAAAATGAATCCTCCGCTCAGAAGCGAAAATGACAGAAAAGCTTTGCTGGCAGGACTTTTGGACGGCACTATCGACATGATAGCTACTGACCATGCACCGCATACAGCAGAGGAAAAGAGCCGCGGGCTTGAAAAAAGCCCCATGGGCGTTGTCGGACTCGAAACAGCGTTCCCTGTGCTTTACACGGAACTTGTTAAGACAGGCATCATGCCCCTTTCACAGCTCATCGAAAAGATGAGCGTTGCGCCGGCAGAGAGATTCAAACTCGGCTCCGGCAAAATATCGGTCGGAGAAAGAGCAGACCTTTGCATTTTCGACCTTGATAAAGAGTACATAATAGATTCTTCGGAATTCTTATCTATGGGAAAAGCGACACCGTTCGACGGAAAGAAAGTCTCGGGTCGTTCAAAAATGACAATTTTTGGAGGTAAAATAGTATGGCAGGAAAAATGAACAAAAAAATCGTGCTTGAAAACGGAACCGAATTTTACGGCTTCGGTTTTGGCGCGCAGGATGTTGAACGCGTTTGCGAAATGGTGTTCGACACCTCTATGGCGGGTTATCAGGAAATAGTTTCCGACCCCTCTTATACAGGTGAGGCTATCGTTATGACATATCCCCTCATCGGTAACTACGGTATCACAGACGAGGATTTCGAATCCAAAACTCCTACAATAGGCGCACTCATCGTAAGAGAATACAACGATTTCCCCTCCAACTTCAGATATACAAAAACTCTTTCCGAATACCTCGATGAAAACCACATTCCTGGTATCTACGGCATGGATACAAGAGAGATGACAAGGATCATCCGCGACTGCGGCAGCTGCAAAGTTATCATCACAGACGCCGAAACTCCCACGGAAAAAGCTGTTGAGACCATTAAGAACACTGTTCTTCCCACAGACCTTGTTTCCATGGTAAGCTGCAAAAAGAAATGGTATGCTCGTACAGCAAACGCGAGATTTTCCGTTGTTGCTATCGACTGCGGCATCAGATTGAGCCTTGTTCACACACTTAACGAAATGGGTTGCAATGTTACTGTTCTCCCTGCAAGCACAACAGCAGAAGAAGTTACAGCTATGTCTCCCGACGGCATTCTCATTTCTCAGGGTCCCGGTAACCCCGAAAATGCAAAAGGCGTTATCGAACTTATCAAAGCGCTCCGCGGTAAATACCCGATCTTCGGCGTTGGCTTGGGTTGCCAGCTCATCGCTCTTGCATACGGCGCAAAGACAAGCAAAATGACATTCGGTCATCACGGTTGCAACCACCCTATCAAGGACATTGCAACAGGCAACATCGAAACTTGCGCGCAGAACCACAACTATGTTATCGATAATGACAGCATCTGCGGCACAGACCTTGAAGTAACACACATCGACATCATCGACAAAGCAATTGAAGGTATCAAATGCGAAAAAGATAATGTTATCGCCGTTCAGTTCGAGCCTACAACGATGTCAGGCCCCAACGGTCGCGCAAATCTTTATGAACAGTTTATCGCTCTTATGAAGGAGGGCAAATAATTATGCCGAAGAGAACAGACTTAAAGAAAATACTTGTTATAGGTTCAGGCCCTATCGTTATCGGTCAGGCGGCTGAATTTGACTACGCAGGCACACAGGCGTGCCTTGCACTTAAAGAAGAAGGCTACGAAGTAGTACTTGCAAACTCCAACCCTGCGACGATCATGACAGATACGACTATCGCAGATAAGATATACATGGAACCCCTTACGCTCGAATATGTTGCGAAGATCCTTCGCTACGAGCGCCCCGATGCTATCGTTCCCGGTATCGGCGGTCAGACAGGTCTTAACCTTGCTATGCAGCTCGAGAAAAAAGGCATCTTGCGCGAATGCGGCGTAGAGCTTCTCGGCACGAGCAGTGAATCCATCGAACGTGCGGAAGACCGTGAAGGCTTCAAAAAACTTTGCGAAGAACTCGGCGAACCCGTTCTTCCCTCTCTCATCGCTCACACTATCGAAGAAGGTCTTGCAGCAGCCGAAGAGATCGGCTACCCTGTAGTTCTTCGTCCTGCGTTCACGCTCGGCGGTACAGGCGGCGGTTTTGCCGATAACCCCGAAGAATGCACAGAACTTCTTAAAAACGGTTTGAAACTTTCTCCTGTTTCCGAAGTTCTCGTTGAAAAGAGCATCAAGGGCTTCAAAGAGATCGAATATGAAGTTATGCGCGACGCAAATGACACAGCTATCGCTATCTGCAACATGGAAAACATCGACCCCGTTGGTATCCACACAGGCGACTCCATCGTTGTTTGCCCTACACAGACTCTTACAAGCAAAGAATGCAATATGCTCAAAGAGAGCGCACTCAAGATCATCCGCGCGCTCAAAGTTGAAGGCGGCTGTAACGTACAGTTCGCGCTCGACCCCCACTCTTTCGAATATTACCTCATCGAAGTTAACCCCCGCGTTTCCCGTTCCTCCGCGCTCGCTTCCAAAGCAAGCGGCTTCCCCATCGCAAGAGTTACGGCAAAGATCGCTGTTGGCATGACACTTGATGAGATCCAGCTTGCAAGCGCTCCTGCTGCTTGCGAACCCACTATCGACTACGTAGTTGCGAAATTCCCTCGCTTCCCGTTCGATAAATTTGCCGCTGCAAACAACAAGCTTTCCACACAGATGAAAGCAACGGGCGAAGTAATGAGCCTTGGCAGAACACTTGAAGAATGTATGCTCAAAGCTATCCGCTCTCTCGAGATCGGTGTTTGCCACATCTACATGAGCAAATTCGACGATTACACGGTTGATGCTCTTATGGATTACATCGCTATCGGTACAGATGACCGCATCTATGCTATCGCAGAACTTATCCGCCGCGGCGTTGATATCGGTCATATCGAAAGCGCAACAAAGATCGATATGCTCTTCCTTGAAAAGATCAGAAACATCGTTCTTATGGAATCCGTTGTTAAGAACGCTCCCATGAACGCAGAAGTTCTTAAAGATGCAAAGAAGATGGGCTTCTCCGATAAATACATCGCAAAACTTTGGAACTGCCCCGAGATCGACGTTTACAACTTCCGCAGAGCAAACGGTATCATCCCCGTTTATAAGATGATAGACACTTGCGGCGCCGAATTCTCCAGCTACGTTTCCTACTTCTACTCTACATACGAACACGAAAACGAATCCATCGTTTCCGACAAGAAGAAGATCATCGTTCTCGGTTCCGGTCCTATCCGTATCGGTCAGGGCGTAGAATTTGACTACTCCTCCGTTCACGCTATCAAGACCATCAAAGCTTCCGGTTACGAAGCCATCATCATCAACAACAACCCCGAAACAGTTTCCACAGACTATACAACAAGCGACAAGCTCTACTTCGAGCCTCTTACAGTCGAAGATGTTATGAACATCATCGAGCTTGAAAAACCCGACGGCGTTATCGCTTCTCTCGGCGGTCAGACAGCCATCAACCTTGCCGCTCCTCTTACAGAACGCGGCGTTAAGATCATCGGTACAGATGCGGAAGCACTCGACAGAGCCGAAAACCGCGACTCCTTCGAAAAAGTTCTCGAAGAACTCAACATTCCTCAGCCCAAAGGCAAAGCTGTTACAAAGATCGAAGACGGTGTTGCGGCAGCAGCAGAGATCGGCTACCCCGTTCTTGTTCGTCCTTCCTTCGTACTCGGCGGCAGAGCTATGCAGATCGTTGCAAACGAAGAAATGCTCCGCCACTACCTCAAGACAGCCGTTGAGATCGACGAAGACAAGCCCGTTCTCGTTGACAAATATATCTCCGGTAAAGAAGTTGAAGTTGACGCAGTATGCGACGGCGAAAACGTATTCGTTCCCGGTATCATGGAACTCGTAGAACGTACAGGCGTACACTCCGGCGACTCCATCTCCGTATACCCCTCCTTCACACTTTCCGATAAAGTTAAAGAAACTATCCTCGATTATACAAAGCGCCTCGGTCTCGGTATCGGTATCGTAGGTCTTTACAATATCCAGTTTATCGTTGACAAGGACGAAAAAGTTTACATCATCGAAGTAAACCCCCGTTCTTCCAGAACGGTTCCGTTCCTTTCCAAATCCACAGGTTACTCTCTTGCGGATATCGGTACTCTCGCTATCCTCGGTAAATCTCTCCCCGAACAGGGCATCACAAAGATCTACCCCGAAGAAAAGAAACGCCACTACGTAAAAGTTCCCGCGTTCTCCTTCTCCAAACTCCGCGGTCTCGACGCTTACCTCTCTCCCGAGATGAAGTCCACAGGCGAAGCTATCGGTTATGACGACAGCCTCAACCGTGCTCTTTATAAAGCACTCCAGGCTTCCGGTATGCAGGTAATGAACTACGGTACAGTTCTTGCTACTATCGCAGACGCAGATAAAGAAGAAGCACTTCCCCTTATCCGCCGTTTCTACAACATGGGCTTCAATATCGAAGCAACAGAAGGCACAGCCGAATTCCTTAAAGAACACGGCATCCGCACACGTATCAGAAAGAAGATCAGCGAAGGCAGTGAAGAGATCCTCGATTCCATTCGCCAGGGCTATGTAACATACGTTATCAACACAAGAAATCTTGATGCGGCTACAGGTTCCAACTCCGATGGCTTCCAGATCCGTCAGTGTGCAACAGAAAACAACGTCTCCATATTCACATCTCTTGATACACTCAAGGTCCTCCTTGATGTACTTGAAGAGCAGACGATCTGCATCTCCACTATCAACTGAAAGGATACGAAATGACAGAAAGTATTTTTACGATAATATCGAACGAAAAGATCGCAAAAAACACATATAAAATGATTATCTCGGGCACAGCGGAAGGCTGTGCCCCCGGAAAATTCGTCAACATCAAACTTGACGGACTTTTCCTTCGCCGCCCCATCTCCGTTTGTGATAACGACGGCGAAAACCTCACTCTCGTTTACAAAGTAGTAGGCGAGGGCACCGAAAAAATGTGCAAGATGGTTGCAGGCGAAAAGCTCAATGTCCTTGCATACCTCGGTAACGGCTATGACCTTTCCAAAAGTGGCGATGCTCCGCTCCTCATCGGCGGCGGCGTAGGCGTTCCTCCTCTTTATATGTGCGCTAAAAAGCTCATTGCAGAGGGCAAAAAAGTTACAGTCATCCTCGGTTTCAACTCCGCGGAAGAAGTTTTCTATAAAGACGAATTTGAAGCTTTGGACGCGCGCGTTCTCGTTGCTACGGCAGACGGCAGTGTTGGCACAAAAGGCTTTGTTACGGACGCCATGAAGGAAGTTGAAGGTTATTCTTACTTCTTCACTTGCGGCCCCGAACCCATGCTCAAAGCGGTATATAACGCTACATCCACTTCCGGTCAGTTCAGCTTTGAAGAACGCATGGGCTGTGGATTCGGCGCTTGCGTTGGTTGCACGTGCAAAACAAAATACGGCAACAAGCGTATTTGCAAAGACGGCCCCGTACTCGTTAAGGAGGAGATCATATGGTAAACACAAAAGTTACGCTTTCCGGCGTTGAACTCGATAACCCCATCATCCCTGCCAGCGGTACGTTCGGCTTCGGATATGAGATGGCGGAATTTTACGACATCAATATGCTCGGCACATTCTCTTTCAAGGGAACGACGGCAGAGCCTCGCTTCGGTAACCCCACACCTCGTATCGCGGAAACTCCCTGCGGTATGCTCAACGCGGTAGGTCTCCAGAACCCCGGTGTTGACAAAGTTATCGCGGAAGAGCTTCCCAAGATGGAAAAAGTATTCCACAAAAAAGTTATGGCTAACGTAGGCGGATTTTCCGTTAAAGAATATGCCGAAACAGCCGAAAAGCTCGACACTGTAGACAGCGTAGGCTTGCTTGAAATAAACATCAGCTGCCCCAATGTTCACGGCGGCGGCATCAGCTTCGGCACAGACCCCAAAGCGGCTTATGAAGTTACAAAAGCTGTTAAAGCAGTAACTAAAAAGCCCGTTTATATGAAGCTTTCTCCAAATGTTACAGATATTACGGAGATAGCTCGCGCTTGTGAAGCGGCGGGCGCAGACGGTGTTTCGCTCATCAATACTCTTATGGGTATGAGAATCGACCTCCGTAAAAAAGCTCCCATCATCAAAAATAAAACAGGCGGTCTTTCAGGTCCCGCAATATTCCCCGTAGCGGTAAGAATGGTATACCAGGTATACGAAGCCGTTAAGATACCGATAATCGGTATGGGTGGCGTACAGAACGCCGAAAACGTTATCGAGCTTATGCTCGCAGGCGCAACGGCTGTTGAAGTCGGTGCTGCAAACCTTGTTTCCCCTTGCATTTGCCGCGACATCATCAACGATCTTCCTGCGGTAATGGAAAAATACAATATCAAATCACTTGAAGAAATCATAGGAGGCGCACACTAATGGGAAAAGACGTAATGATTGCCTGCGACTTCAAAAGCGCAGCTGACACATATGCATTCCTCGACAAATTTGAGGATGTTAAACCTTTTGTAAAGATCGGTATGGAGCTTTTTTATGCTGAAGGTCCCTCTATCGTTCGCGAGATCAAAAAGAGAGGTCATAAGATATTCCTCGACCTCAAACTCCACGATATCCCCAACACTGTTAAAAAGGCTATGAGCGTACTTCGCGACCTCGACGTTGACTTCTGCAACCTCCACGCAGCAGGCGCATCCGAAATGATGAAATACGCTATCGAAGGTCTCACAAAACCCGACGGCACACGTACATCTAAGCTTATCGCCGTAACACAGCTCACTTCCACAAGCGAAGAAAGAATGCACGAGGAACTTCTCATTTCCGAATCCCTCGAAAAGACAGTTATGAGTTATGCTCTCAACGCAAAGAACAGCGGCCTTGACGGCGTTGTTTGCTCCCCCCTCGAAGCCGGCAAGGTTCACGAGGTTTGCGGTAAAGAATTCTTTACCATCACTCCCGGAATCCGCTTTGCAGACGGCGAAAAGGGCGACCAGGTCCGCGTTACTACACCTGCAAAGGCAAAAGAACTCGGTTCCGACTATATCGTTGTAGGTAGACCCATCACAGCAGCAGAAGACCCCGTTGCCGCATACAAGAGATGCGTTGCGGAATTCGTTGACTGATAAAAAGTTAATAAAAACAACAGAAGCCTGCTTTTCCTTCGGGGGAAGCAGGCAAAAGAATAATCAACATTAAAAGGAGAATCACAATGGAATCTTACAAAAGAGAGTTTATAAAATTCCTTGAAAGCGCAGGCGTGCTTAAATTCGGCGATTTTACAGCAAAGAGCGGCAGAAAGATCCCCTACTTCATCAATGCCGGCGAGATCAAAACAGGCGAACAGATCGCTACTCTCGGTGAATTTTACGCAAAGAGCTACCTTGAAAAGGTAGGCAACAAAAAGACAGTCCTCTACGGACCTGCTTATAAAGGCATTTCTATTGCAGTTGCTTCTTCCATCGCACTTGCAAAAGGCGGACTCGACGTTCCCTTCTTCTTCAACAGAAAAGAAGTTAAAGACCACGGCGAAGGCGGTATTTTCGTAGGCTATACACCCAAAGCAGGCGAAGAAGTCGTTATCGTTGAAGACGTTATCACAGCCGGCACAGCTATCCGCGAAAGCATGGCTAACCTTTCCACACTCGAAGGTGTTAAGATCGCTGCTACATTCGTAATGGTAGACCGCAAAGAAGTTGGTAAAGGCGGCGTTAAATCCGCTATGGCAGAGATCGAAGACGAATTCGGTTTCCCCGTTTACTCTGTAGTTGATGTTTACGATATCATCGAATACCTCGAAGAAGACAGCAAAAACGCCGAAAATGTTGAACGTATAAAAAATTACCTTGCTATAAACGGAGCAAAAGCGTAACTTTTTATCCTTGTATTTTATTTGGAGATTAAAAAATGAGAAGTCTTATTGATATTTTGGATCTTTCCGTAGAAGAGATAGATTCTATCATCGCAACAGCAGAGGATATTAAGGAGAACCCCTCTGAATATTCCGAAAAATGCCGCGGCAAAAAGCTCGCAACGCTTTTCTTTGAGCCTTCCACAAGAACGAGACTCAGCTTTGAAGCAGCTATGTATGAGCTTGGCGGCAATGTTATCGGTTTTTCCGAAGCGAAATCTTCCTCTGCCGCAAAAGGTGAGAGCATGGCAGATACAGCCACTGTCATAAGCGGATACGCTGACATCATGGCTATACGCCACCCCAAGGAAGGCGCGCCCCTTGTTGCTTCACAGCACGCATATGTGCCGATCATAAACGCAGGCGACGGCGGTCATAACCACCCGACACAGACTTTGGCAGACCTTTTCACCATCAAGCACGAAAAGGGCAAGTTCGAAAACTTGACTGTCGGTCTTTGCGGCGACCTTAAATTCGGAAGAACGGTTCATTCGCTCATCGCGGCGCTCTCCCGTTACACGGGCATCAAATTCGTGCTTATCTCTCCGCAGGAGCTTCGCATACCCAGCTACGTTAAACACGAGATATTGGGCAAGACAAAGCTTGAATATGTTGAAACGACGAGCCTTGAAGCAGCACTCCCCGAGCTTGACGTTCTCTACATGACAAGGATCCAGCGCGAACGCTTTGCAGATCAGGACGAATACGAACGCCTCAAAGACAGCTATATCCTCACGGAAAAAATTCTCGAAAACGCAAAAAAAGACTTGTGCATCATGCATCCGCTTCCGCGCGTAAACGAAATTTCCGTTGCTGTTGACAAAGATCCGCGCGCTTGCTATTTTAAGCAGACGCTCTACGGCAAATATATGAGAATGGCGCTCATCCTCTTCTTGCTGAGCGAAAAGAACGTGGAACCCAGATCGAAGATTTCCGATAAAAAACTTTCATATAAATATGTTTGCAAGAATCCCAACTGTATCACATCTACAGAACAGGAACTTGAACAGATATTCTGGTGCGTAAACGAAGAAGAAAACATCTATCGTTGCGTATGGTGCGAAAGCAAAGCAAAATAAAAGATATGACAAAAGGTCGAGAGAAATCTCGACCTTTTGTTTTTAAAGTTTGATAGTTTGAACGTATTCGTCCATTTCGCCTGCAATCTTCGCAATAGCGCCTTCTTCATAAGGAAGAACAAGACCGGAATTTTTCACGATATCTTCGAAAGTTTCCGTGCCTGCTTTATCGACAAAAGCAAGGTATTTTTCCCAAGCCTCTTCACGGTTCTTGAGAGAGAGCAAATAGAACTCAAAAGAGATCGTCTGCGCCATGCAGTAGTCAATATAATAGAAGGGGTACATATATATATGAAGCTGTCTCTGCCAGCCTGCGCCGAGGGAATAGAAAGGTATGCCGTCAAAATCGATATGAGGGCGATATTTCTTTTCGAGAGAGAGCCATACTTCGTCTCTTTCCGCAGGTGTAAGTTCGGGTTTTTCATACATGATATGCTGGAATTCATCGACCATACAGCCGTAAGGGATGAATATCAAAGAATCTTCCGCATGAGCAAGCTCATATTTTTTCGTGTCCTCTTTGAAAAAGAGTTCATGATAAGGAGCTGTCAAAAATTCCATGGACATTGAATGACATTCGCAAGTTTCCATGTTGGGGTTCTGAAGCTCGGCGATGATATCTTTTCTCATTGCGCGGTAGCCTGCAAAAGCGTGGCCCATTTCGTGTGTCAATACGTCAACGTCGCCACTCGTGCCGTTAAAGTTGGAGAATACAAAAGGCGCTTTGTAGCCTGAAATTTCCGTGCAATAGCCGCCGGGCGCTTTGCCGTCTTTTGCGAGAACGTCGAAAAATTCGCCGTCGTACATAAAATCGATAAATTCTTTTGTTTCCTCGGAAAGCTCATGATACATCTGTTTGCCTGCGGCGAGGATATCTTCACTCGTGCCGTGGGGCTTGGGGTTGCCGTCTGTAAACATAAAGATATCATCATAGAATTTGAGTTTGTCAACGCCGATTCTCGCGCGCTGTCTTTCTTTTATCTTTGCAACGATCGGAACCATGTCGGAAGCGATCTGATCGCGGAACGCGGCAACTTTTTTGCTGTCATAGCAGTTTCTGCCGAGACGGTCATATGCAAGCTCAACAAAATTTTTGTATCCGAGCTTGTGCGCTATCTCTGTACGAACGCTTACGAGTTCGGAATATATTCTGTCAAATTCGAGTTTTCTGCCCTCAAAAGCTCTGCCTTCGGCTGTGTAAGCCTTTTTACGGATTTCTCTGTCGGGATTCTGCTTATAAGGAGAAAGCTTTGTGATAGGGAGAACTTCGCCGTCTATCTCCGCCGTTGTCGTTGCATAGAGCTTCTGATACTCTGTTGTAAGAGCATTTTCTTTCTGCAAAAGAGGGATTATCTCAGGGGAGAAAGTTTTTTTGTCTATCTCCATGTTTTTGAAAAGAAGTGTGCCGAATTTTGCTTCAAGTTCGGGTCTGAATTTTGATTCGAGCACTGCGTTCATAAATTCCTGTGCCTTTTCTTCGAGAACGGGACCGTTTTCGTCAAAGAAATTATTTTCTTCCTCATAGAACGTATCTCTCGTATCAATAGAGTGGCGAATGGATGCAATAGTCGCATTAGTGCTGAAATCGGAAAGGAGCTTTTCCTTTTCCAAAATAAGTTCTATCTGCGTTGCGGCATCGGGCGCAGATCTGAATTTTTCCGTAAGAGCTCCGAACTTTTCGCAAACATCTGCGACGTCGGGGCGCTTATATTCGAGTTCTGAAAATTTCATGTTTTTCCTCCGTTGGTTTCAATTATCACATACTATTTTATCACTATTGCAACGGAAATAACAGTGTTTTGTGTTAATTTTTTAGATTTTCTTCGATAATTATAATGATTTGTGGGATTATCCGCAAGTTTTCCACATTCCTGTTGATAAATATAAGAAAAACTCCACCACAAGGTGGAGTTTCGGCAAAAAATATTTCGTTTTCTTTTTCGCGAAAAAATATAAACGATATAAACGAAAAAGACGGAGCCATAAGCTCCGTCGAATTTACTTGTCATTGAAAAAATCACTGAAAACCAAATAAAGAATAGAAACTCAAAGTAGAATATGAACTATTAGA
>CAZERM010000002.1:0-71775 GCA_964514555.1 uncultured Lachnospiraceae bacterium | reverse complement strand
TAATAATACACAAAAAGTTCATAATTTCTTAAAATACGTGTATATTTCCTTTTGAAAATGAATAAATAAAACATTTATTTGCGAATTTCTTGACATCTTGTCGATTTTAATTTAATATTATAATTACGGATATATTAAAGATACCAAACACTATATAATTATTATCGGAGATGATATTGCCATGAAAAAAACATATAAACTCCATGTAGCAGGTCTTGAACGCGATCTGCCCATCTGCCCCATCAACGACGAACTCTACATCGGTGCGTTCGTTATATTCGGCGACGTTGAGCTTACACGCGCTTGCGCGACAGAACTTTTGAAAAAAGCCCCCGAACACGATGTTATGATAACATCCGAAAGCAAGGGCATTCCGCTCCTTTACGAGATGGCTCGTCAGGCGGGCGAAAACAAATACATCGTTGCAAGAAAGATGCACAAACTTTACATGGAGGATGTTTTCTCTTGTGAAGTAAACTCCATAACTACATCAGGCAAGCAGACGCTCTTCCTTGACGGCAAGGATGCGGAATTTATGCGCGGCAAAAAAGTCCTTATCGTTGACGACGTTATCAGCACGGGCGAATCTTTGCGCGCGATCGAAGAGCTTGTTAAGCACGCAGGTGGCGAGATCGTAGGCAAGATGGCTATCCTTGCCGAGGGCAGTGCGAAAGACAGAGAAGATATACAGTATCTTGAGGTATTGCCCCTCTTCAACGCAAACGGCGAAGAGATCTAAGCAGAGAGCACAGCTGCTTGATATAAATTTTTATTTATTTAGATGAGGTGATAATATGCAGATCAACTGCCGTAATTTTATTGAGGATCATTTTTCCGAAATGGTGCGCGACCTTGCCGCGCTCGTTGCTATCCCCAGCGTTAAAGGCGAACCGAAAGAGGGCAAACCCTTTGGTGAAGGTCCCGCAAAAGCGCTTGATGCTATGCTCGCAATGGCGGAAGGTTACGGATTCCATGTGAAAAATCACGAAGGGTATGTGGGCACGATAGACCTTGACCCCTCTTTGCCGACAACACTCGGCATACTTTGCCATCTTGACGTCGTTCCCGAAGGAACGGGCTGGGCAACCCCCCCTTACTCTCTTGTGATGTCCGACGGAAAGCTTTTCGGCAGAGGCGTTATAGACAACAAAGGTCCTGCTGTTGCGGTGCTCTACGCTATGCGCGCTATCCGTGAAAGTGGTATCACATTGACACAGAACATTCGTTTCATCGTTGGTACGGATGAAGAGAACGGCTCGGCGGACCTTGCATATTACAAAGCGAAAGAGGCACTTCCTCCTCGCGTATTCACACCCGATGCGGAATATCCGCTCATCAACATCGAAAAAGGTATGGTACGCGGCGAATTTGCCACGAACGCAGGCTATGCTGTCGGCAAAAAGAGCATACTTTCCGCTTGGGGCGGCACGGTAATAAACGCCGTGCCCGAATTGGCTCATGCGATCGTTCGCGGCTTCTCCGAAGACGAATTGAAAGCGGCAGCGGAAAAATTCCCCTCTCTCGGCTTCGAATTTGCTGACGAGGCTGACGGAAACAAGAAGATAACGGTAAAGGGCACAGGCGCACACGCATCCACTCCCGATCGCGGAAACAATGCGATAACGGGTCTTTGTGCTTACCTTGCTTCGTTGGGAACAGATGACGAAACAGGATATTCTTTCGGCAGAATATCTTCTGCATATGCTTATGGCGAATGTGGCGGCGAATCGCTCGGCATCGCCGAATCCGACGAAGAGAGCGGCGCTCTTACAACTGTTTTCAGCATACTCAACTATTCCGAGGGCGTTATCCACGGTAAGTTTGACTGTCGTTTCCCTGTTTGCGACAACCTCGCAAGCGTAAAAGAAAAATTTGCTCGCGGTTTTGAACGCTACGGCATCAAACTCGTTGATGCACACGGTGTAGACGCGCACAAAGTAGATGCAAACTCTGATTTCGTAAAGACACTTCTCGGTGTATACTACGAAGCAACAGGTATCCAGGGCAAGCCTATCGCGGTTGGCGGCGGCACATATGTTCACGAGATCGAAGGCGGTGTTGCTTTCGGTGCGGAATTCCCCGGAGAAGTAAACAATATGCACGGCGCAAACGAAAGCTTCGTTGTAAACAACTTTATCAAGAATGCGATAATTTTTGCCGAAGCCATCATAAGACTTTGCCAATAACCTACTTTTCTTGAAAGAAAAGTAGGCAAAAGAACTTTTACTCAAGTTCTTTGTTGAAATAAAACACATCAACACCGTGATTTTCGGCTCAAACGGCAGGAGCAAACCCTGCCCTACAAATATTTTGTTATTCCATCGTGAAGAATGTGTCATAGATGAAATTTAAGCTTTGAAACAAAGGCTATCGTTTAAAAGCTAAACCTTTTGATATGTGCCATGCGGTGCGGTTCCGAGAGGATCTGCCAAAGCGATAAACCTGCAAGGTCTTTTGCTTCTTTTGCGAGCTTTTCTTGCAGATCAAGAAAAGCTTATATATCTTTAAACAAGAAAAAAACTATAAAACAAAAAAACTCGCCTTACGGCGAGTTTTTTCTGCTTAGCAGAACCACCAAACTTTCTTATTTACGATAACGCAAATAAGGTCGATGAGCCAAACAAAAGGTGAGAAGAAGAAGAGTACGATGGAAAGAATAATAGCGATAGTGTTCTTAGCATCCAAGCTTCTTACGAGACGGTAAACCGTCCATACAATGTCAAGTGCGGGAATGCAGAGAATAAGTTTAACGATCCAAGGAAGATTGTCAAACGCTTTGATAAGATCTTTCATTTACAGCCTCCATATTTTAAAATTTGCGTTTAAAAAACGCATCTTTATACATTATATATCATTATACGCAAAAATGCAATATCTTTTTACATCTTTTTACTTTGAAGATGTATAAATATAAGGTGATCGTTCATACTGAAAGAATAAAAATAAAATCAAAGTTTTTTTTAAAAGCCCTTGACAAATATTGCTTACAGTGGTATCATATAAGCGTAAACAGAAGTGATAATGATTATTACTTTTGAAACAAAGCTATCGTCGATGATATTGCAAAAACAAAAAAGGAAAAATTCATATCTAAAATCTATTGCAATATAATCGAAAATGCGTTATAATATTTGCGAATAAGAATTTAATTCCTATTAAATTAAAATCCAAATAAAAAAGGAGTACACGACAATGAACAGAATGTACGAAGGTTGGAGAGGTTTCGAACCCGGAACCTGGACAAACGAAATCAACGTAAGAAGCTTTATCAGACATAACTATCATCCCTATGATGGCGACGAAAGCTTCCTTGAAGGTCCCACAGAAGCTACAACTGCACTTTGGGCGCAGGTAATGGACCTTACAAAGCAGGAAAGAGAAGCAGGCGGTGTTCTTGATATGGACACAAAGGTTGTAACATCTATCACTGCTCACGGTCCCGGTTACCTCAACAAAGACATCGAAAAAATTGTTGGCTTCCAGACAGATAAACCTTTCAAACGCGCTCTCCATGTATACGGTGGTATCCGTATGGCAGAAAAAGCTTGCGCGGACAACGGCTATACACTCGACCCCGAAGTAAAAGATTTCTTCGAAACACACAGAAAAACACATAACGCAGGCGTATTCGATGCTTACACACCTGAAATGCGCGCTTGCCGTTCCAGCCATATCATCACAGGTCTTCCTGACGCTTACGGCCGTGGCCGTATCATCGGCGACTACCGCCGTGTAGCTCTCTACGGTGTAGACAGACTTATCGAAGACAAGAAAGAACAGAAGGAAACAACTCGTACAGCTATGTACTCTCAGGTTATCCGCCAGAGAGAAGAGCTCTCCGAACAGATCCGCGCTCTTGAACAGCTCAAACAGATGGCTGCTTCCTATGGCTTTGATATCTCCAAACCCGCAACAGACGTAAAAGAAGCTATCCAGTGGCTCTACTTCGGCTACCTCGCTGCAGTTAAGGAACAGAACGGTGCTGCTATGTCTCTCGGCCGTACATCCACATTTATCGATATCTACGCTGAAAGAGACCTTGCAGACGGCAAATACACAGAAAAAGAGATCCAGGAATTTGTTGACCACTTCATCATGAAGCTCCGTCTTATCAAATTCGCTCGTACACCTGAATACAACGCACTCTTCTCCGGCGACCCTCAGTGGGTAACAGAATCCATCGGTGGTGTTGCAGTTGACGGCCGTCATATGGTTACAAAGATGTCCTACCGTTACTTGCACACACTCGAAAACCTCGGTGCTGCTCCTGAACCTAACCTCACAGTTCTTTGGTCCACAAAGCTTCCCGAAAACTTCAAGAGATTCTGCGCTAAGACATCTATTGAAACATCTTCTATCCAGTACGAAAACGACGACCTTATGAGATTTACACACGGCGATGACTACGCTATCGCTTGCTGCGTATCTTCCATGAGAGTTGGTAAAGAAATGCAGTTCTTCGGCGCTCGTGCAAACCTTGCTAAATGTATGCTTTACGCTATCAACGGCGGTAAAGACGAAATCACAGGCAAACAGGTTGGTCCCGAATACACACCTATCACATCTGAATACCTCGATTACAACGAAGTTATGCACAAGTTCGACCAGATGATGGAATGGCTCGCAGGCGTTTACGTAAATGCGCTCAACATCATCCACTACATGCATGACAAATATTGCTACGAAAAGATCCAGATGGCTCTCCATGACAAGAACGTTACTCGTTGGTTCGCAACAGGTATCGCAGGTCTCTCCGTTGTTGCTGACTCTCTCTCCGCTATCAAATATGCGAAGGTTAAGACTATCCGCAACGAAGAAGGCATCGTAGTTGACTACGAAGTAGAAGGCGACTTCCCGAAATACGGTAACGACGACGACAGAGTTGACTCTATCGCACGTGAGATCGTTCACACATTCATGGAACACATCAGAAAGAACCACACATACAGAGGTGGTATCCCCACAACATCTATTCTTACAATTACATCTAACGTTGTATATGGTAAGAACACAGGTTCCACACCTGACGGCAGAAAGAAAGGCGAAGCTTTCGCTCCCGGTGCTAACCCCATGCACAGACGTGATACACACGGTGCAGTTGCATCCCTCTCTTCCGTTTCTAAACTTCCCTTCATCGACGCACAGGACGGTATCTCCAACACATTCTCCATCATCCCCGGCGCTCTCGGTAAAGATGATCAGATCTTCGCTGGCGATATCGAAGTTGACCTTGATTGCGGTAACGGCGCTTGCTCTACACCCACACTTTTCGAAGGTCTCGATGACAAAAGCAACGACTAATTCTAATTTTTAATTTATTTAATTTATAAAATAAATCAGGAGGTAAATTTCCTATGGCAGCAACACAGAACCAGATCGATAACCTCGTAGCTCTCCTTGACGGCTACGCTAAAAAAGGCGGTCATCACCTCAACGTAAACGTTTTCACAAAAGAAACACTTTTGGACGCTCAGCAGCACCCCGAAAAATATCCTCAGCTCACAGTAAGAGTTAGTGGTTATGCTGTAAACTTCATCAAGCTCACAAAAGAACAGCAGGACGAAGTTATTTCCAGAACGTTCCACGACCAGATCTAATTTAGATCTGAGTATAGAACCTTATTATGGAAGGTTATATTCACTCAACGGAAAGCTTTGGTACGGTTGACGGCCCGGGTGTGCGCTTTGTAGTGTTCACCCAGGGTTGTCCCATGCGTTGCAAATATTGCCATAATCCCGATACTTGGGAGGTCGGCAAAGGCACAAAGATGTCCGCTGAACAGATTATTGCTGAGTATAACAAAAACAGCGAGTTTTACGCCAAAGGCGGCTTGACCGTTACTGGAGGCGAACCGCTTTTGCAGATCGATTTCATGCTTGATCTTTTTCGCTTGGCGAAGAAGAACAACATCCACACCTGCATCGATACATCGGGCATTACTTATAATCCCGATAACACGGAGTATATCAAAAAGCTTGATGAGCTTATGAAATATACAGATCTTATCATGCTCGATATCAAACATATCGATCCTGAACATCACCGTGAACTTACGAAGCAGGACAACAAAGGCATACTTGCTTTTGCAAAATATATTTCCGACAAAAAGATACCTCTTTGGATAAGACACGTTGTCGTTCCCGGTATAACGGACGATCCGAAATACCTGCACGAGCTTGGACTTTTTCTCGGTACTTTGACGGGAATAAAAGCTCTTGATGTTTTGCCTTATCACACGATGGGCGTTATGAAATATAAGGAGCTTGGCATACCGTATCCGCTGGAAGGCGTTGAGGCGCTTTCGAAGGCAGATGCCGCAAAGGCAAAGGATATCATCCTTGACGGTATGAGAGAATCGAGAAGCAAACTCAGCACTCATAATTAAGCAAACTTCCGTGAGTTTGTCTCGCGTAAGTATATTCAAAATCATTTACAGGAAGTCGGCAGAGATGTAACAATCTTTGCCGATTTTCTGTTTTTTGTTTCACGTGGAACATTTGCGCGAATTTATTGATGGTATATACATTTTGACGATTCGGAATAAATGTTCGTGCCAAATCTGCCGCAAACGAAAAATAATATAAACAAGTGTTCGTATGAAATCGAACACAAAAAGGTGCGCTTTTAAAACTTAAATATGCTCTTTACACAAAATCGCAAAAGTGGAAAAATTATTTTCTAAACTGTTATTGACTTCTTTATCCATATAATTTATAATATTAAGAGTATAAGGGGAAAAACCCCTTTATGCTGAAGGCTAAATGACTCTTATAGTTAAAGGAAAAAGACGAAGGAGGTGTCAAAAACTTTGATATGGGACATTTTGATTCCTGTTATGGTCGGAGTTGTAATGCTCGCCGTTGGCGTGCTTATTGGCTACACCATAAGAAAGAAAACGGCTGAAGCTGCCATATCTTCCGCGGAGGCTCACGCACAGAAGATAATGGACGAGGCTGTTATCGCTGCTGAATCCAAACGCAAAGAGATGCTCGTTGAAGCAAAAGAGGATATCCTCAAAGCTAAAACAGAAGCAGACCGCGAAAACAAGGAACGCAGACAGGAAGTTATCAGACTTGAAAACCGAGCACTCGCCAAAGAGGAGACTCTTGACAGAAAGCTCGAAAATTATGAAAGACGTGAAGAACAGCTCGCGCAGAAGATTAAGGATAACGATATTCTTCGCGAAGAGTTGGAACAGAAAAAATCTGACGCTCAGGCAAAACTCGAAGAGATCTCGGGTTATACGGCTGAAACCGCAAAGGCAGAGCTTGTTTCTCAGATAGAGGGCGAAGCAAAGCACGAAGCGGCGGCAAAGCTTAAACAGATCGAAAACGAATTGCATGACAATGCAGAGGAAAAAGCGAGAAACATCATCTCGCTCGCAATACAGCGCCTTGCTTCGGATCAAGTATCCGAAACGACGGTTTCCGTCGTAGCGCTCCCCTCCGACGAAATGAAGGGTAGGATCATCGGTAGAGAAGGCCGTAACATCCATAAGATCGAAACGCTCACGGGCGTTGACCTTATTATAGATGATACACCTGAAGCCATCACTCTTTCCTGCTTCGACCCCATCCGCCGCGAGGTTGCAAGACTTACACTTGAAAAACTTATCTCCGACGGTAGGATCCACCCCACGCGCATTGAAGAAACTGTTGAAAAATCTCGCCGCGAGGTAGATCTTTCTATCAAACGCGCAGGTGAAGAAGCCGCTATGGAAACAGGCGTAAACGGTCTTAACCCCGACCTCATCAAGTTCTTGGGCAGACTTAAATATCGTACCAGCTACGGTCAGAACGTGCTTATGCACTCTATCGAAGTGGCACATATCGCAGGTATGCTCGCAAATGAGCTCGGTATGGACAGCACGCTCGCAAAACGCGCAGGCTTGCTCCATGATATAGGTAAATCCCTTACTCAAGAAGTAGAAGGCTCTCACGTTCAGATAGGCGTTGAGATCGCTCGTAAGTTCAAGGAAAACAAAGAAATAGTTCACGCTATAGAAGCGCACCACGGCGACGTTGAACCGCAGACAGTTATCGCGGTACTCGTTGCGGCGGCAGACGCTATCTCCGCGGCTCGTCCCGGCGCACGCAGAGAAGACCTTGACAATTACATCAAACGCTTGCAGAAGCTCGAAGAGATCTCCAACAGCTTCCCCGGTGTTGAAAAATCTTATGCTATCCAGGCGGGCAGAGAGATCCGCATAATGGTCAAACCCGAACACGTAAACGATGACCAGATGATCGTCGTTGCTCGCGAGATCGTTAAGAAGATCGAAGCAGAGCTTGAATACCCGGGTCAGATCAAGGTAAATGTTATCCGCGAAAGCCGCGCGGTAGACTTTGCAAAATAACGCTTGCAAAAGCGAAAAAGCCTTTCTTTTTCGGAAAGGCTTTTTGATTTGTAACATTCATTTGTTACAAAACAGGGAAGGGAACATCCGCTTTTCCGCGCTCACGGCGCAAAAGCTTACAAATCTTCTTCCATATTATATTATACCATTAGTGATGATGGACGCAAAATGACCAAAATGCAAAGGGAAATTGTAACAAAACTCGAGTAATGTTACAGTTTTGTTACAGAATCAAAAAACCCCTTGCAAAATCACTTGAAATGTAGTATTATAATTACACAAAATAAAAATTGGGTCGAAAGACTCACCACAATTTTTCAGGAGGCATATATGAAAAACTTCAAAAGAAGTCTTGCACTTGTTCTTGCACTCGTAATGATGCTCGGCACATTTGCAAGCGTTTCTGCCCTCTCCAACGGCTCTCAGGCATGGTTTGCTGACGCCGTTTACGATCTCCAGTCTTGGGGCGTACTCACAGAGGACGATGTTACAGCTGCTATGAACGGCACTGGCATCAACAGAAAAACATTCACACTTTGGGTTGCTAAGATCCTTTCCCAGGACATCGACGGTGATATCTGGGGTCAGCAAGCAATCACACGTTACGACGACGTTACAGCTGACGACAACCCCTATGCTATCGCTTACGCTACAGCAAACGGTATCGTTAAAGGTTACAACGAAGGCCCCGACTACCAGTTCGGACCTAACGACAACCTTATCCTCGGTCAGGCAGCAGTAGTTGTTATCCGCCTTCTCTCCAGATTCGGCGACCAGGGCAGCAACTATTTCTCCTCCACATACATCGAAAATACTAATAACTTCAAAGATACATTCGGCACAACAGAATATGCTGCATATATCTGGTGGGCACAGCAGAGAGATGTAAACGTAATCGACGATACATACAAACTTAACTGCGGCGACTTCTCCGACGGTGCTAAGCTTACATACGGCGAAGCTGCATACCTTCTCTGGAATGCTGCTGTAAACGGCAAAACAGCTGTCGAATACGATAAGGGCGCAAACGGTGTTTCCGGTACTATCTCCGATCGTTTCTCTACAATCAACGGCACAACAGTTAACCGTTCTTACTACGGTATCGTTACAGACGTTCAGAACGCAGGCAATTACGACGAAGTTTCCAGCATCACAATCGAAATCAAAGTTGCTGCTAACACAGTTGCTACTATCACACTCGATAAGACAACAGCTAACAAAGTTATCACAACAAAGAGAACAACAGACAACGTAGGTAACTCCAACGTTGACAACGGCTACGTTTCCGTAAGAGATTTCACAGTTGGTACAGCTGTTAAAGTTTCCTACAACGGCAACGCTGCTGCTGATGTTGTAAACGGTGTTATCACATCCGCTGCTAAGATCAACTCCATCAAGTCCGAAAACACAGTAATCGTTGACTCCTTCCTCGTTTACAAGTACGGTTGGTGCGGTAAAAACGGCGGTTACAAATACAACCACCAGTACAACACAATGAAGTACACAACAAATGCTAACGAACAGAAAGTTAACCTTACACCTGTACTTCCCTCTTACTACAGCGAATCTGCTCTCGCTATCACAAAAGCAGGCACAGAAACAAGAACGAATGCTGCTAATGCAAACGTAACAGTTTACAAGATCACATTCAAAGGCACAACATACGTTCTCGCTACAGAAGGCGCAGACGGTAAAGTATATGTTGCTAACAACTGCGTAGCTGCAAGCACAGACAACGTTCTCGTTGTTCGTAATGCTACAGGTTCTGCTGCAGACATCGCAACAGTTTACAACAGCATCGTAAACATTGCTGAAGGTCAGATGAAGTTCACATTCGCTGATACAGACGGCAACGGTATCTACGACATCATGACACAGAACAAGACAACAGTTAAGTTCGTTCATGACGGTTCTATCATCAACGATAGCAACACAAACAAACAGACAACAACAATCTTCTTCAACATGAAGGCTCTTCGTGTTGGTGAATCTCAGTATGACCAGACAGTTGCTAATGTTCCCTCAGGTGCAGCATTCGATGCTACAAAGATGGAGACAGCTAACAACGGTCTTACAGCGCTTCTCATGAACAACGCTACATCCACAGTTCTTCCTTACTATACACAGGTAGATCTTAAGGATGCTGCAGGCGCAGGCTTCACAACACTTACAGGTGTTGTTACAAAGGTTCAGACAATCGGTGATATCGCTGATTACTACAGAATCACAATCATGGACGCTTCCGGTGCAGAAAAAGAACTTATCATTCCTGCATACAACAAGCTCGCTAACAACAGCACATTCAACAGAACATTCACATACACAATCGGTGAATCTTCTTCTTCCTTCACAGTTAACATCTACAACTGGTACCAGTTCCTTATCGACACATACCAGAACCAGTATGTAAACGGCGACAACGCTAACAACTTCCCCGCAACAGAAGCTAACAAACCCACTTCTCTCCTTCAGAAGACAGTTACAGTTGCATATGATAGCAACAACAACGTTATCATCATCAACGGTAAAGACCTTACAACATCTACAGACGTTAAAGAAGGTTTCGTAACAAAAGTTGAAAAAGCTTCTAACGACAACGAATTCAAAGTAACTCTCGCAGGCACAAAAGCTAAGGATACAGCAACAGTTCTTGCTTCCCTTTCTTTGGCTTACGACTGGACAACACAGCTCATGGCTAACAGACTTTTTGCTAAAGGTCTCCTTTCCGGCACAGAAGCTGAAAACTATGCAGGCTACGGCGTAGGCTATGTAGCTTCCGCTACAAACGTTCTCTACGTTCAGGTTAAGAACGACGGTGGTAACAACTACCTCATCAGCGGCACAGGTTCCGCTTGGAACAACGCTGTGATCTCCGGCGACATCACAGACCGTATTTTTGACGCTAAGACAACATACGGCACTGCTTACACAAACCAGACAACAACAATGGTTCCCACACTCGAGAACCCTGAAGTTACAAACTACTACAACGCATATTCCGCTGAAAACTACACATGGACAGTAGTTGCAAAAGAATATAAGAAAGATGCTACAACAGGCGCTCTTACAGACGAAGTAATCAAAGTTGCTTACGAAAAAGCTCCTGCAAACATCTACCAGGTACAGTACAAACAGGTATCTAAACTCGCTGTAGACTATACTAAGTCTTACACACTCCAGCCCGTTATGGACGGCGGCGTAGCTGCTACAGGCGCTACAAAAGTTCTTGCTCCCTTCGCAGTTTACAAGACAGAAGCAGGCAAAGAAAACGAAACAATCATCAACCCCACATATGCAGAAATCTATGCATACCAGACACACAAATACTATGATGCTAACGGCAACCTCGACACAACAAAGGGTTACGGTTACTTCTTCAACGATGCTAACGGTTACATCGGCAACCTCAGCAACGTAACAATTACAAGATACTACGTTGACGCTAACAACATTGTTTACACAATTCTTGACTATAAGGGCATCGTATACCAGACAAAGGCAGACGGTACACTCGTAGTTACAACAGAAGCTATGGAAGAAGTTGCAGGCAGCAGAACAGACGTTACTGCAGCAGCAATGAACAACCAGCTCGCAGGTATCACAAAATCCTATATCACAACAACTCTCCCCTCTAACACAGTATTCTCTGCTCATAAGAAGGGTGAAGGCTACAAGTATGTTCCCGGTTGGTACAGACTTGAGATCAAGGGTGCTGAAACACTCAACGTTAAAGAAGACACAACTGTTATCATCGTAACACCCGATGAAACAATCAAAGCTTCTAAGACAGATCTTGACTACACATACACAGAAACAACAGTTGGCGCGCTCCTCGCTGCAAAGAAAGAACTCGCAGTTCTCTCTTACCAGTATGTAGTTGACGCAGCTACAGGCTACGTAAAATACATCAAAGTATTTGGTGGCACAAACACAATTGGCTCTAACAGCGAAGTAATCAACCCCGGCGAAGGCACAACAACACCTTCTTACAAGGTTGACGACGGTAAGGCTATTGTTTACCTCCCCGCAGATTCTCTTACAACATCTTACATTGCAACAGGTAGCGACATCTACTATGTAAGCTCCTCTATGCAGGCTATCAACATCACAACAGGTGAAAAAGTTGGTACACTTAACTACTTCTACTCTACATGGAACTATGCTGCAGATTACGTTAATCCCAGCAACGGCCATACAGTAACAATTCCTGCTGGCCACTTCTACCTCGTAGACACAACAAAGAACAACGCAATCCTCCAGGATCTCGGCGCTGTATTTGGTGAAGTAACAGTTAACCGTCTCGGCGTTGGTCCTGTTGACCAGTACGGCTTCGGTCGTGGTGTAATTCAGTTGCCCAACGGCACAAACTCATGGACAAACAACGAAGCACACTGGATCGTTAAGGCTAACAAGCTCACATATAAGAGCTCTATCATGAACGAGACAAACTACGCAATCGATTCTACAAAACTTGCTACAGGCACAGTTCTTGGTCAGTTCGGCACAATGGAAATTACAAACGTAACTCCTAAGTCCATCATCGCTACTGTAAACGGTAACGCTAACCAGGATATCACAAACCTCAACTTCAAGTTTGTTTACTTCGATTACGAAGGCAACACACTCAACGAAGCTACAGCTCAGACAGTATCTCATGCACTTCCTACAACAATGTACGAAGTAATGTTCCAGTCTGAAAAAGCTGGTATGCCTCACGACTTCAACTCCTCCAAGGGCACATTCGCTGCATGGTGCGAAAACAACCTCAGCAACTCCAAGAATTTCTACTACTATGACTGGACAAAGAGTGACGGCATTGCAAGCATCAAGAAAGACATAGTAAATACAGGTAAACTCGACCTCTTCTACAACATGTTGGCTGAGTACACACCTGCTGGTATGCTTAACCTCGCTGTTGCTAAATACAACGATCTTATCACATCCAACGCTACAATTTCTGAAATCAACAAAGCATTTGCACTTGTTGAACTTTGCCAGAAGAACTATGAAACAGCTTGCGAAGCATTCAAGAACAACATGAATGACATCTACTGGACAGCTGATGTTCAGAACTCCAAGCTCTACCAGTACAAGATCACACAGATCACAAGTGGTGTTGCTGAATCCGCAATCGTATACCCTGAATTCACATACTACTACGATTACGCTACACAGACATACACAGTATTCATCAACTCTTTCATCACAAAATAAGTTAATGAATATGTAAAAAGAGAAACCCCGCAAGGGGTTTCTTTTTTTGCTATCGGTTCGCATTTATCACGGCGCTTTGCGAACGCAAAGTTAGGATATCGAGCGGAGAAAGCGCGTTTTCGCGCGCCATTATTGAGGTTCCGCCGAGGAATATTGAAAACATCGCCGCCAATACGGCATATATGATGACCACTCGACAATATATTTTTGAGATCATAACAAAAAACGCTCCTTTGCAGTTATCTTTTGCAAAGGAGCGCTCGTTTATTCCGCAGGGGAATCAAAATGCTCGTCGATATGGTTGCCGCAAAGAAAAAGCTTCACGGTCATAAATATAAGTTTTATGTCGAAACAAAGGGAGATGTTTTTTGCATATTCCGCGTCAAGCAAAGCTTTTTCTTCCACGGAATTTATGCTTTCGCATTTTATCTGTGCCAGACCCGTAAGACCCGGGCGAACATTATATGCGCCGAGAGATTCGCGCGCACGATGAAGCGCCTTTTCGCTTGCCATGAGCGGCCGAGGACCGACAAAACTCATCTGACCGACAAAAATATTGAATACCTGCGGTAGCTCGTCGGCGCCGCTTTTTCGAAGCCATAAACCAAAGCGAGAAACATATTCATCATGGTTTTCGATGGCGCGCGCAGGTGTGCTCGCGGGAGCGCTCTTTTTCATCGTTCGAAATTTGATTATCTTGAAAGGCTTTTGTCCTTTTCCTATGCGCTCTTGCAAAAACAGCGGCGAAGCCTTGGTATCTATCGCGCAACACGCGCATAATATAATAAAAAACGGCAAAAAAACGATTATCGCAACACCCGAAAGCAGAATATCGCAACCTCGTTTTATAATGGGATATATCTTCATTTTTATTCACTTTCAAATTTGGAAAAATTTTGTTCGTACTTATATATTATAGCGGTATGGCGGCGTAAAGTCAAATCATATTGCCGCAAATAATTAAAAATTTACAAAAAAATGTTTCCTTTTGCGCTCATCTGTGGTATGCTAATAAAGTAAATATAAATTTTGGAGGTCGTTTTGAAAAAGAACGCTGTTTTATATCATGTTTTCGGATCTTTTCTGTGTCCGCTGTTTTTCATATCCATGTTCACTTTGATATCTGCGCTTGCCACTTCGAATTATGAATACTTACCGGAATGGCTCGACGGCATGAGCGTGTTCTTCTTTGACCTCGCTTCATATGTTTTGGATGCGGTGCTGTTTTTCATGCTTGGCGCATTCGCTTTCGCTATCTCGAAGAAAAATGTTGCGCTTTCCGTAGTTACGGCGATAATAACGCTCTTTCATGCGTTCGCTTTGCCGCTTTTTCAGTTTGTGGTGCGCGCCGCCGTGCTTGCATCCACGACGGATGCGGACATTTTGTCGCAGTATCTCGATTTTGACTTGCTCACAGCACTTTCCAACGGCACAAAAGCATTGATAGGCTTGCTCATCTGTCTTGCGACGTTTGCTTTCTTCTCCGCAACAAAGCGCGAGCTTGATTTCAATAAGCCTTATATCAAGCTTTCGAACGTACCTGCGGTATCCGCTTTTATCGCGAGCGCCGCGCTCATAGTGTTTACAACGCTTTCGTTCGTGCTTTCGGAAAATTACGTTGCATCCGCTTGGCTCATGCTCGCAAAGGAAATATTATTTTCCGCGGCTTGCTATTTCATATTCATTTTAGGCGCATTTTGCGAAAAAATATCCACAAAATCGGAATAAATAATTTGTATTTATTCATAAATTTGAAATAAACTGTTGACAAACTGGTTACTATGGTATAAAATAATAAATACGAAGAGATTATTCTCAAAAAATTAAAAAAATTATTTGGAGGACCCAAATCATGAAAAAAGTGCTCGCACTTACGCTTGCCCTTGTTATGGTCGTTTTGGCAGTTGCTGCTTGCGGCGGTGATCCTGATGTTACAACAGATCCTACTGCTACAACAAATGACGTAGAAACAACAAACGATCAGGGTACAACAGCTAAACCCGAAACACCCGACAACACAGACAAACTCGTATCTACTGACAAAACTGATGCAGGTACAACAAAAACCGAAGCTACAACAGAGATCACAACACAGCCCCCTGTAGTTGAAACTCCTGTTCAGGGCGTATACTACGTTCCCGTAGATGCAACAAACGCTGAGATCGTTGACGCTGCAGGCAGCTTCAATGGTCCCAATGCTGAGTTCATTGAAGACTTCTTCAAGACACTTGCAAGCACAACAGCTACAAACATCGTTGACAACAGCACAGTATCTCTTTCCAATGTTACAGCAGGCCACCTTTACCTCGTTGAAACAAAGGGTACAGAAGTTACACTTTGCAAAGACCTCGGCGGTGCTATGAAGTTCGCTACTATCAACAGATTCGGCAAAGTAGGTAAATGGAAAAACCCTGAAACAAAGAACGGCGGTCCTGCAAGCGGTAACTGGGCATACTACTTCGATAACGTTACATACTTGGTAAACCACCTCGATGTTGACGCTTTGAACGCTGCTATGGCTGATTATACAACATCTGTTGGCTCTTTCGGCACAATGACAATTACAAAAGTTACTGAAGATGCTGTTACAGCAACTATCGGTGGTAAAGAAGTAAACGCTGCTGAACTCAATGTTAAGTTCGTTTACGCTACATACACAGGCTCTGCTATCAAAGCTGCTACAGAAGAAGAAAGCCTTCTCGGTTACGGTTTGAAGACAAACACTCTCGGCAATATCATTGTTGCTGAAGACGAAGCTAACCCCGACGGTCAGGGCGCTACAGAAAAAGCTTGGAATGGCTACAACTATGGCGGCTCTACGCTTAACCAGGACTCCAGCTATGTTGCTCACAGACAGGCTGTTCCCACATGGTTCTTGAAGTTCTACGGTGATGACGCAGATTTCGCTGACGCAGCTGCTACACGTTACGAAGAATTCCTCGGCTTCTATGAAGACCAGGTTAACTGCATGCTCTGGGGCGATTCCGTTGAAGACTCTGCACTCTACGCTTACTGGTCTGAAGCTGAATTCAACCTTTCCGGCGACGAAACAGTTGCTCCCCTTACATATACATACTACTATGATGTTGCAACAGACACATACGTTGTATTTGTAACAGACAACACAATCGGTAACCTCACATACGGTGATCCTTACCTCACACACGTTGATTTCGAGATCGCTAACCCCGAACTCTTCAACTAATTAAACAGTTAATAAAAGGATATTGCCTTTCGGCAATATCCTTTTTATTTTATATAATTTTAGCAATAAAACGTCTTTAAGGCTTTTTGTGGCAAATACCCATGATTTTCATAGAAATTGTTCAATAAAAGTCGAAAAACTATTGACAAAAACGGTTAATAAGTATAAAATAGAATTACAACTAACAGGGTTATCTATGCCCAAAAATATTTACAATTTTTCGAGAGGATTGATTATCATGAAAAAACTGATTGCTCTTTCGACAGCACTCGTTATGATGGTATTGTCCCTTGCTTCCTGCAACGGCGGTACTGAAAACACAACGGGTTCTGCATCCACAACAGGCAATGCTGTAGTTGATTCAACTTCCGGCACAACAGGAACAACAGCAGGTTCCACAGCTGCTACGGTCGGCACAACAGCAGGCTCCACAACAACAGAAGAAAGCACAACAACAAATGACGGCAAGATCGATTATAACGATTTCCTCGTTATGCACTTCGACTTTGACGAATGGGATCTTGATGCTAATATCGTTACAGATATCACAGGCAAAGGTCATGACGCAAGCGTTGTAGGCGCTGTTGATATTATCGACGGTATCGAAGGCGACGCTGCTTACTTCGGCAACGTAGGCGATTACCTCCAGGTTGCAGATGCTGCGGACCTCAATTTCTCTGCAAATGATAGCTTTACTATCGATTTTTGGTATAAACTCGACGATAATTCTTTCGCTAACGACTCTTGGCCTTGCGTATTGGCAAAAGGCTTCCCGAACAAGACAAGCTACTACGGCTTGTGGCTCCAGAAGGGCAAAGGCTTGCAGGCAGGCTATGGTGAAGAAGGCGGCTCTATCAGCAACACACTTGCTACATCCAGCCTTACAGTAGACAAAACATGGCACCACTACGTTGCTGTTTACGACGGCACAAAAGGCCTTGTTTCCACATATGTTGACGGTGTTCCCGGCGCAACAACATCCAAAAAATTTGACACAACTTCCACTGCCGATCTCTTTATCGGTATCACAGGTGATCTTTCCGCTATGCAGCAGTTCATCGGCGGCGTAGACGAATTCAAGATCTACTCTTGCGCTCTCGATTACCAGACGATCGCAGGTATCGAAGTTGAAGTTCCCGACGAAGAAAAAGCAGTTGCAGATTTCGATTTCAACGAGATCAAAGATGGTAAATTCATTGATAAAGTTTCCGGTATGGAAGCTGTTATCTCCGGCGACGTTTCCCTCGTAGAAGGTAAAGACGGCAACGCAGTTTTGTTCGATACATTCGGTCAGTACCTCACTATCGCAGACAGCGACCTTCTCAACTTCAAGAAGACACAGAGCTTCACGATCCAGATCACATACAAAGCAGCAGCTAACCTCTTCTCCAGCAACTCTTGGCCTTGCTTGTTCCAGAAGGGCAGCAGCGGCAACGGTTGGTACGGCGTATGGTTCAACAGCACAAACGCTCATTGGGGCGGTTTGGGCGGTAACAAAGCTATCTACAGCGGCATAACTAAAGACTCCGACGGCAATGTTACAGACACAGAATGGCATACACTCACAATCATTCAGGATGCTACAACAGGTACTATCACAACATATTGCGATGGTATCCTCGGCGGCACAAAACCCGTTCAGGAATACGTTTCCACACTTCCCATTTGGATTGGTGGTAAAGTATCCGATTCCGGCGACGAAAAGAAAGATATCCAGCAGTTCTACGGCGCTATCGACGGCTTCACAGTATACAACTATGCTATGGACGAAGCAGACGTAGTAGCAGGCACTATCTATGCGGCTGAAAAGCAGATCTACACATACACAGACGCGACAACAGGCGAAACACTCGAACTCCCTTACAGAGTTTACTACCCCACAGATTACGATGCAACAAGCTCTAAAAAATACCCCATCCTCTTCTTCCTTCACGGCAACGGAGAATGCGGCACAGATAACGACCAGCAGATCAAAGTTCTCGGTTCCTCCAACATCCTCCTCGAAGATGTTGCGGCTATGGACAACTGCATCATCGTTGCTCCCCAGTGCGTGGACGATGACGGCGTAACAAAAGAATGGATCGAAGGCGAACCTTGGGCAAAAGGCATCTACGAACGCGCAGAACTTCCCGAAAACGCAACACTCGGTCTTCGTGCGGCTTCCGCTCTCCTTGATACATTCCTCGCAAGCGACAAAGTAGATACAGACCGCGTTTACGGCGCAGGTATCTCTATGGGCGGCTACGGTATCTGGGAACTTATGGCTCGCAGACCCGAAACATTTGCGGCTTGCGTTCCCGTATGCGGCGCAGGTATCACAGGTTCTGCTAAAGACCTCGTAAACATTGACATCTGGGCTTTCCACGGCGATGCTGACCCCACAGTTAACATTTCCGGTACAAAAGCTATGTTTGATGCTATCAAAGCAGCAGGCGGCACAAAGATGACATTTACAGTTCTTGAAGGCGTAAACCACAACGCTTGGACTCCTGCTTACACAACAGTAAACGAAGCAGGTCAGACACCCGCACAGTGGCTCCTTCAGCAGACAAAAGCTGACTGATAAACAGTAAAATTAAAGCAGATGAGCAAAAGCTCATCTGCTTTTTTGTTTTTAAATTAGCTTTTCTTGGTATGCAAAAGGTTCACTCAACTTTTTCTTATTTAAAGAAAAAGTTGCAAAAAGATAAAAAAGCCCTTCGCTTTACTCGTTTAGGCGAATCACATCTAAAATGATGGCTGTATCAAATGCGGCTCCACGCTCGGAACCACGCCGCATGGCATGAGTCGAAAGTTTTGGCTTTTAGCTGATAGCTTTTTGCAACGATTCGCATCCTATCAATGAAAAAATTATTGCGATGGGACACGGGCGACCGCAGGTCGCCCCTACGGATGGTAATACAAATGAATGTGGCAGCCAAAGGCTGACAGAGGAGGTGTTACTTTGCTATAATTCACTTTTTCTTATTTATAAGAAAAACAAAAATCTCCGACAGAGTTTTTTGGCTCTGTCGGAGAACTTTTTATAATGCCAATGCAGGCACGAAATTTGATGCTATTGTGAAGTATACCACGAGCGCGATAGCATCGACTATCGTCGTGATAAAGGGGCTTGCCATAACGGCGGGGTCAAGGTGAACAGCTTTCGCCGCGAGAGGCAAAAGGCAACCCACAAGCTTTGCAACGCATATCGTTATAAAGAGTGTTGCCGCTATTACAAGCGATATAACTATGCCGTCAGGTTCATTGTAAAGACCATCTATAAACCACACTTTCAAAAATGCAACAGGGGCTACGGTGAGCGCGCAGATCAACGAAACGCGAAATTCTTTCCACACTATGTGGAAAACATCGCGCAAGCGAACTTCGCCGAGCGAAAGCGCACGTATGATAGTTACGGACGTTTGACCGCCTGCGTTACCGCCTGTATCCATTATCATAGGGATAAACGAACTTAAAACGATGCACGCGGAAAGCGCACTTTCAAATTTGCCGATTATTTTTGAAGTAAATGTTGCGGATATCATCAAAAACAAAAGCCACGGTATTCTCTGCTTCCATATTTTAAATACACCTGAGCGGATATATGTCTGCTGGTGTTCGTCGGGCAAGATAGCCGCCATCTTCTGGATATCTTCCGTTGCTTCTTCTTCGATTACGTCGATAGCGTCATCGATCGTAACGATGCCAACGAGTTTTTCTTCCGCATCGACAACAGGCAAAGCAAGAAAGCCGTATTTTTTGATCTGTCCTGCAACAAATTCTTTGTCATCCGTCGTTTTTACATAGATGACGTTTTCGTGCATAATATTTCTTATCTTATCCGTTTTTGCGGCGATAAGCAAAGAGCGAACGGAAACGACACCGATAAGATGACGATTTTCCGTAACATAGCAAGTGTAGATAGTTTCTTTGTCGAGTCCTACGAGCCTTATCTTATCAAAAGCTTCGTCTACCGTCATATCGGGGCGCAAAGAAACATATTCGGGGGTCATCATGCTTCCTGCCGTATCTTCGTGATAGAGCAAGAGGCTGTTTATATCGCGGCGAGTTTCTCTGTCCGCGTTGCGTAAGATACGTGCAACGACGTTTGCAGGCATCTCTCCGATGATGTCAACGGCATCATCCACGCTCAATTCATCGACTACCTCGCGGAGCTCTTTATCCGTAAATGCGCGGATGATAGTCTCCTGCTCATCGTGCTCCATGGCAACGAATGCATCCGCCGCTTGGTCTTTGTCGAGCAAACGGAAAGCAACGAGCAATTCTTTTTCGGAAAGTCCGTTAAGCGCTTCTGCGATATCTATCGCGTTTTCTTCTGCGAGCAATGTTTTAAGTTCTTTGAAATGTTTTTCTTCAATGAGCTGTTTGATCTTTTCGTGAAATTCAATGATCTCGTCCATTGTGATACTTAAGCGAATAAAAAATATTCGCTTCTCCTCCTATATTAAATTTTAAGAGGCAGAACGAATTGCTCGAAGTTATGCTATTTTATCTTTCGGGGCAAAAAAGACAGAATAGCTTTTATACTTCGGGCAGGTGTACTGCCATTCCCGTTACCGGAATCCATCTTTTTCACCTCTTTTTTGCGTGTATTTATAATGCGGAGGGTCGTCCGCGTCCTTTTATTTTATACCAATTTTTAAGATTTGTCAACTCTTGGCTTGTTTTTTTGCGCTTTTTAAGGTGTTATCTGCGGCAAGAAAAGCGCTTGACAAAATATATTGCGAAGTATACAATATAAAAATATACATCGGTCATTTCCGATATTTTTATATTCATCAAGGAGATTTAAAAATGGTTGATATCGATATAATGTTGAAAGAAGCATATGAATATACGGACGCCGAAACAGGCGAAAGATTCACGCTTCCTTACAGAGTTTATTTGCCGAGCAATTACAATGCGGCAGACAGCGCAAAATATCCCATGTTGTTTTTCTTGCACGGTCATGGCGAATGCGGCACGGAAAACGAGCTTCAGATAAGAGTTTTGAAAAAAGAAAACAAACTTCTCAACATGGTTGTGGAAAAAGACGATTGCATCGTTGTTGCTCCGCAGTGCCCCTGCAATGTAAAATATGAATGGATCCCCGTTGAGCATAAATGGAACACAGGCTCTCGTGAGCTTACGGAAAAGCCCACTGTCGGACTTGCGGCGGCTATGGAATTGCTCCAAAAATTCCTCGACAGCGGCAAAGTAGATATTACTCGTGTTTATGCGGCAGGCATATCCATGGGCGGCTACGGCACATGGGAGCTTATCACTCGCAGACCCGAAGTGTTCGCGGCGGCAATCCCTCTTTGCGGTTCAGGCATCCCCTCTATGGCGGATAAACTCGTTGATATCGGCATTTGGGCTTTCCATGGCGAGAGCGACAGCACGGTTCCCGCACAGGGCACAAAGGACATGGAAGCAGCCATCAAAGCGGCAGGCGGCACAAAAATGAAAGCAACATATTTCCCCGGCGTGGGTCATGAATGTTGGGGCCCTGCATACGACACAGAGGGTCTTATGGATTGGCTCTTTGCACAGAAGAAATAAATTAAGCTTTTATTTAAACAAGAAGAAGATTCTTCTCAACTTTTTCTTATTTAAAGAAAAAGTAGCAAAAAGATAAAAAAGCCTTTCGCTTTACCCACTTAAGCGAATCGCATCGAAAATGATAGCTGTATCGAATGCGGCTCCCCGAGAGGCGCTACTCTCGGAACCGCGCCGCAGAGCACGTATCAAAAATTTTGGCTTTTAGCAACAATTCGCACTCTATCAATGATAAAATTGTTGCGATTGGAAAAACGGGCGACCACAGGTCGCCCCTACGTGTGTTCATATCGCTCAAAAAAATAAACAGACCGCATTTTTCTGCGGTCTGTTTTGTGTTATTTCCAGCTTGGTATCTTTGCAAGCTCATCATACATCAAAAGGAAGTTTTCGTGGCGTTCCTTGGCGATATCGCCGCTCTTAACGGCATTGATTATGCCGCAGTCGCCGTCTTTTGTGTGCGTGCAATCGCGCCAACGGCAATCACATTTGAATCTTTCAAATTCGGGGAAAGTTGAGGCGAGATCTTCTTTTTTGAAATTTGGGATAGCGGAAAATTCCAAAACGGAAAATCCCGGTGTGTCGGCAACAAAAACTTCGTTGCCGTTTTCAAGAGTTATGGGGAAAAGTTCTACAGTGCGCGTTGTCTGCTTGCCGCGGCTTATCTTTTCGGAAAGAGCGCCTGTTTTAAGGGAAAGATCGGGGAAAAGCGCGTTCATGATGGACGATTTTCCTATACCCGAAGCACCTGCAAAAGCAAATATCTTGCCGCAACCGCTTTCTGATATGAGCTTTTTAAGCTCGTCAAGTCCCTTGTGTTCCCTTGAAGATGTGATGAACACAGGATAACCTGCTTTTCTGTAGATATCGGCGTATTTTTCCGCCATATCGTCGGAAAGATCGCTTTTCGTTATAACGATTACGGAGTGGATATTTGCCGCCGTCGCAACGGACAAGAGCTTGTCTACGCACAAAAGGTTAGGCGCAGGCTCTGTCGGCGCAAATGACACAAAAAGCGTATCAAGATTTGCAATGGGCGGACGAACGAGCGAATTTTTGCGCTCGTATATTTTGTTTATGGCAAATGTATCGTTCTCTTTGTGGAGAAGAACATTGTCGCCTGCCAAGGGCGAATTTTTTTCATAGCGGAAAGAACCGCGCGCACGCGCAGCAACCTTTTCGCCGTCTGCGCGGCAGACTGTATAAAGTCCGCCGACACAAGAAATTATTGTACCGTAAAGATCGTTTTTTTCTGTCATAAAATAACCTGCTTTAAATATAGCAGAAGCGTTTTTGCTTGTATATCCTCTCCGATATATTGGAAAGGCACCGTTGCCGCTTCGCTTACGTTAGATATTGCAACGGATATTAAGATCGTGCAGACGATGGCGATGAGCAATATGATTATCACAAACGGCAGATATGCCGAAATATCTATGCCCTGCATTCGTCTTTGTCTGCTGTTTTGGGTGGTGCGAGTCGTTCTTTGGCTCTGTGCGCCTCCGTTTTTCGGCGCTTGTCTGTTCTGCGCCGACGGCGCTCTGTTTATGTAGGGGTTGGAGCGCTGACCCGGCATTTGTATGCCGACATTGGGAGAGCGATTGTATATCCGGTCTCCGTGTGAGCGCTGTTGAGCTTGCTGTCTTTGCGGCTGAGCCTGTTGACGTTGCGGTTGAGTCTGCTGACGTTGAGGCTGAATTTGCTGATGCTGAGGTTGAGCCTGCTGACGCTGCGGCTGAGCCTGTTGACGTTGCGGTTGAGCCTGTTGACGTTGCGGTTGAGCCTGTTGACGTTGCGGTTGAGCCTGCTGACGTTGAGGCTGAACTTGTACACGAGGCTGTTGAACGGGAGCTGATTGTTTGCGCGCTTGCTCTGCGTGCTCATGTATCGAAAAATCAAATTCCGATGTATCGCGATGAGGGCGAGAAGTGCGTCTTATCGTTGTTTCGCTCGTGCTCGTTTTGGGCACGGGTCTTTGCTGTAAAAATACAGTGGCAGGGTCCATTCTCAAACGGCGAAGGTGGCGGAGCATCTGTGCCGCGCTTTGATAACGGTTCTGCGGATTTTTTTCCATGGCGCAGAGGATTATCTGCTCCAGACCACGCGGAATTGCGGGATTGAGCTTTGAAGGTGGTATCGGCGAATCGTTGATATGCTTAAATATGACCGCTATCGGCGTGTCCGCCGTAAAGGGAAGTTTTCCCGTAACCATCTCATAAAGCATTACGCCGAGCGAATATATATCGCTTCTGGCGTCGATCTTGCGGCTGCTGGCTTGCTCTGGCGAGATGTAGTAAACAGTGCCTATGGCTTTGTCAACGAGCGTCAGAGCCTCGGATTTCGGTATCTTGGCGATGCCGAAGTCGGTAACGCGAACGGCGCCGCCCTGCATTATCATGATGTTCTGCGGCTTGATATCGCGGTGAACGATACCTTTCGTGTGTGCGTGGTCGAGTGCGAGCAATATCTGCTCGGCAAAGTCGGAGGCTTCCGTCCATTCAAGAGGAAGCTTATAGTTCATGTATTTTCGCAAGGTGATGCCGTTTATATATTCCATAACTATAAACTTATTCGGCGAGCTTACGGAAATATCATATATTTTTACAATGTTCGGGTGGTTCAATATCTCCAAGGATTTGGATTCGTTTATAAAGCGCTTTACCGCGCGAGAATCATCCGAAAACTTATCTTTGAGTAGTTTTACGGCAACGGTCTTGCCGTATCTTAGGTCTTTCGCTTCGTAAACATAAGCCATGCCGCCGATGCCGACAAGGCGTTCTATTTTGTAGCGTCCGTCAAAGGTGTCGCCTATATACTGTTTTGAATCGTCCATAGATGCTCACCTTTCTTTTGTTAAAACTTTGTCAGCAGGACGCTTATGTTGTCGCTGCCGCCTGCTCTGTTGGCTAATGAAACGAGTGTGTCGGCTTTGAGCTTAAGCTCCTGTTCGGTGGAAAGCCCTTGCTTTTCGCGCGGCGGATATATCACGTTGAAAAGCATCGCGTCGTCAAGATAGTTTGTAAGTCCGTCCGTGCAGAGCAGTATATATCCGCTGCCCCATTTGCGGAGGTTGAGGTTGAAGAAATCGACCTCTGTTTTGGCGCCGATGCCGACGGCGCGAGTGATGACATTTTTTCTCGGGTTCGTTCGCGCCTCCTCGGGCGTTATCTGCCCTGCTTCTATGAGGAGCTGAACGAAAGAATGGTCTTTTGTTATCTGCTTTGCTTCGTGGCGAGTTACGATATACAATCTGCTGTCGCCGATGTTGACGGCGTAGAGCATACCGCGCGAGATGACGGCGGCAACGAGAGTTGTGCCCATGCCCGAAAATTCTTCAGACGAAAGCGAAAGCTTATATACGGTCTCGTTTGCTTCTTTAACCGCGGCAACGAGCGTATTTTTTATGATATCCGCGCGCGTTGCGGGGTCATCCTCTGTGCAAGGGCGCGAAGCCACAACGGAGCAAAATTTTTCAACGGCTGTTTTGGAGGCTATCTCGCCTGCTTTATGACCGCCCATTCCGTCGCATACGACGAGCAAGAGCGCATCATCGTTCCATATGGGCAAAGCATTAAATGAGTCCTGGTTTATGGTGCGCCTCATACCGACGTCGCTTTTTCCGTAATACAGCAACATATGGTCTTATCCTTTCGTAAAAATCGATTTTTTTGCCTTCGGATCATTCTCCGTCGGTGCCGTCTTCCGCTTTTTTCGCGCGGAGCTGACCGCAGGAGGCATTTATATCGGAGCCGAGATGTCTGCGGACCGTAGCAACGATATGATTCTTTTCGAGAACAGCCACAAATTTGGCAATACCGTTTTTACTGCTGGGCGCAAAACCGCGCTCTTTTACGTCATTTACGGGGATGAGGTTTACATGGAGCGGCATATTCTTGCAATATTTGCGGAGTACCGCGGCAAGTTCGCGTGCGGTGTCCTCGTTATCGTTTTTGCCGCTGATGAGCGTATATTCAAAGGATATTCTTCTGCCTGTTGCTGCAAAATAATCGTTGCAAGCTGTAAGCAGAGCTTCGATGTTCCAGCGTTTGTTTACCGGCATGAGAGAGGAGCGTGTTTCATCGTTCGATGCGTGGAGCGAGATGGAAAGTGTTATGGGCATCTCCTCTTTTGCAAGGTCATATATGCGCGGAACTATGCCGCAAGTGGAAAGGGATATGTGGCGAAGACCGATGTTAAGACCTTTTTCTTCGTTCACAAGGCGCAAGAATTTGATAACATTGTCGTAGTTGTCAAGAGGTTCGCCAATGCCCATGAGCACGATACCGTCGATTCTTTCGCCGATGTCCTTTTGTGTCTGTATTACCTGAGAGAGAAGCTCGGAGGGCAAAAGTTTTCTTGAAATACCGCCGAGCGTAGAAGCGCAGAACGCACAACCCATGGGGCAACCTGCCTCCGAAGAGATGCAGATGGTGTTGCCGTAGTGGTAGCGCATGATAACGCTTTCTATCTTTTCGCCGTCATACATCTCGTAAAGATATTTTGCCGTGCCGTCTTTTGAAGTGAGCTTCTGCACCTGCTTTGCGGATGCGATAAATGCGTTTTCGTTGAGCTTTTCGATAAGCTTTTTGGGGATATTGTTCATCTCCTCAAAGGAGGATGCGCCGCGCATGAGAAAAGTATATATTTGGTCCGCACGGTAGCGCGGCTCGCCGAGCGAAACTATATAATCCTGCATTTCCTTATGGGAAAGGCTTAAAATATCTGTTTTGTTTTCCATAATGTTAATTCTTTTTCAATTTCGATATAAAAAATCCGTTGGTGTGATGAATATGAGGGAAAAGCTCCGTCATACCGTCTGTTTTGATGTCGCCTACTTCAAACGGAACAAGGGAAAATTCCTTATTCTCAGCAAGGAAAGCGTTCACGATGTCTTTGTTTTCCTTGGGGTTGAGCGTGCAGGTCGAATAAACGAGCGTGCCGCCGTTTTTCAAATGCTTTGCACTTTCGCGCAAGATGTTTAATTGCACTGTGGGGAGTCTTTCGATGTCCGCAGATTTTTTGCGCTTGATATCGGGCTTCTGCGCGATAACGCCGAGACCGGAACAGGGAACGTCGCAAAGTATGCGGTCGTAAACGATGCCGCGAGTGTCCTCTTTTGCGGCGTTGCGCTCCATCGTTTCAACGATAGATATGCCGAGGTCTTGAGCGCCCTTTGCGATGAGCGAGAGCTTGTTTTTGTGTAAGTCGCAGGAATGTATGGTTCCTTCGTTGTTCATGTCGATAGCCATGCCGAAGCTCTTGCCGCCGGGGCAAGCGCAAGCGTCGAGCACTGTTTCGCCTTGGCGAGCGCCCAACACTTCAACACATATCTGCGAAGCTTCGTTTTGAACGAAAAATTCACCTGCAAACGGTTCGAGCGCGGAATAAGGTGTGCCGCCCGCGAGCAAAAGACCGTTCGGCGCGTTTTTCGTCGGCTGAGACATGATGCCGCATTCGGCAAGACGACTCTGAAGGCTTTCACGCGTTGTTTTGAGCGTGTTTACGCGGAGCGTGAGCGGAGGCACTTTGTTAAATTCATCGAATATCTTTTCCGTTGCCGATCTGCCGTAATTTTCGGAAAAATGGAGGCAGAGCCATTCGGGCATTGAATATTTGACGGAAAGATGCTTTATCGGTTCCTTGCGCCAATCGGGAAGCATTATATTGTCCTTTTCGCGAAGGTAAGATCGAAGAACTGCGTTTATAAAACCTTCGCTGTTTTTGCGCGCCCAAAAGCGGCGCGCAAGGCCTACGCTTTCATTTACGGCGGCGGAATCGGGCACTTTATCCATGTAGATTATCTGGTAAAGACCCATGCGAAGTATGACGCGCACGTTCGTGTCTATATCCGCTCTGTCGGAGAGCTTGGAGATGTAGTAGTCAAGCGTTATCGCTCTTTCTATAACACCGTAAAAAAGAGCCGTGCAGAAGGAGCGTTCCACACCCTCAAGTTGGTATTTTTTTATCGTTGCATCAAGTTCTATGTTGGAGTAGGATGCATTGTTTTCGTGCCTTAATAAGGCTGTGTAAGCCGCTTCTCTTGCGTTCATTTGCTTATCCTCATCAAAAATTAAAATTCAAATTTGTCGCCTTCGGCAACACCGCGACCGCGAACGAAATCACCTGCGGACATTTCTTTTTTGCCTTCGGGAATAAGGCGCTCTATGTTGAGCACGCCGTCTGCCGTTGCAACGGCTATCTTGCCTGCGCCCTTGGGGGAAACGGCGATAACTGTGCCTGCTTCTTTGCCTGTCGTTTCGTCGGCAACGCTTGAAAGAGTTATCTTAACGCTTTTGCCGTTGATGCGAGAAAAAGCATAAGGTGCGGGGGCAAGCGCGCGGATCTGATTTTTGATATCCTTTGCGCTTCTGTTAAAATCGATCTTGCAATCTTCTTTTTCGATCTTAGCGGCATAAGTGGAAAGGGAATCGTCCTGCTTTATTTTTTCGCCGACGATGCCGTTTTCAAGATCTTCGAGCTTGCGAAGCATCATGTCTGCGCCGAGCTTTGCAAGGGCATTTTCCGCTTCGCCTTTGTTCTCGTTTTCGAACGTGAGCATTTCGCGCGCAAGCATATCGCCGGTATCAAGACCTTTTTCCATGTACATTATAGTGATACCAAGTTCTGTTTTGCCGTCCATGATAGCGCGAGCGATGGGCGCAGCACCTCTGTATTCGGGAAGGTAGGAAGCATGGATGTTAAGGCAACCGTGCTTGGGATAATTGAGTACATATTCGGGCAATATCTTGCCGTATGCCGCAACGATTATGATATCGGGTGCGAGCGTTTCAAGTGTTTCTTTAAAGTTTTCTTCCTTGAGGTTGTCGGGCTGGAAAACGGGAAGACCCATTTCAAGAGCCGCTACCTTTACGGGAGGGGGAGTGAGCGCATGACCGCGGTTTTTGGGCATATCTATTCTTGTAACTACGCCCACAACGTCTGCGCCGTATTTTTCGTGGATCGCGCGGAGAGCCGTAACGGCAAACTCAGGCGTTCCCATAAAAAGTATCTTCATCAGTCGTCGCTCTCCATATATTCGTCATATTCTTCTTCCGTGAGCATTCTGTCCGCTACATCGGGGTAAAGGATACCGTCGAGGTGTCCGAGCTCATGGCAGAAGCAACGAGCAAGAAGACCTGTGCCTTCGTATATCTTTTCTTCGCCGTTTCTGTCGAGTGCTTTTACCTTAACATAGTCGGGGCGAGTAACGATGCCTGTTCTGCCGGGGAGGGAAAGGCAACCTTCATATCCCGTCTGGCTGCCGTTCTCTTCGATTATCTCGGGGTTGATGAGCTCGAGAACTTCGCCGTCTACAACTTCGATAACAACTATTCTGCGGAGTATGCCTACCTGGGGTGCTGCCAAACCTACGCCGTTTGCTTTACGCATAGTTTCGAGCATATCGTCAAGAAGAGTGAGTGTTCTGTCTGTTATCTTGTCCACCTTGCGGCAAGTTTTACGCAAGGTGGGGTCTTTATCTGTCAATATTTTAAGTTTTGCCATAAAAAACTCCTGTCTTTTTTAAATCGGTCTACATATTACTTGGGTTGATATCTATCGATATCGTTATCTTGTTTTTTGCTATCTTTCCGAATTGGCGCAAAAGCTTTGCGAAAAGTTCGCGCGTGCGAGCCGTGCTTTTGTGTTTTACTATCACCTGTTTTCGGAATTTTCCGCCTATCTTATATATCGGAGCATCGAACGGACCGAATATGACGAGCGGTATATCGCGAAATTCTTTTTTGTGTGTTCGTTTCAGTTCCGCGGCAAAATCCTCGGCAAATGCGGAGAGCGCGGCTTCCTCCGTGCTGGAGAAACCGAACAGCGCCACATCGCAGAACGGCGGAAACAAAAAGTTCTTTCGCATTTTTATCTCACTTTCGTAAAATCTTTCGTAATTTTGCGAAGCGGAAAGTTCGAGTGTTTCATTGTCGGGGTTGTATGTTTGGATGAGTGCCCTGCCGGGGTGTTCGCCCCTGCCTGCTCTGCCGACAACTTGAGTTATAACGGAAAATGTGCGTTCGCCTGAGCGAAAATCGTTCATAAAGAGCGAATTGTCCGCGTTTACGACACCTACGAGCGTAACCAGTGGGAAATTGTGCCCCTTTGTTACCATCTGCGTGCCGATGAGGATATCCGCTTTTCCCTCGCGAAAATCGGAAAGTATCTTGTCCTGCGAAAACTTTGTGCGTGTCGAGTCAGCATCAAGGCGCAAAACTCGTGCGTCGGGAAAGCGCATCGCAAGCTCTTCTTCTATCTTCTGCGTTCCGTAACCGCCGCCCGTGATATGCTCGCTTCCGCAAGTGGGGCAGAGCATCGGAGCAGGTTCTCTATGACCGCAATAGTGGCATTGCAGATAGCTTTTGCCGCTCTTTTTGTAAAGATGATATGTAAGCGTTACGGAGCAGTTCGGGCAAAGAACCGCTTTGCCGCAGGAACGGCACGAAAAATAGCTGTTATATCCTCTCCTGTTCAAAAACAAGATGGATTGAAAACCGTGTTCAAGGTTCGCTTCAAGCTCGCAAGCAAGCTCGTTGCCGATGTTTTCTTCGCCTGTTATGCTCACGTTTTCTCGCATATCGGAAATGAATACTTTCGGCATACGCGCGTTTCCGTAGCGAGATGATAATGTTACGAGCGAATATATGCCGCTTTTGGCGCGGTAATATGTTTCAACGCTCGGCGTAGCGCTTGCCAACAGCATAAGAGCGCCGTTTTCCGCGCAAAGGAATCGAGCGACATCGCGCGCATGATATTTCGGCGACATATCCGATTTATAAGTGTGCTCTTGCTCCTCGTCGATAACGACAACACCGATGTTTTCAAGCGGAGCAAAGAGCGCGGAGCGCGTACCGAGCACGACATCGACCTCGCCGCGTTGTATGCGCTTGAAGGTATCTGCTTTTTCGCCCTCGGAGAGCGCGGAATGTATGACGGCAAGTCGTTTTTTGAATTTTCCTGCAAAAACGGAAACGGATTGCCACGTAAGAGCTATCTCGGGTACGAGTACGATGGCGCTTTTGCCTCTTTTGATAAGCTCCTCACAAACGGAGATGATGACGCTTGTCTTGCCCGAACCCGTAACACCGTGGAGCAGAGCTGCGTGTGGCGTGCCGTCGCAAAGCGCCATAAGTTTTTCTTTTGCCGCCTGCTGTTCCTCGGAAAGAACTATCTCTACGTCGGGCGCATCTATGTTTTGGTATGGGTTGCGGATGACTTCGCGCTTTTCAAAGCGGATAAGCCCCTTTTTTTCAAGGGCGGATATCTGCGAGGGCTTGAAGCCCTCCGCCAAAAGCGATTTTTTCTCTATTATGCCGCATTCCGCAACTATTGCGTAAAGCTCCTGATGCGAAGCAGGTGTGCGTGGCTTTTCCAAAACGGAGGGATCCGCGTTTTCCGCAAGAGCAACGAGCGTTGTACTTGCGCCCTCGGAAATGCTGGATCTTGTTGTTTTGACGAGTGCCCCCTCGCGGCAAAGTCGCGAAAGAGCCGCAGCTGATATACCTGTGTCGGAGATGAGCTTATCGCGGTTCATGGCGCCGTGCTCTTCAACATAAGCCAAAGCGGCGGCATATCGCCGAGTATACGGCGTTTGCGAAAAGTTTTCGTTCACGGCAAAATATTCGCTCGCCTGCGGTATCAGGTCAGAAGGGCAGAGTCTTTTTGCCGCATCCCCGAAAGAACAGAATGTGCGCCCGCAGAGGAAATCGGCAAGGCGCAGCATTTTTTTTGTAAGACGTATTTCCTCCCCGTATACCTTGAATATGGGTTTCAGGTTTTCAGGTCTGTCCGTAAACGATATGTTCGTTGCCACGGCGGTGAATTTTTTGTTTCCGGCGCCAAAAGGCACGATAACAAAATCGCCGACCGCGACATCGGCGGATCCTTCGGGGATATAGTATGTATATTCTATGTCAAGATGGTAAGGGACATCGAGCAAGCGCACCCCGACCGTTTTTACATAGGCTTCCATTATTCAGCAGATTCTTCCGTTGCGGCTTCTTTAGCCATAGCTTCTTCTTCATCCTCGTTAGCTTCAACGCTTGCGGGAACGACAACTTCGTATTCGCCTGCGGCAAGAGCCTGAACAGCGTTTTCAACCGCTTTTTTGTCGCGGATGTTCGCTCTGATAAAGGAAGCGATCGTTTTGTCTTTCTGGTCATGGACCATAGCTTCTGCGTGTTCACGCTGTTCGCAATATTCATCTGTGATCGCACGTGCAACCTTGGATGTTGCTATAACGAGCTCATAACGGTTGATCTGACCGCCGTGTGTAAGCTGGTCAATAGACGGTTTTATCATCATAATTGAAGTACCTCCGAAAAAATATTTTAAATTTGTTTATGTAAAGATTCAAAAATGTTTGCCTGGTTAAATGAATTTCTCTTTAAGAGAAAGGTTTCTCTCCGCGCGGAGCTTTTCCGTTTCGGAGATCTTGTAGATAGCGGCTGCTGCGTCTTCGCTCTTGCCGTCCTCGTTTACAACGACATAATCGTATTTATCGAGGAGAGCGACCTCGCGGCGCGCTTCGTTCATACGTTTTGCAACGACATCGGCGCTTTCCGTGCCTCTGCCCACAAGACGTGCTTCGAGCGTTTTGATATCGGGCGCGAGGATGAGGATAAGGATAGCTTCGGGCATTTTTTCGCGTATCTGCAAAGCGCCCTTCGTCTCTATCTCCAAAATAACGTTTTTGCCTTCCGCAAGAGCGTTTTCAACGGCGCTCTTGGGCGTGCCGTAATAGTTGCCGACGTATTCTGCATATTCGAGCATATCGCCGTCATTTATCTTCGTTTCAAATTCATCTCTTGAAACGAAATAGTAGTTCACGCCGTGTTCTTCGCCGGGGCGAGGGGAGCGTGTCGTTGCGGAAACGGAATAGAAAAATTCGCCTGTTTCAAGCAAATGTTTGATAACTGTGCCCTTGCCTGTTCCGGCGGGGCCTGATATTACAAAAAGAAGTCCTTTTTTCATGTCTTTCATTCCTCCGAAGAATCCGCTTCGTCGTCGCCGTCGTCGTTCTGTCCGTTAAGGCGAACTGCGATGGTCTCGGGTTGGATAGCGGAAAGGATCACGTGCTCGGAATCCGTAACGATGACGGAACGTGTGCGTCTGCCGCACGAAACATCAATAACTCTGCCGGAGTCCTTTGCATCTTGAATAAGTCTTTTGATAGGCGCAGAATCGGGGCTGGCGAGCGTTACCACTCGGTGCGCGGCGACCATGTTGCCAAATCCGATATTTATAAATTTCATAAAAGTCCCTTCTGCCGAGCTTACTCGATATTCTGGATCTGTTCGCGTATCTTTTCAAGCTCGGATTTCATCTCTACGACGATACGGGCGATCTCCGTATCGCAAGCTTTAGAACCGATGGTGTTTGTCTCTCTGTTCATCTCCTGGAGCAAAAAGTCGAGCTTTCTGCCGACAGGTTCGTTTGTTTCGAGTATGGAGTCGAATGCATCGAAATGGGAAGCAAGGCGCACCGTTTCTTCATCTACGGCTATCTTGTCCGCAAAAACGGCACATTCCGTTATAAGCTTGCTTTCGTCGAGCGAAACTGTGTCGCCGACAAGTTCCAATATGCGTTCTTTCATCTTTGCAAATTGGTTTGCTTTGTCCTTTGCGGAAATTGGAGCTATCTTTTCCGCAAGCTCTTTTACTCTTGCTTTCTTTTCCACGATATCGCGGCGCATATTTTCGCCTTCGCGGTTTCTTGCGGCGATGAAAGCGTCGAGCGCTTCGTCAAGTGTGGGGAGCAGAGCCTGCCATTCGGCTTCGACATCTTCTTCCGCACGTTTAACGGCGAATATATCGCGGTTCTGCGCCACGCGCATAGTCGTTATATCGCAAGGAAGGTCAAATTCCTCGGAAAGCTTTTTGAGCGCTTCGATATAGCTTTTTGCGTATGTTCTGTCGATCTCCACTTCAAGTCCCGCTGTGTCGGTAACGTCGATAGTGATGAAGACATCTATCTTACCGCGCGAGATACCGCGCTCGGAAATGCGCTGTTTAACTTTTTCTTCAAGAAAAGCGAATATGCGCGGCAATTTTACCTGGCAGTCCAAAAAACGGTTGTTTACTGATTTTATTTCCACAATGATATCGCGGCCGGGCGCTTTTCCCGTCGCGCGACCGAATGCGGTCATGCTTCTTATCATAATTTTTGCCTTTCGGGTATCGGCTCTTAACGCGCCGATGCATTAAAACTGTTTGATTTTATATGTATTTATTTAAGGGTATAATTCCATAAATATATTATATATTATTTCCGCTGTGCTTGTCAACTTTATTCGGTCAAAATGCGAAAAAACTAATCGACAAATACGGCGAAAAAGCATTATTGAGCGTATCTTTCGTGAAATTCGTCGCGAAGCAAAGCATATATTTTTATGGTGCGGTATTCGCCTTTTACAAGCAGAGAGCTTTTGAGAGTTGCCTCGTGGCGCATACCGCATTTTTCCGCGACACGCTCGCTTGCGGTGTTGTGTTCCATTATGCGGACATATACGCGGTGAAAGCTCATGTAGTCAAAACCGAACCGCATAACGCGCAAGAGTGCCTCCGCAGCCAAGCCTTTACCCCAGTATTGAGGGTTGAGAACATATCCTATCTCGCCGCAGTTGTTCTCCTCGTCTATCGAAGCAAAGCCGCAGGTACCTATCATCTTTCCGCTGTCCGCAAGCGTTATTGCCCAATCATAAAAATTGCCGGAGGAATATTGAGATTGTATAAATTTTAAGTAGCTGTGCGTAAAGCGTTGGCTTACGTGCGGCTCCCAAAGCAAAAATCGCGTAACCGCAGGGTTTCTCGCATATTCGAACATATCCGCGTCGTCCGATGGGAGCATCTTTCGAAGCACCAGATGTTCGCTCGTCAGCGTGGGTATCTTCTTGAAAACAGAAATTTTTAATTTGTTCATAAAATGACCTTTTATTTTTTAATAAAAAAGAGTATACTATATCATATGCATAATTTGAAAAATATCTTCGCTGTGATATCATTTTCGTTGTTATAATCCATTATACCCCTAAAATCGCTCTTATTCAAGGAAAAATAAAAACTTGTTTACACGAATTAAACCGTGGGTTCATGTATTTGTAACAAAATTGAATTATAATGTAATCGGCGAAGTAAATCAGAAGGAGAAAAATCATGTGGTCTTTTAACGAAGAAGATAAAAATAATAACGGTGGCTACGACCAATTCAACAATAATAACGGCGGTGTAGACGGCGGACAGCAGGGTTCGAACAATAATAAAAAAGGACCTTCCTCGAAAAAAGGCTTGGTTCCTGCGGTTCTTTTGTGTACTGTGGTTTTGGCAGGCACGCTTATGGCAGGATATACTATGGGTGGCGGCAAATTTTCCATCGGCTCCGCATCCTCGTCAACAACAGGCGAAAATTCCACAACATCATCTAACGTAAACGTCGAAGACACGACTTCGAACGCATATACGGCACCCACCGTAAGCGGTGTAGTATCCGCGGCAACAGAGGGCAAGGTAGAATCCGTTGCACAGAAATGCCTCGATGCAAGCGTACTTATAACAGTTACGGGTCAAGGCTCGGGTTCGGGCGTGATCTACGACAAAGACGGTTATATAATCACGAATTACCACGTTGTCGGCGCTGATGCAGGCGAGATAAAAGTAACGCTCTTTAACGGCGAAGTATATGATGCAACATATGTTTACGGCGATGAGAGCCTCGATATTTCCGTTATCAAGATAGAAAAAACAAACTGCCCCACAGTTGAGATATGCGACGAAGCGCTCAATTACGGCGAGCAGATAATCGTTATCGGCAACGCGCTCGGCAACGGCTTCACTCTTACGAGCGGCTATGTAAGCGCCCCCGAAAGAGAAGTAACTTTCTCCAGCACATATGAAACGATGACGCTCGTTCAGATAGATGCGGCGGTAAACAACGGTAACTCCGGCGGCGGTCTTTTCAATACGGCAGGACAGCTTGTCGGCATCGTAAACGCAAAACTTTCCGGCACGACTTCCTCGGGTGCTTCCATCGATAACACAGGCTACGCTATCCCGATCTCTACGGTAAAGCGTTGCATAAACGACCTTAAAGAATACGGCTATGTTACAGGTGTTGCTCGCCTCGGCGTATCTGTATATAACTATATCGAAATGCCCAACGGATATAAATATTCTGGTGTAAACGTGATCGCCTCCGTAACGGAAGGCGGCAGCGCGGATCTCGCGGGCATGAAAGAGGGAGATATCCTCTATTCCATCAACGGCACGGCGATAGACAGCTTCTCCACGCTCAAACAGATGCTCACGGCATATTCCGTAGGCGATACCGTGGAATTTATAATCTATCGTCCCAACGAAAACGCAAGCCAAACGAGCAATCTTCAGTTCTACCTTCGCAACTGCGACGAGATAAAGATAACGCTCAAATTCGTTGAGTTCAACCCCAACGCATAATAAATACGCTTGTTCCTTTCTCCATATTTTATAGATCTTCTGCTCCAAAGGCAGGGGGAGAAACGCACCTTTCGGTGCGTTTTTTCTCGCTCATCCCCAAATTCCGAAAAATAAGGAAAAAATGCCGCTCTATCCCCTTTCTTTAAATAAAGCTTGTTGACACGATGATATAAAATAAAGTATAATATTATATATAACTATTCCGATATTTAATATCTTTTGGGAGCGGTGGATCTATTATGGACAAACGATATCTTTCTTCTTTCGGCAAGACGGCGGACGGCAATGATTTTGTTGTGCTTTCGGGAGTGCCGTATTTTTCTGTCGCGCAGACGTTCGATTGCGGTCAATGCTTCCGCTTCGAGGTTGACGGCGACACGGCAAAAGGCGTTGCATTCGGAAAGTTTCTCTGCATATCGCAGAAAGATGACGATATCACCATCACGGGCATAACAAAAGAAGAATATGAAAAAACATTCGCCTCTTTTCTCGGTCTTGACGAGGATTACGGCAAGATACGCAAGGATATAGGCGCACATTTCGGCGCATACGGCGATGTGATATATAAAGCGATGGACTGCGCCCAAGGTATAAGGATATTGCGCCAGGAATCTTGGGAAGCTCTTGCTTCTTTTATAATCTCGCAAAACAACAATATACCGCGCATAAAAAAGATAATCGAAAATATGTCCGCAGGGCTTGGCAAGCGCTTCATCGGCTTTGACGGAGAGGAACATTTCGCGTTCCCCACGGCGCAAGCGATACTCGAAGCAGGTGAATCGGGGCTTGCCCCATTTAAGATGGGCTTTCGTGCACGATATCTTATCGATGCGGCGAAAAAATGCATCTCGGGAGAGGTCGATCTCGCTTTTGTTCAGAAGGCGGATGCGCTCGAAGCGGAAAAGAGGCTCATGAGCATTTGCGGTGTCGGCAAAAAGGTTGCCGCTTGCACGCTTCTTTTCGGTTTTCACAAGCTCGAATTTTTCCCGATAGATGTTTGGATAAAGCGCGTGCTTGAAAAATATTATCCCGACGGCATAGATCTCGACGCGCTCGGCGACTACGCAGGTGTCGCGCAACAATATTTATTTTACTATGAAAGATATATAGCCGCTAAAAACGGCGGAGAGGATACAGATAAAAATGCTTAAACCACAAGAAACCACCCTTGCTTACCGTTGCCCCGCCTGCGGTAAATCAGTAATAAGTGTTACAGGCGTTTTCGCTCTTTCGGGCGATATGATAAAGCTCAAATGCGGCTGCGGCGGCAGTGAGCTTCAGATAAAAAAAGAGGGCGAAGAGAAAGTGCGCTTGATAGTGCCTTGCCTTTTCTGCTCCAAGCCCCACCAATATGTGGTGTCGAGAGCTTTGCTTTGCAGCAGAGAAAACCTCGCGTTCCCTTGCAAATATGCAGGCGTTGATATATGCTTCTCAGGCTCCAAGGGCGAGATACTGAAAGCGCTCGAAGAATCCGATAAGCAGATATCCGAGCTTATCGACGAAACGGAACTTGCCCACATCTTCGAGGAGAACAACTCCGACGAAGAACGCCTTTACAACGACGAACACGTAAGAGATATGATACTCTTCGTTTTGGGCGACCTTTGCGAAGAAAAGAAGATAGATTGCGATTGCGGCATGGGCAACGGAGATTACCTCGTTGAAAACGATATCGGCAAAGTTCGCATATCTTGCAAGAAATGCGGCTGTGCAAGAGAATTTTTCTGCTCCGAAAACATGGACACACGCGCGTTGTTCGATGCAGTATCTCTTAAACTCATAAAAGAATAAAAAAATCTGCAATAGTGCAATAGTGAGAGTTATTAAGGAAAAAGTTGACTTTCACGAGCATAAGTGATAATATACTATTGGTAATTTTATAAATGAAGTTAAGATAAGGAGATGAATGTCCTATGAAACTCAGGATCATGACTTACAATATAGCAGGCGGCAGAGATATGCACGAATATCCGCCCACAAAAATAGACCCTGCGGCAACAGGAGAAGTTATAAAAGAATTTTCTCCCGATATCGTAGGTCTTAACGAAGTGGACTTCAACCATCCTCGCAGCGGCAATATAAACCTCGCCGCGGAAGTTGCACGCTCCACGGGTATCCCCTACGAGAGCCGCTTTGCAAGAGCACTCGAACTCGGCAGACCCGGAAACCGCGGAAGCTACGGCAATGCTCTCCTTTCCAAATATCCCGTGCTCTTGTCTGAGGTCATCTCCGTTCCCGATCCCGAGGATAAGTCCGAGGACACATATTACGAAACTCGTTGCGTTTTCCGCAACATCATCCTCGTTGAAGACAAGGAGATAGAAGTTGTCGTAACTCATTTCGGACTTGCAAAGACGGAAAGAGCAGAAACCATGAAGATACTTACAAAGATCATGAAGGAAAGCACACGTCCCCTTGTTATCATGGGCGACTTCAACGTAAGAAGCGGTTCGCTCGATAAAAAGAACGACCAAACGGACGAAATAAAAGCTCTCTTTGATAATATGACAGATTCCTTTGAGTTCTGCAAAGATCCCGAATGTACATTCCCCTCAAGATTCGATATCAACATGGAAGAGTTGACACGCAACGGCGGAAACGGCGTTCGTATAGACTATATCTTCCTTTCCGATGATTTCAAAGTTGAAAACGCGAAGATTCCCGAAACCATCGCCTCGGATCATCGCCCCTATTTCATTGACGTAACCGTATAAAAAACATAAGGAGAACACGATGCCGGAAACAATATATACCATACCGATAAACGAAGCGTTCGATAAAGCTGCCGAAAGCGAAACACCTATATGTCCCTTTTGCGAACTTTACGAGATGCTCGAGAAAAACGCTGTAGAAGCTGTGTTGGGTGCGGCTATGATGGAACCCGACGTTCGCATAGAAACAAACAAATTGGGCTTTTGCCGCGACCATTTCAATAAGATGTACGAAAAGGGCAACCGCTTAGGTCTGGCTTTGATATTGGAAAGCCACCTTGCGGAGGTAAATGACAGAGTTTTCAAAAAGCCCTTGTTTGACGGAAAGGGCGAAAAATCTGCGGATGCGATAGATAAGATATCTCATTCATGCTACCTTTGCTCAAAAATTTCCGGTTCTCTTTCAAAGATGTTTTCCAACACGATCTATATTTGGGAAACAGACGAAGATTTCAGAAAGAAATATAAAAAACAGCGTTGCTTCTGCTTGCCCCATTACAGAAAGATCTTGGAATACGGCAGAAACGACCTCGGCAAAAAAGATTTTGCGGAATTTTTCGAAATATCAAAGGATATAGAGAAAAAATATATAGAAGCCCTCAACGAGGACGTAAGCTGGTTCTGCAAAAAGTTCGATTATCGTTACGATAACGAGCCTTGGGGCAACGCAAAAGATTCCGTTCCGCGCGCTTTGGATTTCCTTGCAAGCGGCAAAACAAAAAAATAATAAAATCAAAATAAAGTAATTAAAAATAAAGGGTGATAAATATGACAAAATTCAGAAAAATCGGTATTCTAACATCAGGTGGCGATGCTCCCGGCATGAACGCGGTAGTTCGCGCGGCTGCTCGCACAGCGCTTGCAAACGGCATTGAAGTATACGGCGTTATGGAAGGCTACGCAGGTCTTCTCGCAGGAAACTTCAAAAAGATCTCTTCCCCCACGGATGTTTCCAACATCATCGACAAGGCAGGCACAGCTCTTTACACAGCTCGTTGCAAAGAATTCGTTAACCTTGAATACCAGCAGAAAGCGGCTCAGATCTGCCGCGACAACGGTATCGACGGTATGATCGTTTGCGGTGGCGACGGCACATTCATGGGCGCAACAAAACTTTCCGCTCAGGGTATCCCCACAGTAGGCGTTCCCGGCACTATCGACGCAGATGTAACATCCACAGACTACACAGTAGGCTTCGACACAGCTATGAACACTGTTGTTGAGATGGTAGACAGACTCCGCGATACTTGCGAATCTCACGCAAGATGTATCGTAGTTGAAGTAATGGGCAGAGATGCAGGTCATATTGCCGTTCGCACAGGTATCGCAGTAGGCGCTTCCGCTGTTGCTATCCCCGAAATTCCTTTTGACGAAGCGGCAGCTATCGAAGGAATCAAAAAACAGCGCGATATGGGCAAACGCAGCATAATCGTTATCGTTTCCGAAGGCTTGGCAGGTTACGCAGAAAAACTCGCAGAAAAGATCGAAGAACAGACAGGCATCACATCCAGATATTGCTGTCTCGGTCATGTTCAGCGTGGCGGTACACCCACACTTGAAGACAGATTCATCGCTTCCGAAATGGGCGTTGCGGCAGTTGAAAGACTTCTCGCAGGCAAATCCGACATCGTTATCTGCAAGAACGACGGCAAGATCTGCGACGTTGATATCATGAAAGCGCTCACACTCGATAAGCTTTACAAAGGCAAGCTCACAGAAGAAGAGATCGCCGCTATCCCCGCAGAAGACCGTGTATGGATGGACGCAAGATGCGAAACACTCAGAAACCGCATGGCTGAGTATTACAGAATCGCAAATCTCATCAAATAATCAAGCTACATAATACTTAAAAAACTTCGCCGAGATCGAATTTCGGTGAAGTTTTTTTGCTTTTCATCGGGCAAAGAGCACGCTTTGGCGCATAATTTATCCAAAATAAATTGCCAAATGAATAAAAATTCACGGATATACAAAAAAATATGTAAGAATATGCTTGAAAATCGTTTAAGAGCGTGCTATAATAGTATCAAATTAGATATTACTTCGTGTTAATATGCTAAAATATTAAAATCCCATTGAAAAGAGATGAAATCGATGAAAATATTCACAGAAAGCGAAGAGATAATATATAAGCTTCGCGAGCTTTACGAAAAGTACGGCTATCGTCGTTTTAAAATGAGCAAATTTGAAGAATATGCTTTTTATATGGAATATAAAAATTTCCTTACAACGCAGAATATAATATCCTTCAACGATCTCGACGGCAGCCTTTTGGCGCTCAAACCCGATATAACGCTTTCAATAGCGAAAAACGCTAAAGACAACGAAAACGCACGCGTTTATTATAATGAAAATGTTTATCGCGTTTCGCGCAGTATCCATGAGTATAAGGAGATACCCCAGGTGGGCGTTGAATATATCGGCGAGGTGGACGCTTACGCCGAATGTGAGATGGTGCTCCTTGCGGTAAAGAGCATGGAAACTATGGGCGGCAGATATGCGCTCGATCTTTCTCATATGGGATTTGTACGTGCGATACTTTCGCATTATTCGCTTTCCGGTCTTGAAGGCGAGCAGGTGCTCGAACTTTTGGGCAAAAAGGATGCGGACGGAGTTTATAACGCTTGCAAAAGCGCAGGTATGGACGATAACGGCGCAAAAAATATCGCTTTGCTTGCGGAGATAACGGGACCTTTCCCCATTGCATTCGAAAGAGCAAAGGAAGTTGCCGTTTGTGCGGAGGCTGAAAATGCACTTGAGGAGCTCAACACGATATATTCCGCGCTTTCTGCGGCAGGCAAAGCTGATTTTGTAAACCTTGATTTTTCTATCGTGAACGATATGAACTATTATAACGGTCTTGTATTCCAGGGTTACCTTGACGGCGTGCCGAAGAGCGTGCTTTCAGGCGGCAGATATGACAATCTTCTTGCGAAGATGGGCAAAAAATGCGGTGCCTGCGGCTTTGCGCTCTACCTTGATCTTATTGAGCTTTACCGCGAAACAGCGGAAAATTACGATGCCGATATAGTTATGCTCTACGGCGAGGGCGCGGATATCTCCGCACTTCAAAAAGCGGCTGATTTCTACCGAGAAAACGATTTTCGCGTACTTGTGATGAAAAAAGGCGCAGCTCTGCCCAAGGCAAAGAAGATAATAGAATTTGACGGAACAAAAGAGGTGCTGTTATGAAAAATATGCTCAATGTAGCGCTTCCCAAGGGCAGACTTGGCGAAAAGGCGTATAAAATGTTTGCCGATGCGGGCTTTGAATGTCCGTCCATACTCGAAAATAACCGCAAGCTCATCTTCGAAAACGAAGAAAAAGGTGTTCGCTTCTTTTGGGTGAAGCCGTCCGACGTTGCGATATATGTAGAGCACGGAGCCGCGGATGTCGGCGTTGTCGGAAAAGATATCCTGCTCGAATATGAGCCTGATGTGTTCGACCTTTGCGACCTCGGCATAGGAAAATGCCGTGTTGCCGTTGCGGGAAAGAAAGATTTTCACGATTCCCCCGACCGTTCGCTCAAAGTAGCAACGAAATTTGTAAACATAACGAAGAAATATTATTCTTCGCAGGGAAGAAATATAGAGATATTCAAGCTTAACGGCTCCATAGAGCTTGCGCCCATACTCGGTATGACGGATGTTATCGTCGATATCGTGGAAACGGGAACGACGCTCAAGGAAAACAATCTCGATGTTATAACGGATATAATGCCGATATCCGCGCATCTTATAGCAAACAAGGCAAGCTTCCGCTTCAAAGCGGATAAAATAGAGATTCTCAAACGCGAGCTTTCAAGGAGGGACGAAAAATGATAAAGATTTATAAGGATGCTTCGCTTTCAACAGAGGAGATAATGTCGCGAGATGTGGAAACTTTCGATGCTTCCGCGATAGTAAAAGATATAATAGAAAACGTAAAAAAGAACGGTGATAAGGCGCTTTTGGAATATTGCGAAAAATTTGACGGTGGCGCGCCTTCTTCCTTGCTCGTATCCAAGGAAGAGATAGACGAAGCTTTCACAAAAGTTCCGACGGAACTTATCGAAGCCATGACACAGGCGCGAGACAATATCCGCGCTTTTCACGAAAAACAGGTCAGAAACGGATTTATCATCAATGAAAAAGAAGGCGTCGTACTCGGTCAGAAGATAACCCCCATCGAAAAAGTCGGTCTCTATGTTCCCGGTGGCACGGCAAGCTATCCCTCTACGGTGCTTATGGATGCCATCCCTGCAAAGATAGCAGGTTGCTCCGAGATAGTTATCACAACACCCGCAAAAAACGGCGTGGTAAGCCCTGCGATACTCGTTGCGGCTCGCCTTGCGGGAGTTGACAAGATATATAAAACAGGCGGCGCAGGCGCTATCGCCGCGCTTGCATACGGCACGGAAACAGTCGGCAAGGTCGATAAGATAGTGGGTCCCGGCAATGTATTCGTTGCAGAGGCTAAAAAGCAGGTATTCGGCATCGTCGGCATAGACATGGTAGCAGGAACTTCCGAAATACTCATTATTGCGGATGGCAAAGCAGATCCTCGCTTCGTTGCGGCTGATATGCTCTCTCAGGCAGAGCACGATAAGCTTGCCACGGCGGTACTTGTAACAGACAGCGCTTCTCTTGCGGAACAGGTAAGCGAAGAACTCGAAAAGCAGATCCCCCTCCTTCCCAGAGCGGAGATAGCTCGCGCATCTATCGATAACGCAAGCAAGATAATCGTAAGAGAGAGCCTTGACAATGTTATCGAAACGGCAAACGAGATAGCTCCCGAACACCTTGAAGTTTGCGTTGACAGCCCGTTCGATCTGCTCTCCAAGATCAAAAACGCAGGCTCCATCTTCCTTGGCAGAAGCTGCCCCGAAGCACTCGGAGATTATTTCGCAGGACCTAACCACACTCTCCCCACGTCGGGCACGGCTCGCTTCTCCAGCCCCCTTTCCGTTGACGATTTCATTAAAAAATCTTCGTTCATATACTACACAAAAGACGCATTGCGTGAAGTGGCGGATAAGATAGATTGCTTTGCAAAGCACGAGGGCTTGCACGCTCACGCAAAGAGCGCAACTATTCGTTTTGAAGAGGAAGATGTAAAATGACAAGCTATATGGTATCAAGATACTCCTCTCTCGATGCATACACTCCCGGCGAACAGCCGCAGGACATGGAATATGTAAAGCTCAACACGAACGAATCCCCTTTTTCGCCCTCTCCCAAAGTTACGGAAGCCATAAACAAGGACGAAGTTGAAAAGCTCAAACTCTACTCCGACCCCGAAGGAAAAGTGCTTCGTGATGCAATAGCGAAACAGTTCGGCTTCAAGCGTGAAAATGTGCTTTTGGGCAATGGTTCGGACGAAATACTCGCTTTTGCTTTCTTTGCGTTCTGTGCAGGCGCAAAATGCATCTATCCCGATATAAGCTACGGTTTTTACCCCGTATATGCTGAGCTTGTCGGTGCGCTTGCTACGGAAGCGCCTCTTAAGGATGATTTTTCTATTGATATAAACGATTACATCTGCGCAGGACAAACGGTCATAATCGCAAACCCCAATGCCCCCACGGGCAGAGCGCTTCCTCTTTCCGATATAGAAAAGATAGTTGTCTCCAACCCCGACAATGTTGTGCTCATAGACGAAGCATATGTTGATTTCGGCGGCGAGAGCGCCGTGGAGCTTGTACATAAATATGATAATCTCATAGTTTGCAGAACATTTTCAAAATCTCGTTCGCTCGCCGGCGCTCGCCTCGGTTTTGCCATCGCAAGCGAGGGAGTTATTGCGGACATGAACCGCATAAAATATTCGCTCAACCCCTATAACATAAACAGACTCACGCTCGTTGCAGGTAAGGCGAGCATAGAGGACGAAGAATATTTCAGCAAAAACGTAAAAACAATAATCGAAAACAGAGAATATACAACAAAAGAGCTTACAAAGCGCGGCTTTTCCGTGCTTCCGTCCTGCGCCAACTTTGTTTTCGCAAAAAAAGACGGCAAGAGCGGCGAAGAATTGTATCTTGAACTTAAAAAACGCGGTGTTCTCGTAAGACATTTCAACAAAGAAAAAATAAAAGATCACTTGCGTATCACCATCGGAACGAAAGAGCAGATGGATACGCTCCTTTCAAAGCTTGACGAAATAATTTAACAGAGGTATAATATGGCTGAAAACACTGTAAAAATAAGCCGCAAGACGGCAGAGACCGATATAGACCTTTCGTTCTCGCTCTATGGCGACGGCAAAAATGAGATAGACACGGGTTGCGGCTTTCTTGACCATATGCTCACGCTCTTCGCCGTTCACGGCGGTTTTGACCTTTCCGTAAAATGCATAGGCGACACAAACGTGGATTACCACCACTCAGCGGAGGATATCGGCATATGCTTGGGAGATGCTTTCAAGCAGGCGCTCGGCGATTGCCGCGGTATTGCAAGATACGGAGACATCACATTGCCCATGGACGAAACTCTCGTTTTGGCAGCAGTCGATGTTTCGGGCAGAAGCGTGCTCGCGTTTGACCTCGGCGCACTCACCGAAAAGGTAGGAGATTTCGACACGGAGCTTGTCAAAGAATTTTTCACGGCGTTTACACGCCGTTCGAGCGTAACGCTCCACATAAAAGCGTTTTACGGCGAAAACACTCACCACAAGATAGAAGCCGCATTTAAAGCGACGGCTCGTGCGTTACGCAAAGCGGTAACGAAAGACGGCACGGACAAGATACCCTCCAGCAAGGGCGTGCTTTAAAATTTTATTTAAGCGAAAGAAAGCGAAGAAAAAATATGATAGGAATTGTTGATTACGGCGTAGGAAATATATTTTCACTTTGCTCGTCGTTTGATAAGATAGGATATCACGCAGAGCTTATAGGCGACCCCGAAAAGCTTGCGGAATGTGAAAGGATAATACTTCCCGGTGTGGGAGCTTTCGGCGATGCACGCGCAAAGCTCAAGGCTTCCGGAATGGAAGAAGCACTCTTGAATGAGATAAAAAAAGGCAAGCCGATGCTCGGCATATGCCTCGGTATGCAGTTGCTTTTTGAAAAGAGTTTTGAGTTCGGCGAATATGAGGGCTTGGGGCTTATAAAGGGCAATATCAGACCGATAGAGGATGTCATACCCAAAGAACTTGCTGTTCCGCACATAGGCTGGAACGCGCTCGAGATACAGGATAACGAACTTTTCAAATATATCAAAAACGGAGATTTTGTTTATTTCGTTCATTCATATTATGGTGCGGATTGCGACGAAAGCGTCATTGCCACGACGGAATACGGCGCTCGCCTTACGGCGGCTGTGCGAAACGGCAATGTTTGGGGTGTACAATTTCACCCCGAAAAAAGCGGCGATACGGGACTTGCGATATTGCGCGCGTTCTGCGAGATGAAAGGAGCTTGAGAAAATGATAATACTTCCTGCGATAGACCTTCGCGGCGGCAAGGCGGTTCGCCTTTTGCGCGGAGAATACGATAACATGACGGTATACGGCGAAGATCCCTTGGCTGTTGCTTATTCGTTTGCCGAAAAGGGCGCAAAGAATCTTCACGTAGTCGATCTTGACGGTGCACTTTCGGGAAATACGGATAATTTCGATATGATCAAAAAGCTCATCTCCAAAAGCGAGATGTACGTTGAAGTCGGCGGCGGTATCCGCGACGAAAAAAGAATATATTCTTACCTTGAAATGGGTGCGGAACGTGTCATACTCGGCACTGTTGCGGCGGAAGACCCCGCATTTGCAGAGGATATGGCGAAAAAATACGGCGCTCATATAGCAGTCGGCGCAGATATCAAAGACGGCGAGATAGCAACTCACGGTTGGACGAAAAAGAGCGGCACGGATACGGACACATTCTTCCGTATGATGGAGGATATGGGTGTTTCCACTGTTATCTGCACGGATGTTTCGCGCGATGGCGCGCTCATGGGCACGAACATGGAACTTTACAAGCATCTTTCGGAAAAATTCTCCGTAAACCTTATCGCTTCGGGCGGCATAACGACCGTTGAAGAGGTTTTTGAACTTGCAAATATGAAAATGTTCGGTGCAATTCTCGGAAAGGCGATATATAACGGAAATATCGACCTTTGCGAAGCGGTAAAGGCGGAAAAGATATGATAACAAAAAGAATAATACCGTGCCTTGACGTAAAGGACGGCAGAGTTGTAAAGGGTGTTAAATTTCAGGGACTTTCGGACGTTTCTTCGCCCGTAACACTTGCGGAGCATTACAGCAATTGCGGCGCAGACGAGCTTGTTTTTTACGATATAACAGCATCCGCAGAGGGCAGAGGTATATTTACCGATATACTCCGTGAAACGGCTAAAAAGGTGTTTATTCCGCTCACTGTCGGCGGCGGCATAAATACCATAGCGGATTTTGAAAGAGTGCTTTCGAGCGGCGCGGATAAAGTAAGCGTGAACTCGGGCGCCATCCGCAACCCCGATATCATCGAGGAGGCGGCAAAGAGATACGGCAGCCAGTGTGTCGTACTTTCGGCGGATATCTCCCTTGTAGACGGAAAATATACCGTATTCGCGCGCGGCGGCAGAGAAAATACGGGCATAGATGCTATCGAATGGATACGCTCCGCGGTATCGCGCGGCGCAGGCGAGATAGTTGTAAACAGCATCGATACGGACGGCGTTAAAAACGGGTTTGATATCGATATGTTGAGTGCCGTATGCGATGTTGTAAAGGTGCCTGTCATCGCTTCGGGCGGCGCAGGCAAAAAAGAGGATTTCACGGAATTGTTCAGAAAAGTTCCGACGATCTCCGCAGGACTTGCCGCATCTATATTCCATTTCGGCGAAGTGGAGATATCCGATCTCAAAAAGACACTCGCCGCCGAGGGAATAAACGTAAGAATATAAAACTTATTTAAAGATTTCTTGATGAAATGGGAATTTAATATCTCGCATTTCTTTCAAGATGAAAAACTTATGTAAAGAGATAAAATCAAATTCTTGAATGGAATGTGGGATAGAAGCTTGTTTTTGAGTGAAGTTCTTTTGCCTACTTTTCTTTCAAGAAAAGTAGGAGGATATTATGTTAGACATATCTAAGCTCAAATTTGACGAAAACGGTCTTATTCCGGCGATCGTTGAGGATTTCTATACACGCGAAGTCCTCACACTCGCATATATGAATAAAGAAAGCCTTGAGATCACTATGAAAGAGGGCAGAACTTGCTTCTGGTCTCGCTCTCGCAAAAAACTTTGGAGAAAAGGCGAGGAAAGCGGAAATATCCAGCACGTTATGGAGATAAAAGCCGATTGCGATGGCGACGCACTCGTCGTTATTGTTAAAAAAGAAGGTCCCGCTTGCCACCTCGGCACGGAATCTTGCTTTAATGATGAGATATATAAAGCAGAGGGCTTTAACGATTTCACAACAGAGGGACTTATCAAACTTATCGAGGGCAGAAAGACAGACCCCAAGGAAGGCTCTTATACAACATACCTTTTTGAAAAGGGTATAGATAAGATACTTAAAAAAGTAGGCGAAGAATCGACAGAGGTCATCGTTGCAGGTAAGGGCAACGACAAAAAGGAAACTATATACGAAATTTCCGACCTTATGTACCATGTAATGGTGCTTATGATAGAGATGGGCATCTCGTCCAAGGATATCATAGATGAGCTTGCTTCTCGCCACGTTATAGATCACAAAGTAAAACAGGAGAAAATGACAAAATGAGTTTTAAATCGAACCTTCATATGCACTCTTTATTCAGCGACGGCAGATCTACATTGGAGCAGTACGCGGAAGAAGCCGTAAAACAGGGCTACACCTCCATCGGCTTTTCCGAGCATAGCTTTACGGATTTCGATGATTCTTTCTGCATGAAAAAAGATGATGCGGAAAAATATATCGCAAGCGCCGCCGAGGTAAAAGAAAAATATGCCGACAGGCTCGAAATATACACAGGCACAGAATTCGATATATTTTCCAACATCGCTGTGGAAAAACTCGAAAGATATGATTATGTTATAGGTGCGTGCCATTACGTGGACACGGGCGTTGAAAAACGCGCTGTCGATTGCTCCGAGGAGATGACAAACGAAACGATAGAGAAATATTTTCGCGGCGACCCTTACGCATATTGCAAAAAATATTTCAATACCGTTGCAAAACTTGCCGATATCGAAGAAGTTGACATCGTGGCGCATATAGACCTCGTTTCCAAATTTAACGAGGGAGAAAAGTATTTCAGCGAAACACATCCGCGCTATGTTATGCCTGCGCTCGTTGCGCTCGAGCGCCTTTCCGCCGCAGGAAAGATATTTGAGATAAATACGGGCGCTATCTCCAGAGGATACCGCACAAAACCGTATCCCTCCGAACTTTTGCTCTCCTCCCTCTATGAGATGGGCGGCAAGATAACATTCTCAAGCGACGCGCATAAAGCGGAACACCTCGGCTTTGCCTTTGACGAGGCAGTAAAGCTTGCAAAAGATTGCGGCTTTGACCACGCATATATGCTCAAGGGTGGCAAATTCGTTCCCATAGAGATATAATACGCAAAAAGATCGTTTTGCATCGGTTGTAGAGTGGAAAGTATGAATTTTGCCAAAATTCATGAATAAAACGTAGGGGCGACCTTTGGTCGCCCTTTTATTTTGCAAATAAAAAGACCTGATTTACAGCAGGTCTTTTTATCAATAAAAAATATTTTTAAACCAAGGGTGCAAACGTGCGAAGGATAGAATCGAACACTTTGCCGAGAAAACTGCGTTTTTTCGGTTTTTTGATCTCCTCGCAAATATTAAACATAGCCTCCATATCGTCGCGAATGCTGAAAACGGAATTTGTACCCGTCAAAAGCACGCCACATTCGAAATGGAGATACAAACTTCTGAAGTCGAGGTTTATCGTGCCGACCATCGCCGTTTCATCGTCGCAAACAAAAGATTTTGCGTGAACGAAACCGGGGGAATATTCATATATCTTGACACCGCTTGCGAGCAGTCCCGGATAATACGATCTTGTCAAACGATAAACTATTTTTTTGTCGGGTATGCCTGGGGTGATGATGCGGACATCGACACCGCGCTTTGCCGCAAATGTGAGCGCATTTTTCATCTCATCATCGATAACGAGGTATGGCGTGCAGATGTAAACATACTTTTTCGCAGAATGTAGCATATTGATATATACATTCTGCGAAACGGATTCATCATCGAGCGGACTGTCGCAAAAAGGCTGAACGAAGCCGCCCACGTTGAATTTCGGTGTGCTGAATGTTTCGGGGCGATATTTGTTGAAGTCTGTGTCTGCGTTTGCCGTGCCGTTTATCGCGTTCCACATATGCAGGAACATATAAGTAAAGCTCCAGACCGCTTTGCCGCGCATCATAACAGCGGTATCTTTCCAATAGCCGTAGGGATGAGTGATGTTCATATATTCATCGGCGAGGTTTATGCCGCCCGTGAAAGCCGTGTTGCCGTCAATGACGAGTATCTTTCTGTGGTCGCGGTTGTTCATGACAACGCTGATAAAGGGAATGAACGGATTGAAAACAGCTGTCTTTATGCCCAAGGATTCAAGCTTTTTGTTATATCCCGTGGGTATCTTGCTGACGGAGCCGACATCATCGTATATAACGCGAACGTCAACGCCCTCTTTTGCTTTTTTCGCGAGTATATCCAACATGGAGTTCCAAACTTTGCCCTCCTGGATGATAAAATACTCTACGAATATAAAGCGCTCCGCTTTGGACAGCTCCTCGAGAAGATGAGGGAAAAGTTCTTCGCCGCTTTTGAAATATTCCGTTTGCGTTTCGTCGTATACGGGGTAGCCGACATGATTGAGGTATCTTGAGATCGACGTATTGTAGCTGTTCATTTCCAAGATGACGTTTTCGTCCTGATAAAGCTCGCTTTTGCCGACGGTGTCGTCGAGTGCGTTCTTTGATTCATTGAATTTTTTTCTCAAGTATCTGCTCGGGCGTTTGTTGCTGTAAAGCAGATAGATGAGCGTGCCGAACAGCGGGAATATCATTATCGGCAATATCCAAGCCAGCTTATATGAGGGGTTGTTATCACGGCTGATGATGTATACTGCGAGTATTACACCGATAATGCTGCAGACAGCGTTTATGTGTGGGAAGAAGCCTGATACCCTGAAAAGGAGCAATACCCACCAGACTATCTGAAAGAAGATGAGCGCACCGGTTATTACTTTTCGTGTAAGGATCTTGTTTAAAAACTTTTTCATTTTTTATTTAACAATAAAAACCTCCGTATCTTTTGGATATTTTTCAATCTTAAGTTCGCGGAATCTTTCGTGGATAGCGCCGCCGAGAATATCGAGAACGGGCTGTTCCGTGTGATAATGACCTGCCGCTATAACGCAAAGACCGCGAGCTTTTGCTTCCAGCATAACATTATATGTTATCTCGCCGGTAACGAACACATCCGCGCCGACTTCTATTGCGGAATCCACAAAATCTTTTCCGCTGCCGCCGAGAACTGCGATCTTTTGAACTTCTTTTTTGTCGCCTATCGCTGTTACGGCGTCAACACCGAGGGCTTCGCAAACAGTTCCGCAGAACATACGAAAATCCATCGGTTTTGCAAGCACACCGTATCTGCCCATCTTTTCGCCCTCGGGTCCAAAGGGAATGGCACTGATGATGCCGAGCCTCTTTGCGAGCACATCGTTTACGCCGCCCGTACGCATATCGAGCCTCGTGTGGAAGCTCATGACGGTGATATCATGCTTTGCAAGATATATCGCCCTGCGAGCGATGGAATCCTCCGTTGTAAGAGCACGAAGGGGCTTAAATATCATGGGGTGGTGCGTTACGATTATGTCAAAACCGTTTGCAACGGCATATTCCGCAACGGCATCCGTAACATCGAGCGCCAAAAGCACTTTTTCGGCTCTTGCAAATGTGTCCGTGCAGACCATGAGTCCGTCGTTGTCCCAATCGCAGGAAAGCGAGCGCGGAATAATTTCATCCAAGTAACCATACAATTCTTTTACAGTCGTCATATTTCACACTTCCTTTTCGTTCAGTACCAGAGAAAGCAGCGCTTTTTCTGCGGAAGCGTCTGCGCCGCCTGCCTGCATACCGTTGATTTTTTTTGTAAGAGCTGCCGCGTTCTTTTCGCAAAATGCATTGAAGAGCGCAGGGTCCTCTTTTTTGTTTTCGATATTCTTTTCACCGAGCAAGAGCGAAAGCTCGGTATATGTAACGGCAGAGCCGCAATATTGCGCGCAGATTATCTCGTATATGCGCTCGTCTTCGCGCGCGAGAGCTTCGCCGATGATGCGAAAACCGTTTTCGCAAAGGTATCTTCTAAGGTCGGGCGCGTTACGCATCGGCTGAAGGATGAGGCGCACGTTTTCGTCCTTTATAAAGTCCGCTTTGGAGAGTATCTCCGCGATGAGCGCGCCGCCCATACCTGCGATGGCGATATCAGTCTGACCGCTCGAGGATATGCCGCAAAGACCGTTTGCTTTGCGGACGGATATCTTTTCCGAAAGTCCGCATTCGGCGATATGCTTTTCGGCGCTTTCGCAGGGACCTTCGTTTATGTCGGAGGCAAGCGCACGCTCGATCTTTTCGTTTTGCGCCAAATATATGGGCAAATATGCGTGGTCTGTGCCTACATCTATAAAATATGAGCCGTTTCGCACAAAGGAGGCAACGGCAAGCAATCTGTTCGTTATATCCAATTTAAATTTCCTTTCAAAGAAATCCCTCTCTCTCCGCAAAAGCGAAAAAAGGGGGATTTAGTCGAGTTCTCAAAGAACGATACTCAAAATGTTGTTTGCTTATTTTGCAAGAAAAGCGTTGATCTTTGCAACGAGTTCATCTGCGTCTGTGCCGTGAACAGCGCAAGCCATTTCGATGCTTTCGCCGCGAGCGGAAGGGCAACCGAGGCAGTGCATACCGATTTCAAAGAAAAATGCTGCCGTATCGGGAGCCATGTCAAGAACATCGCCGATGATAGATTCTTTTGTTACCTGCATTCTAAAAATCCTCCGAGAAATTATAAATATACAATTACAATTATACTTTCCCGAAGGTTTGTTGTCAATACATTTTTTGCGCTTTTTCGCTTTCAAAACGTCAGCAAAACAAAAATATGTGAACTTTACACAAACATAGCGATATATTTTCTATGCCTCTTGAAAAAAATATACAATATTTTTCTTGCCAAATGGAAATTTTTAATATATAATTATTATCAAAGCCGATTTCGCATCGGTTTGTATTTCTCAGATAAGGAGCTTTAAAATTATGGCTAAAATTCCCGCAAAAGATATAAGAAACGTAGTCCTGCTCGGACATTCCGCAGCAGGTAAAACAAGTGTTGCAGAAGCAATGCTTTATATATCAAAAGAAACAGACAGACTCGGCGCTGTTGAGGACGGCAACACTGTTCTTGATTACGATACAGAATCCATAAAGAGAGGCTTCTCGGTTTCCATGTCAGTTGCAAGCATGATGTGGAAAGAAACAAAGATAAACCTTTTGGACACACCCGGATATTTCGATTTCACAGGTGAAGTAAAGGAAGCGCTTCGCGTTGCCGCATCCGCACTCGTTGTAGTAGACGGTAAAGCAGGCGTTGAAGTAGGCACGGAGCTTGCCATGGATCACACAGCGGAAGCGAACATTCCGCGTGCCTTCGTTATAAATAAGGTAGACGATCCCGAAGTAAGATTTGAAAAAGTATTTAAACAGATACGTGATGCTTTCGGTCATACAGCTTGCCCGATGTTCATCCCCGTAAACGAAGGCGACGGCAAAGAAGGCATCCTTGACCTTATAAATGAATGCAAATATACATATAAAGCTGATGGAACGCGCGAAACGCAGGATATCCCCGAAGAATACCTCGGCAAAGTTGAAACATACCGCGCAATGCTCATGGAATCTCTCGCAGAAACAAGCGATGAGCTTATGGAAAAATTCTTCGAAGGTGAAAAATTCACTCATGAAGAGATAATAGCTGCTCTTACGGCAGGCTTCCTCTCCGGTGCCGTTGCGCCCGTACTCAGCGTTTCCGCAACAAACCTTTGGGGTATCAGACTCTTACTCGACACTATCGTTGAAACATTCCCCAGCCCCATCTCCCGTCGCGCAGAAAAGATCATGACGAACGACGGCGAAGAAAAAGATTTCCGTATCAAAGAAGCAGGAAACACATCCCTCTTTGTATTCAAAACCGTTGCCGACCCCTTTGTTGGCAAGATGTCCTATTTCAAAGTAATGACAGGCGAACTCCGCCGCGATATGACATTGGCTAACCTTACAACGGGCGGCTACGAAAAACTCTCTCATATCTATACGCTTTGCGGCAAGAAGCAGACGGAAGTCGATACACTTTGCGCCGGCGATATCGGTATGACAGCGAAACTTGCAAACACGAACACGAACGACACGCTCGCCGCAGAGTTTGCGATGCCGAAATATACAAATATCAAATTCCCGAGATCATATATGCAGATGGCTATCAAACCCAAAACAAAGGGCGACGAAGACAAGATAGCCGCAGGCATTACAAAGCTTCTTGAAGAAGATATGACTCTCGGATATGAAAACAACGCCGAAACAAAAGAGCAGCTGCTCTCCGCACAGGGCGATATCCACTTTGACGTTACTGTATCCAAATTGAAATCTCGTTTCGGTGTTGCCGTAGAACTTGCAAAACCGAAGATCGCATACCGCGAATCCATCAAGGGCAAAGCCGATGTAGAAGAAAAATATAAAAAACAGTCCGGCGGTCATGGTCAGTACGGTCATGTTAAGATCAAATTCGCCGCTCCCGATAAAGAAGGTCTTGAGTTTACTCAGTCCGTAGTAGGCGGCGCAGTTCCTAAGAACTATTACCCCGCAGTTGAAAAAGGCTTGCTCGAATCCATGCAGGAAGGTGTTCTTGCGGGATTCCCGATGCTCGGTCTTAAAGCAGACCTCTACGATGGCTCTTACCATCCCGTAGACTCCTCCGAAATGGCGTTCAAGATAGCCGCAAGCATGGCTTATAAGACAGGTCTTGTAAACGCAAAACCCATCATTCTTGAGCCGGTGGGCAAGCTTATGGTATATGCTCCCTCCGATATGCTCGGCGATATCATGGGTGCGGTAAACAAACGCCGCGGCAGAGTTCTCGGCATGGAACACACAGATAAAGCAGGCGAACAGCTTATCGAAGCGGAAGCTCCGTTTGGCGAAATAAGCGATTTTGCAACACAGCTCCGTGCTATCACACAGGGCAAGGGCAATTATTCCTTCGAATTTGAAAGATACGAAGAAGTTCCCGATGCTATCGCACAGAAGATAATCGCAGACGAAAAAGCGGCTCAGTAAAAACGATATCCACTCCTCCTAGGTATTATAAAAAATAAGGCAAGCAGAGAAAGTATATCTTCTCTGCTTGTCTTATTTTATTGCTTATTGAAAAGTTCTTTGCGCTTGCTTCGCCTTACTCGGTTGATGTGCCGCTCGAAATCTCCGTTACGCAAAAGCTCGGAGATCACGAGCTGCTCGAACGTCGGCACGGTGCAGGAATAAAAGCCGAGCTTTTCATAAAACATCGGCACGAGCTTACGCGGCAACACCATGTAGCCTATACGCATAGACGGCGATATTGTTTTTGAAAATGTGTTGAGGTATATGACATTATCGCTTTTCGAAAGCGCAAAAAGTGTTTCCATCGGTTGCGATGACACGGAAAATTCCGAGCCGTAGTCGGATTCTATTATAAAACGATCGGCTCGATTTGCCCAACGGATATATTCGTGCCTCTTGGAAGCGGAAGCGGTAACGCCGCTGGGGAAGCTTCTGTATGGTGTGGTGTGCAATATGTCTGCGGTCGAAGAAAGGAGCGCATCCGAATCTATACCGTCGTTTGAAAGCGGCAAAAGCTCGCATTTTACCTCAGCCGTGCGGTATATTTGCTCTATTTTTTCGTATGACGGCGATTCTACGGCATATATCTTGTCCCTGCCGAGCAGATCCACTATAAGCCCATAAAGATATTCCGCGCCCGAGCCGATGATTATCTGCTCTGTTTCGACGTTTATGCCGCGGTTGCGTGCAAGATAGCGCTTTATCTCCGTTTGAAGTTCGATACATCCCGAGTTCGGCGATTTTTCGAGTATTATATCGCGGTGATCGACAAGCACTTTTCGCATCGTCTTGCTCAATATAGGTATTGAAAAATCAGGATAAGCGGATTGCACGGTGTGCGGCGAAGAGATGCTCTCTTTCGAAAGTGCGAAGCCGTCGCTTTGTCGAAAAATGACGAAAAAGCCGCTTCGTTCGCGCGGCTCTGCATAGCCCTCGTCGCAAAGGAGCGCGTATGCGTGTTCTATCGTGATGGTGCTGACGCCTATCTCTGCGGCGAGCAGTCTTTTTGACGGTAATTTTGTATTGAAAGGGAATGTCCCCGAGATTATATCGTCCCTTATTTGCTTGTATATCTGCAAGTAAAAAGGACGCTCGTTCTTATCGACAATGTACTTCATCTGGTTATATTATTTTCTCCGAAATTGGTCATTTTATATCATCAGAGATTATTATATAATGACCTCAAGATAATTTCAAGGAGGAATTTTTATGAAAAATAAGATGGACAAAAAGAGGACCACCCTGTGGCTCTGCACAACAGCCGTTTTGATGGCGATGAATGTTGCGATGAGCTCGTTCAGCATACCCGTGCCGGGCGGTCATCTTTATATGAACGATATCGTTATTTGCACTGCGGCGATAATAATGGATCCGTTTGCGGCGTTCATGGTGGGCGGTGTAGGCGCATTTTTGGGCGACCTTTTCTTCTATCCGACACCGATGTTCGTTTCGCTCATAACGCATGGCTTGCAAGCCGTTGTGATATCCGTTTTCTCACATTATGTAATGAAAAAGCATCCTGTCATCTCTTCGGCAATCGGCGTTTTTATCGGTGTGATAATTATGGTAGTCGGCTATTCTTTGGGCAGAGCGTTTATTTACAGCACGCCCGAATATGCCATACTTAAGCTGCCTTATCAAATATTGCAGGCGGCTGTCGGCGCTGTTGTCGGCATGATACTTTGCCATAGATGCGGCATACGCAAATTTTACAACAAAAAAATACGACCGCGCATTTAAAACAATTGAAACGAAAACCCCGACAAGTCTTTTGTTGACTTGTCGGGGCTGATCTTTTATTTAAATTCTTCTGCGAAAGTGCCGTTTTCAAATATTTTTGTTGCAACACCGTCTTTGTAACCGATGATGCTCATATCGTCCGCGCCGACCATAAAATCGACGTGTATCTGGCTTTCGTTTATGCCGAGTGCGCGACATTCTTCGAGTGTGCGAGAAGCGTAATCGTCAACCGTGTCGATATATCCGGAGCCGAGCGCCACATGGCAGCTCGCATTTTCGTCAAAGAGTGTGTTATAGAACAATATACCCTGGCGAGCGATACCGTTGCCCTGGGGCACGAGCGCTACCTCGCCGAGCATCTTTGCGCCCTCGTCCGTGTCAAGGAGCGAGCGGAGCAGGTCATATCCGACTTCCGCATCAAAATCAACGACTTTGCCGTCTTTGAATGTGAGCGAGAATCTGTCTATGATATCTCCGTTATAGGAAAGCGGCATCGTGGAAACGAGCTTGCCCTCCGCTTTGCCTCTCATAGGGCTTGTGAATATCTCCTCGGAAGGGATGTTTGCGTTAAAATATTTGCCTGTTTTGGTGTATTCGCCGCAACCGCACCAATGCGTTTCGGGGATGAGCCAAACACGAAAATCCGTGCCGTTAGCGCTCCTATATTCGAGGTAGTCGAATTTATATTTGCTGAGGCGCTCGCTGCGCTCGGTAACCTCTCTGTCGTGCTCTTTCCAAGCTTCAACGGGGTCGCCCTCCTCGTATACCATAACGCTTTCGAGGATAGCGTTGCCGAGTTTTTCGAACGCGGTCTTTTCGTCGTCATTCGGGAAGACCATCTTCGCCCATTCGGCGGAAGGATAAGCTGCGATGACCCATTTTTCCATGCCCTGCGCCATATCGCTGTATTTTTTGAATTTTTTATACTTGTATCTGCGCGCGACATCGTATTTTTTGCGGTCTATGCCGTCGAGCGAATCGGGAGAATCGCTGTCTATAAATATTCTCGTGGGCGTTTTTGTAGCTCTGTAGCGCATTTTTGCCGTTTCCCAAGGGTAAACACGGCAAAGATCCTTCTGCGTCTGATATTCGCAGTTGAGCTTTGTGAGCGCATCATATGACCATTCCACTCTTACGCCCGAAGCGCCTGCTTCGTAACATTCGCGCACGAGCACGGGAATAAAACCATATGCTTCCACGGAAGCATATATAACGACCTCTTCGCCCTTTTCGACGTTTGCGCCGATGCGCGCGATAAGGCGCGCATATTTTTGCGAAAGCTTTTCGTTCATTTTCAGTTACCCGAGCTTCCGTTGTTTTTCGGCTTTAATACGTTGCCTTTTTCGTCAACGAATGTTGTATTTTCAAGCTGAAGTCCGAAATTGCGGCGGAAAGCGGCACGGAATTCGTCGCGCAAGCGAGCCTGCTCGATCTTTTCTTCGTCCGTAAGACCTTCCGTTTTGGACTTTCTGGCAAGAAAGTTTATTCTGTCTGTAAGTTCGCTCATGGTCTTTTTCAGTCCTCGATAGTAACTGTTTTCATCTTCATTTCCATAAGGGGCTTATCGCTGAAGTTAGTCTTAACGCCTGCGATCTCGTCGAGAGTTTCAAAGCCGTCAGTCATCTTACCGAAAGCGGCATACTGACCGTCGAGGTGGGGAGCATCTGCGTGCATGATGAAGAACTGAGAGCCTGCGGAGTTGGGGTCGTATGCACGAGCCATGGAGATAACGCCGCGAGTGTGTTTGAGGTCGTTTGCAACGCCGTTAGCGGCAAATTCGCCTTTGATAGTGTGTCCGGGGCCGCCCATGCCTGTGCCTGTGGGGTCGCCGCCCTGGATCATGAAACCTGCGATAACGCGGTGGAAGATAAGACCGTTGTAGAAGCCTTTTTTAGCGAGGTCTACGAAGTTTTCAACTGTTTTGGGTGCTTTTTCGGGGTAAAGCTCGAGAGTCATTTTACCGCCGTTTTCCATTTCTATGATAGCTTTCATGTGAAATACCGTCCTTTTAAGTAAAGTTTAATATATCTATTATATCATTTTCTCGTTATAAATACAATCTCTTTTTATTACGGTAACGGCAAAAATATATGAACAGAACAAAAGCAACGCAAAATTTGCTCCGCTGTAGAATAAAATATATATCGACATCACCCAAGCGGCAAAAAGACAAACCATGGATATTGCGTGTGCGGCTCTTTCGGCCGCATCGGGACCGAAGAAGCCGGATATAGCGGCGCGCGCCACCCGCCAGCCATCGAACGTGGGCAAAGGGAAAAGATTTATAAGCCCCAGGAAAGCGGAAAATGTGCACACCTGCTCGCCGAAATCTCCTCCACCGAAATATCCTGCGGCGGCGAACAAAAAGCTTACCAGAGGGCCGCATATCGCCACAAAAGCTTCTTCGCCGTAACTTTTTGGGTTGGAAAAGCCGATCGATATGCCAAATGATGTCAAGCGGACGCGTTGTACACGCTCGCCGCAGAAAAGCGCGGCGATAAGGTGCGCCGCCTCGTGAACAAAAACGGATGTTATCGTTGCTGTACGCATGGTCTTTTCGCAAACGAAAAAGAGCACAAAAAGCCCAAACGGAGCAAACGGTTCGATGTAAAAAGAGGTTTTTTTCATAGATGCTCCTTTAATAAGCGGAGTTTTTGCTCGGAAAGATGATGTTTTTCGCTATAACGGTGATGATAGGCAAAAATATCATGCCGCATATACCGAAAAGGCTGTATCCCGCATATACTGCGGCGAGCGACACGAGCGGATGCACACCCAGATTTTTGCCGATTATGCGCGGCTCGCTCAACTGCCGCACTATCGTAACGATGGCGTAAAGTATCAATATCCCCATTCCGAGGCGAAAGTCGCCGCTCAAAAAACCGTAAACGGCAAAAGGTATCAGCACAGTGCCGCTGCCGAATATCGGCAGGATATCTATAAAAGCCGTCGCAACACCGATGAGCAGAGCATATTTCACTCCGATGATCAAAAATCCCGTTGTAAGCTCCGCCGCAGTCATCAAGAATATTATAAAATTTGCGCGAATATATTTGCCTACCGCGGAAAAAGAGGCTCTTTTTACTTTTGCCAAGGCGGCAAAGGAGCTTTTTGTCATATTTTGTCGCACAAAGCTTTCCATCTTTTCAAGGTCGAGGCAAAAATATATGCACGAAAGGAGCATTGCCGCGATAAAAAATATTATTTTCGGTACTCCCGAAAAAATATGACCGACGAACATGGGTATTTTCGTTGTTATCTCGGTAACAATATTTTTGACGGCATCGAAAAGAAGATTTGTAAGTCTTTGGCGAATGTCGGAAGCGGACTTGTGAGCGTCGGGGAATATATCCGAAAACAAGCGGTCTATCCTTTGCGAAAAGAGCGATGTGCTCGCCATGATATCGTCCTTGTTTTCAATCATCCCTTTTGCAAACGAATAAAGCTCCGAAACGAGCTTTGAGGCACAGACTGATACGAAAAAAGCGCAGGTGCTGAGCGCGGATATGCCCAAAAAGACAGAGACGAACTTTTTGCATATACCTGTTTTTTCGTGGATATAATTTGACGGGCGGCGCACGGCGCAAGCGATAAAAAACGATATCACAAAGGGTAATAATATCGGCAAGGCATATTTAAAAATAATGTATGTGCAAAGCACGGCGAGAATGATATAAAAGAATATGCAAAAAATTTTTTTATATGGTTCCTTCGGCAAAAATCCCATTTCTCCTCCGAAAATATACTTGCATAAAAAGTGAACATTTTTGCGTTTCCGTTGACAAAATCGTTTTTTTATGATATTATCTATAATATGTAAAATCGGTATTTATATTCGGAGGATAATATAAAAATATGAAAAAAGTTATTTCTTTGCTTTTGGCAACAACGTTCCTTGTTTTTGCGCTTGCTTCTTGCGGTGGTAAGGGCGATACAACGACGGGAAGCTTGGCTACTACTTCTGATACAACAACATCAGACGGCGAAACAACAGGCGGAACAGTAGTTCCTGCTATTGAAAGCAACCTCACTCCGGGATCTATCGAATTTGAACTCGTAACATCATCCACAGACAACATGATCGCTATCAAAGAACTTAAAGATAACATCAAAAACCTCGTTATCGGCGACACATATGTTGACGAAAAAGGCGCAAGCTACACTGTTTACAGCGTTGGTGTCGGCCCCGGTTACAAGGTTTGCGGCGAGTATAACTACAGCGTTGAATCTCTCGTTGTAATGGGTGGCAAGACAAAGAAGGTTGAAGAAGGTGCTTTCCAGCTCTGCACAGGTCTTACGGCTGTTTCCATCGGCGAAGGCGTTGAGAGCATCGGTGATATCGCATTCTTCGGTTGCAGCGCTATCGAATCGCTCGAACTCCCCTCTACTCTTAAAACGATCGGCAAGACAACATTCTGGGGACTTAAAAATCTTAAAGAACTCGTTATTCCCGCAGGTGTTACGGAGATCGGCGTAGAAGCTTTCTCCAACTGCACATCTCTTGAAAAGGTAACGATGCCTTCTCGCTTCAATGATGAGAAGACTCTTAAAAACATTTTCCTTTCCCAGTACAAAACGATCGAGTTCACATTTGTTGACTGATCTTGAAAACGGACCGCGTTCTCGCAAAAGAGAACGCGGTCTTTTTAATTCTTACCGTATTTCTTGATAAAATTTGGTGCGTGTGATATAATTTTAAATACAAAAAAAGAAATGTTTTGGTGTTCGTCATGGCGGCGCTCGCTTGCTGTTCCTGCGGTAAAGTTACACTCGAGGAAAAAATGATGACAGCCATCGAAAACGCACAGGCGGCGAAAAAGGGTGATGTAACCGTGAAGATCGGATCCAACATGGTAGTTGGCGACGTATATCTCGATTATACAATAGAGCTCGATTACAAGACCATCGGGGAAGATGTCAAGGTCAACTTCCCCGATGACCTTGACACATATGTAATTCCCCAGACTGCACCTTTGGATTCGGTTGCTTAATAAAAATATCCGCTTTTCACGAAAAGAAAAGCGGATTTGCTTTTTTTACGATACTGTGGTAATATAAATATGTTATAAAATCTGAATACTCCATTGGAGGGGAAAATTTATGAAAAAACTTCTTGCCGTAGACGGAAACTCGATACTCAACCGTGCTTTTTACGGTGTGCGTGCGCTCACCACGGTGGACGGACTGCCCACGAACGCGGTTTACGGAATGATAAACATTATAAATCGTCATTTCGAAGATATCCGCCCGGATTATTTTATTGTGGCTTTTGATTTAAAAGCGCCGACTTTCCGCCACAAGGCTTACACGGAATATAAGGCTAATCGCCACGGTATGCCCGAAGAGCTTGCCGTTCAGCGCCCTTATGCCGTGGAATGTCTTTCTGCGCTCGGCGCACATTGCATAGAAAAAGAGGGATTTGAAGCGGACGACCTTCTCGGCACACTTGCCGCAATGGGCGAAGCGGAGGGCGATACGCAGGTATACATCCTCACGGGAGACAGAGACTCGCTTCAGCTTATCACGGACCGCACTAATATAATCCTTGCGACAAACAACGAACCGATACTTTTTGATACGAAGGCTTTCAACGAAAAATACGGTGTTTTGCCGAGCCAATTTGTCGATGTAAAAGCGCTCATGGGCGATAGCTCGGATAATATACCCGGTGTAAAGGGCATCGGCGAAAAGACCGCGTTCAAACTTATATCGGAATACGGCAGTCTTGACGGTGTTTATGACGATATAGAAAACAAAAAGATAGCTCCCTCCGCAAAAGCGAAGATCATCGACGGCAAGGACATGGCTTATATGTCGCAATTTTTAGCAAAGATAAAATGCGATGTAGACCTCGGATGCGATATAGAAGCGTTCCGCTATACGGGCGCGGATAAAAAGAAGCTTACCGAGCTTTTCACTCGCTTGGAATTTACTAAATTCATCAAAAAATTCTGCGGCGAGGATGAGATCGAACCTTCCGAAGACGGCACGACCGAAATCGAAGTGAAAAAGAAGAGCATTACTATTTGCGAGGGCGGCGTAAAACTTTTGGAAAAGGGCAAAAAATGCGCCGTATCGTTCGATACGGAAGCGGAGGTCGTATATTTCTGCGACGGCGAAAAGGTGTTCACCGATACGTTTGAAAATGCGCTCCCTTACTTTGATGATTTATCATATTCATTTATCGTGCACGATGCGAAAGCGGCATATCATACGCTCGATGCGAAAAATTGCGGTTTTGCCGCTTGCACCGACGATATAATGCTCATGGGCTATGTTGCGGCTGTTTCGGAAAATGATTTTTCGCTCGAAAAACTTGCCGCGCGCGTACTCAGTGATGTTTGCGAAACGAACGAAGAAAAAGTTTCCTGCATATATGCACTTTATTTGGAGATAGAAAAAGAACTTGAAAAAACAAATCAGCGTGAGCTTTACGAAAATATAGAATTTCCGTTGGCAAGAGTGCTTTTTAACATGGAAAAGGAAGGCTTCTTTGTGAACACAACGGAACTTGAGGATTTTTCCGTCAAGCTTTCGAAGATGATAGACGAACACGGCGAAAAGATATATGCTCTTGCAGGTGAGGAGTTCAATATCAAATCAACAAAACAGCTCGGTCATATACTTTTTGATGTTTTGGGTCTTCCCGTTGTAAAAAAGACAAAGAGCGGATATTCGACCGATGCGGACGTTATGGAAAAGCTTCGCCCCTACCACCCCATAATCGGCGAGATACTCGAATATCGCAAGGTGGCAAAGCTTAAAAGCACTTACGCAGACGGACTCTTGGCGGCGGCTGACGGCAACGGCAGAGTACACACATCCTTTAAGCAGGCGCTCACCGCAACTGGCAGACTTTCTTCCACGGAGCCGAACCTTCAGAATATCCCGATAAAAACTGAGCTTGGCAGAGAGATGAGAAAATTCTTTGCGGCGCAGAAAGACGGATATGTGCTTATCGATGCGGACTATTCGCAGATAGAGCTTCGCCTTTTGGCGGCTATCTCGGGCGATGAGTCTATGATATCCGCATTCTCCGACGGAGCCGATATACACACATCAACGGCGATGAAAGTTTTCGGTGTTTCCGCCGAGGAAGTTACCGTGGAGCTTCGTAAGAGAGCAAAAGCGATAAACTTCGGTATAGTTTACGGCATGGGCGCTTTCTCCCTTTCCGAGGATCTGCACACATCCGTTGCGGCGGCAAAAGAATATATCGCAGGATATATGAAAACTTATCCGTTGGTTGAAAAATACCTTTCCGATATCGTGGAGCAGGCAAAGAGAGATGGTTTCGTTACAACGCTTTTGGGCAGAAGAAGATATATCAAAGAGCTTTTCTCCAAAAAGAAAACGGAAGTTTCCTTCGGCGAGCGTGTTGCGATGAACAGCCCCATTCAGGGAAGCGCCGCCGACATCATCAAGCTTGCCATGGTAAACGTGGAAAAGAAACTGCGCGAGGGCGGCTATGATGCAAAGCTCATCATGCAGGTACATGACGAACTTATCATAGAATCAAACGAATCTTGCGCCGAGGAAGTAAAAGCGCTCCTCGTAAGAGAGATGGAGAGCGCGATCTCGCTCCCCGTTAAGCTTTCCGCGGAAGTCGGCATGGGCAAGACATGGTATGAAGCCAAATAAAGCATAAAATATAAAAAAAGTAAAACACTAATGTTGACGGACACGATATTTTCCTAAAACGGAGGTGTTTTCTTTTGTTTAATAACGATAATAAAAAATATGCGCTCTTGGCGGTGCTCATGGCGATATCATTGCTCACTTTCGTCTCCTGCTGTAAACAGATGCAAAAGGAGAATATAGAGGGAAGTGCGCGCGATATCGCTTTTCGCATATATTCAATGGCAGGAAAAGATGCCGCATCCGCACCCGAGGAGCGCATAAGTGCGGAAAACTCATATATCTTCGGCATTTCCGAGCAAGTTTTCCACAATGATGTGGAAGAAGCGACGGCGCTTTACAGTTCGGAGCTTGCCTTGGGAAATTCGCTTTGCGTTATCTTTATGCAAAGCGAGGATGCGGCGAAAAAGCTTTACCAAAATATGTGCGAAGAATATGATTGGGCGCCGTGCGACCCTGCGGACAGCATCGCCTTTATGCTCTGCGGTCGATATATCGTTACGGCAAAGGACGATAGGGAGATGACCTCGAAACTTTGCAACGCTTTTTCAGAGATGGCGCAGGGCGAAGCGATTGTAAAGCTTTATCAAAATCCGATGCGTGCCCTTTCACCGATGGTATATAAGCGCAAAATATAACTGTTTTTATTGAATTTTGGCAAAAAATATGTTAGAATATAAAATAAGACAAAAATAAAAATACAGCCCTTCCGAAATCGCGGAAAATGCTCCGCCTTTTTGAAAGGATATATAACGAAATATAATAAAAACATAAGAAAGGCGGCGCTCTATGAAGTGGAGAGAGTATAAACCTGAAAATAATATAAGCATCACATATGCCTGCGCCGGCAGTGCGGAATACAACAAAGGAAAAGAATTTAACGGAACGAAACTTCCGTTTGAAATGTTTCTTTGCGTTTGCGGCGGAAGCGCCGATATCAAGGCAGGGGAGAACAGCTTTTCCGTGTCGAACGGCGAAGCGGTGCTCGTTCCGTGCGATACAGAATATACGATAAAGGCAAAGAGCGATTGCTCTTTGGTATACGTAGGTTTTGAGGCGCGTATATTTACGGTATTGCGAATTTTGTCGCTTTTTGACTGTCCGCTTTTTTACGGTAAAGAGAGCGGCGTTTTCGATATGTGCTTTGACATCGCAAGGATGCGTGCGGAAAGCGAATTTACGAGCACGCGCCTTGAAAATGCGGTAAAAACGGTATCGCTCGTTTATTCCATCGTTTCCGCAATAACGGAAAAAGCGTTGCCGCTCGAAAAGCTCGATGCGGTGATGAACGATGTTGCCGTGCTTTCTCAGGTGCTTTCGCATATCGGCACACACCTTGCGGAAAACATCATGCAGGAAACTCTTTCTACAATGGCGGGGCTTTCGCCCGACTCGTTCTACCGAGAATTTAAAAAGGTGCTCGGCAGTGCACCCAAGGATTACATAATCTCCGAAAGATTGCGCCGCGCTCGCGCAATGTTCGTGCTTACGGACCTTTCCGTCGGCGAAGTTTCCGCCGCAGTGGGATATGACAACCAATTTTATTTCAGCGGCTTGTTCAGCAAAAAATACGGAACATCGCCTACGGGATACAAAAAGAGCGTTACGCAAATAATTTGAAATAATTTCTTGTGTTCTATTGACAAAGAGATGTGGGCAGCGTTATAATTACCATATCGCATAAAAATGCGAAATAAATTTTAACAAAAGAGTAAAAACACGGGCGTAAAGTGCCGTTTGGACGGGGAGTTGCCGAGCGGACGAAAGCAAAAAGCTGCGGTCCGCGTTTTGCATCCCGCTTTGTACGGCACAAGGTCGAACGACTTTGATAATGTTCGCGAAAAGTTCACGATCATTTTGAATTTGTATCCTCCTTCCCTTGCCATATACAGCAGGGAAAGGAGGATCTTTTTTATGAACACAAAACAAAAGAACGGACAAAAAGCTCGCGTCGGCGCGAATATAGCTTTGTTCGGAAATTTAAAAGTGCTGGTATGCGCCGCACTTTTGACGGCGATATCCATCGTTTTGGGCAAGTATCTTGCCATCAATCCGACGGTGTTCTTGCGTATCAGCTTTGAAAACCTGCCCATACTCATGGCGGGAATGTTCTTCGGTCCCGTTATCGGAGGTGTTGTCGGCGCAGGAGCAGACCTTATCGGCTGTTTCCTTGTCGGCTATGCCATCAATCCCATAATAACATTGGGTTCCGCCCTTGTCGGTATCATTTCGGGCACGATATCATTTTTCGCGTTTCCGAAGCGCAATGGTTGGAGGGGTACTTGGCGAGTGTTCATCCCCGTGATGATATCTCATATCATCTGCTCCATGGGCATAAAATCCGTGGGAATGGCGATATATTTCAACACTCCTGTGGAAACTCTCTTCTGGCGTGTCCCTCTTTATATAGTGGTGGGCGCTTTGGAAGGATATTTGATAATGCTTTTATTCAGAAACAAAAATTTTTCAGGTCTACTCAATAGGATATTAAATAAAAAGAAGGTATAAAAATGACTTATAACGAAGCTCTTGACTATATTCATTCCGTATGCTGGAAGGGAAGCCGCCCCGGACTTTCCCGTATAACCGAGCTTTGCAAAAAGCTTGGAGATCCGCAGAAGTCGCTCAAATTCATTCACGTTGCGGGCACAAACGGCAAAGGTTCCGTAAGCGCCATGACATCATCCGTGCTTTGCGCCGCAGGCTATAAAACAGGACTTTTCACGTCTCCCTTTATAGTTCGCTTTAACGAGCGCATGAGAATAAACGGTGCGGATATCTCCGACGAGGAACTTGCAAGTTTGACGGAATATGTTCGTCCTTTTGCGGACAGCATGGAGGATTCCCCTACGGAATTTGAGTTGATAACGGCGATAGCGCTCGTTTACTTCAAAAATAACGGTTGCGACTATGTTGTATTTGAAGCAGGCATGGGCGGCAGACTCGATTCCACGAATATAATCGAGGCTCCGAATGTTGCGGTGTCCGTCATCACGGGCATTGCGATGGATCATACGGCATTTTTGGGCGATACACCCGAAAAGATCGCCGCTGAAAAAGCAGGCATCATAAAAGAGGGCGTTCCCGTTATTTTCGGCGGAGCGCACACTCCCGTTGGAGCAAAAGAAGGTCAGTGCGAGGTCGATCCCGTTTCCTGCGCGGCAGTTATCCGCGCAAAGGCAGAGCAGATGCACGCACCCTACGCGGAAGCGGACTATTCTCGCCTTTCAAATGTTAAAACGGACATTTTCGGCGCTGAATTTGATTTTGAAGATATGTGCAGTCTGCACATACCGCTCGCGGGAATATATCAGCCCTACAACGCTTCCACGGTGTTTACGATATTGGAAACACTCAAAAAGCGCGGCGCTGTCATTTCCAATGAAGCTGTAAGAAGCGGTCTTGCAAGCGTAAAATGGCCCGGCAGATTTGAAATACTCTGTTCCTCTCCGCTCATCATCTCCGACGGTGGTCATAACCCCGAGGGTATCGATGCGGCTGTCGCAAGCGTTAAGGAATATTTCAAGGACGAGAAAGTATATCTCCTTTCCGGTGTAATGGCCGATAAAGATTATAAGCACATGGCGCTTCGCATGAGCGAAGTAGCGGAGCGTGCGTTTACCGTTCGCCCCGATAACAGCCGCGCGCTTTCCGCTGACGAATACGCAAAAGTATTCTCCCGGTACGGCATGGTATCCGAAGGCTTTGACACCGTTAAAGAAGCGGTATTTGCCGCCGCAGATGCTTGCGCCGCAAACAATAAAGCATTGCTTTGCTTGGGTTCGCTCTATATGTACGGAGAGATACGCGAAGCGGTAGAAGAATATAAAAATAACAAATAAAGCTTATCAAAAGCAAAAAAACCTGATGTTGCGAAAGGCAACATCAGGTTTTTATATTATTTGATCCTTGTTCGAGTCAAAACTCAGCTGTTCAAAGCCTGTTCAAGGTCAGCGATAAGGTCGTCTGCGTTTTCAAGACCAACGGAGAGACGAACGAGATCGGGGGAAACACCTGCTGCAACAAGCTCTTCGTCGTTCATCTGACGGTGAGTTGCGCTTGCCGGGTGCAAGCAGCAAGTACGAGCATCCGCAACATGAGTTTCGATGGAAGCGAGTTTAAGCTTCTTCATGAAAGCTTCTGCCGCTTTTCTGCCGCCCTTTACGCCGAAGCTGATAACGCCGCAAGAGCCTTTGGGAAGGTACTTCTGAGCGAGCTCATAATCTTTGTCGCCGGGAAGCGCGCTGTATTTTACCCAAGAGATGTTATCGTTCGTGGAAAGGTATTCCGCGATCTTCTTTGCGTTGGAGCAGTGGCGTTCCATACGAACGGGAAGGCTTTCGATACCGAGGTTGAGGATGAAAGCGTTCTGAGGAGACTGGATGGAACCGAAGTCGCGCATGAGCTGTGCCGTAGCTTTTGTGATGAATGCGCCGCCAAGACCGAAGCGTTCTGTATAAGTTACGCCGTGGTAGCTTGCATCGGGAGTGCAAAGACCGGGGAACTTGTCGGGATATTTTGTCCAATCGAAGTTGCCGCTGTCAACGATGCAACCGCCAACGCCTGCGCCATGACCGTCGAGGTATTTTGTTGTGGAGTGAGTAACGATGTCCGCACCGAATTTGAAGGGGTTGCAGAGGAAAGGTGTTGCGAACGTGTTATCAATGATGAGCGGAACGCCGTGTGCGTGAGCCGCATTTGCAAAGCGTTCGATATCGAGAACTACGAGCGCGGGGTTTGCGATAGTCTCGCCGAAAACAGCTTTTGTGTTGGGCTGGAAAGCTGCTTCAAGCTCTTCGTCCGTGCAGTAAGGGGAAACGAATGTAAAATCGATGCCCATGCGTTTCATAGTAACAGAGAAAAGGTTGAATGTGCCGCCGTATATTGTGGAAACAGCAACAACGTGGTCGCCGCAAGAAGCGATATTGAATACGGAATAGAAGTTTGCAGCCTGACCGGAGGATGTGAGCATTGCCGCCGTGCCGCCTTCGAGAGCCGCGATCTTAGCCGCTACATAGTCGTTTGTAGGGTTCTGAAGTCTTGTATAGAAATAGCCGCTCTTTTCGAGGTCGAAAAGCTGACCCATTTCTTCGCTCGTGTCATATTTGAACGTCGTGCTCTGGATGATCGGGATCTGTCTGGGTTCGCCGTTGCCGGGAACGTAGCCCGCCTGAATACATTTGGTTTCGAAGCTTGTATCTTTGATATCTTTCATTTCATTTATTCCTTTCAAAAGAATATAATTACTATTTTAATGATATTATATCACGCTCTTATGCGCTAGTCAATGCGGCAAAAAGAATTTTCTGGCAATGAAATTCAAAAAAAGAAAAGCGCAAAAGCTTTTTTACGGCTTTTGCGCGACTTTGATCTTGCAAGATATTATCTTTTTTTGTCGAAAAATGCGGAAAATTCACTTTTCGTCATGTCGCGCGGCACATAATCGCGCGGCAAACAAGTGTTGGCATATCTTTCTTCGCTCGGAACATCAGTTGTGTAGCAATAGCGATAGCCCGCTTTTTTAGACGCTTTTTCTATCTTTTTGTTGTATCGACCGTTGGGGTAACTTAGAATGGATACTTTCTCGCCGACGAGAGATTCGAGATATTTTCTGGAATCTCGCAATTCGTGTTCGAGTGCGTCATCATCAAGCTCATCGAGCGGAACGTGCGAAGCGGTATGACTGCCAAAGCGGATATATTTGCTTTGAGCCATCTCTTTTATCTGCTCTTCCGTAAGATATCCGTTTTTGCCGACCATATCCGTTATGATGAATATAGTCGCTTTCACCTCGTATTTTTCAAGCAAGGGGAAAGCCGTTGTGTAATTGTCGATATATCCGTCATCGAACGTCAGCACAAAGCAAAGTTCACCGTCCGCCTTTTGGGGTTCGTCCGCGAAATATGTCGGAATATGCGAATCGTGTATCTTTCGAAGCTGTTCTTCGAAATCGCTTTCTTTTACGAAAAGATATGTATACGGGCTGTAAGGCTCGTCCATTATAAGGTGGTAAAGGAGAGTTTTTGTATTTGGCGAATATTTGTAAGTATCATCGAGCAAAAAACTCATGATGACTATGCCGAATATCAAAAATACCGCGACGGCGCAAATGATGATATTTCGCAGTGTGTTTTTGGAAAAAACGGTTTTTTTGCTTTCGTTCATGATAATGACCTCCGCTTAAAAACAAAGATACATCATACTTTGATATTTGCAGGTTCGTTGTTTATTATCTGTACCTTTTCAATGCGATTTTCTTCGATATCAAGGTTTATCTCGTCATGTTCGTCTCATATCCCGCATACGAGCTTTTCGAGTATATATTCGAGCGTTACCATGCCGACCATGCCCCGTATTCGTCCGTTTCTTCAACGATGGAGATAAATGATTCTTCGGTGTTTAAACAAGAAGTTGAAAGGGGTAAATGTGGATAATAGGCTGTCGTAGTTTTCTGAAAGCTTCATGACGAGCGCGGCTTTTTGTTGCCATTTTCCATGATCGCTTTTAAAAATTCCTTTGTTATAAAAATATTTTTATTTATATAACTT
>CAZERM010000001.1:8883-75461 GCA_964514555.1 uncultured Lachnospiraceae bacterium | reverse complement strand
AATTAAAATGGTGCGCGAATGTTAAAAAGTTTTGAGGTTCTTAAAAAAGAACTTGTTATTTAATAAATGGAAATAACGTCGTGAAGTTTTCCGAGCTGTCTCAAAAGCTGGGAATGGATGTATTCATCGCCGTATACCGTGATAGTCATTTCGGAAACTGCGGGATCCGCTGTTTCGTGAACAACGAGTGAGCTTATGTTAAAGCCTCTGCGTGCGAACATTTCGGAAATTCTAACGAGAACGCCGAATCTGTTTACAACGGAAAGAGAAAGGCTGATCTTCTGGTTTGTTGCCATTGTTTTTTGAACTCCTTTAAGAAAGTATCATGTTTTCGATAGCGCCGCCGGGGGGTATCATGGGAAGAACGCGTTCATCCATGTCTATGGCGCAGTCGATAAGAACGGGACCGTTCGTTGCCATAGCGGCTTTCATTGCCGCGTTAAGCTCATCGATGTTCGTTGCGGAGAAGCCCTCTGCACCGAATGCACGTGCCAAAGCAGGGAAATCTGTTTTGCGGTCGAGCGTCGTCTGGGAGTAATGTTCGTTATAGAACGCTTTCTGCCACTGACGAACCATGCCGAGAACGCCGTTATTGAGGATAACTATAATAATAGGAAGATTCTGAGAAACAGCTGTTGCCATTTCGTTGAGGTTCATGCCAAAGCTGCCGTCGCCCGTGAAGAGAACTGTTCTCTTGCCAGTAGCAACGCAACCGCCGATGGCAGCGCCCATACCGAATCCCATCGTTCCCAAGCCGCCGCTTGTAAGGAATGTGCGGGGAAGTTCGAAATTATATTTCTGTGCCGTCCACATCTGATGCTGACCAACGTCTGTTGCAACGGGTGTATCAGAGGGGAGGTAGGAGTTTACTGTTGTGATGACATCATAAGGTGTCATGGAGCCGATCTGTTCTGCGGCATTTGCTGCTGCAAATTTCTTGAGATCTTCTACTTCATTGTGCCAAGCATCGTGTTTTGCAACGGATACTTTTTCGAGTATTCTCTTGATAGCGTCCTTTACATCGCCGTGGATGCCGAGGTCTACCTGAACGTTCTTGCCGATCTCTGCGGAGTCAACATCGATATGGATGATCTTCGCGCTCTTGCAGAACTTAGAAATGTTACCCGTTGCTCTGTCGGAGAAACGTGCGCCGAGAGTGATAACGAGGTCGGCGGAGTTTTTAGCCATGGATGCTGCGGCGTTGCCGTGCATACCTGTCATACCGAGCTTTCTGGGGTTGGAATCGGGAACAGCTGTGATACCCATGATACTGCAACCTACGAAAGCATCTATCTTATCTGCCAAAGCAGGGATATCTTCCTCTGCATTTGCGGAGATAATGCCGCCGCCGATATATATGTAAGGTTTTTCGCTTGCATTGATCATTGCAACAGCTTTGTCGATGTCGCTTTCGCTTGCTGTGGGAAGCGCGAAAGGTTCAACGATGGGCTGGGGTTCATAATCGGCGAAGCTTATCTGGATATCCTTGGGGATATCGACAAGCACGGGGCCGGGTCTGCCGGATTTAGCGATACGGAAGGCTTCTCTGATGATGTCCGCAAGTTCTTCTGTTTTTGTAACCATGAAGTTGTGCTTCGTGATCGGGATCGTTACGCCAACGATGTCTACTTCCTGGAAGCTGTCGCGACCGAGAAGGTTGCAGGGTACGTTACCTGTGATAGCGACCATGGGAACGGAGTCCAACATAGCGTTTGCAAGACCTGTTACAAGGTTCGTTGCTCCGGGGCCGGATGTTGCGATAACTACGCCGACCTTACCGGTGGATCTCGCGTAGCCGTCTGCTGCGTGAGCCGCGCCCTGTTCGTGAGCTGTTATGATATGTTTTATTCTGTCAGATTTGAGGTAGAGAGAGTCATATATATTGAGTACCTGACCGCCCGGGTAACCGAAAACGACATCCGTTCCCTGCTCGATCAAGGTCTCAACGAGTATATCTGAACCTGCGAGTTTCATTAGTGCCTCCTAGAATGGTATTCGGAAAAAATAAAAGCCTATGGTTAAAAGCTAACCATAGGCGAGAAGATCGTAAAAATCTGTATTTACGGAAAGCGTCTAAAATTAAAAAAATCTCATCCGTAAAATTTATGATTACACCTTTTGTGCCATGACATGACTTTTAACGCTATCTTTAACTGTACTAACAGTTAGGACAATAGCGCTAATAATTATGAAGTTGATCACGAATGTGTAACCCATAGTTATTTCTCCCGTTTGAAAAAAATAAAGTTAATTGTTTTGTTACAATTTAGTATAGTCCCACGTGCATAAAAAGTCAAGACTTTTTTATAAAAATGCGAAAAAAATTCGTAAAAAGGGCGTTTAGAGTGTATATTACTTGAAAATAAATGCGTTTTATGATAATATATTCATAAAAAGGAGTGATATATACATGATAACGATAGAAAATTGCATATTGAAACTTTCCGTGGATGAACACGGCGCGCAGATGAGAAGCCTTTTCGATATCGAAAACGGCAAAGAATATCTTTGGCAGGCTGACCCCGATATCTGGGGCAGAACGGCGCCCGTACTTTTTCCTGCGGTCGGCACGGTCCACGAGAACGGATATATTTATAAAGATAAAGAATATCCCATGCCCAAACACGGCTTTGCAAGAGACAGCGAGTTTAGCGTTGAAGAAAAAACGAACAGCAAGCTCGTGCTCGCGTTGCGCCCCGACGAAAAGATAAAAGAAAAATATCCTTTCGATTTTGTTTTCCGCACGAAATTTGAACTTGAGGGAAGAAAACTTTCTTTTTCATATGAAGTTGAAAACAACGGAAACGAAGATATGTATTTTTCGCTCGGCGCTCACCCCGGCTTTAACTGCAAGCACGGCGATAAGATAATATTTGAAAAGAATGAAAATACTTCTGCAGTATTTTATGACGGTTCCGACAGACCCAAGGCAAATGTTCCGCCCGTAGAGCTTTACGGCAATGAGATGACACTTACAAAAGATCTCTTTAACGAAGGCTCCTTGAGCTTTGCGGATGTAAGTTCCGAAAGCATCAGCCTTGTTCGCAACGGAAAAGCATATATGAAGATGAGCTTCGGCAAGGTGCCGCATCTTTGGCTTTGGTCAAAACCCGGCGCGGAATTTATTTGCATAGAGCCTTGGCACGGCGCGAATGAGTGCATCCCCGAAAAGGATATCACCAAAAAGGATGGCATCATCGCCCTTGCACCGAAAAAGACGTTCGTTTTCCACATCGCTGTGGAAATTTAAGAAAAAAACAGCCAAAAGCTACAAATAAAAAGGCGTATCTTGCGATACGCCTTTTTATTTGTCTAAAGAATTATTTCTTTGTGTAAGTGATGAGACCGATAGTGATCGTGCCTGCATCCTTGTCTTCCTTAAAGTTGAAGGAAGTAGAATATTCCTTAGCGTCTTCATCACCGAAATCAAAGCTGATCTTCATAGAACCGTCATCGGATTCTGTGATATTGTATGTGCCTTCGAATGTTTTTGTGTTGGACATACCGAGAAGAGAGCCTTCAACTGTGAGAGTAACTTTGCTGCCGCTGAACTTGTAAGTCGTAGTAGCACCTGTGCCGAGAACAGAACCGCCGGCAGAATATGTACCGGAAAGTGTCTTGCCGCAAGAAGCGAGCGTAAGGCAAGCGAGCGCAACAACGAGTGCCAAGGCAATAACTCTTGTGATCTTCTTTGTCATGATAAAGATCCTCCATAATATAGATTCCGAGCAAAACAAAAATGTATGTCGGTTATTACAATTATATATGAATTTGTCAAATTGTCAAGTGAAATCGATTAAACATTTTATTCGAAGTGTAGAATATTATTTTAATGCAAATAGCCTATTGCTTCCTTGCTGATTTGGTGGTAAAATGTATATTGGAAAAAATTTTATGTTCGGAGATGAAGGATATGAAAAAAACCAAAATTATATGCACAATGGGTCCCGCTTGCGAAAACGAGGAGACTCTCGAAAAAATGATCAAAGCCGGCATGAACGTTGCCAGACTTAACTTTTCTCACGGCGATCACGCCGAACACAAGAGAAGAGTGGACATGGTAAAGCGTGTTCGTGAAAGACTTGGTCAGCCCATCGCTCTTATGCTCGATACAAAAGGCCCCGAATATCGTATAGGCACTTTTGAAAACCATAAGATAACGCTTTCCGAAGGCGATGAATTTACTTTTACCATCGAAGATTGCGTTGGCGATGAAAAACACGTTTCCGTTTCCTACAAGAACCTTCCGCACGAGATGGCTGTGGGAGACCCCATACTTCTCAACAACGGCTTGCTTGAGTTCAAAGTAACAGAAACGACAAACAAGGAGATCAAAACTCAGGTAGTTATCGGCGGCGATCTTTCGGATAGAAAGAGCATGAGCTTCCCGGGAAAAACACTCAAACAGGAATATCTCAGCGAAAGAGATAAAGAAGACATCCTCTTCGGTATTGAAAATGACATCGATTTTATTGCTTGCTCCTTTGTTTCCGTAAAAGAAGATATTCTCAAGATCCGTCAGTTCCTCAAAGATAACGGCGGCGAGCATATCGACCTTATCGCAAAGATAGAAAACCGCTCGGGCGTTGATAATATCGAAGATATCATCGATGTCAGCGACGGTATCATGGTAGCGCGCGGCGATATGGGCGTGGAGATACCCTTTGAACAGCTTCCCGCTATCCAGAAACACATGATAACGGTATGCCGTCTTAAAGGCAAGAGAGTTATCACCGCAACGGAAATGCTCGAATCCATGATCACAAAACCGCGTCCCACACGTGCGGAGATCTCCGACGTTGCAAACGCCGTATATGACGGCACGAGCGCAGTTATGCTTTCGGGTGAAACAGCGGCAGGTATATATCCCGTAGAAGCTGTTCGCGCTATGGCAAAGATAGCAGAGCAGACGGAAAAGGATATCAACTATGTTCGTCGTTTCCGCTCCGCGGAATTCAAGATATCCAGCGCAACGGACGCTATCTCTCACGCAACTTGCGACCTTGCCATCGATCTTGACGCAAAACTTATCGTTGCCTGCTCCCTCAGCGGCAGAACGGCTCGAATGGTATCCCGTTTCCGTTCTCCCACACCCATCATCGGTCTTACGACAGATGAAAGAGCATGGCGCAAACTTGCGCTCTCTTGGGCGGTTCTCCCCATGCTTACGGAAGAATATCAGTCCACGGACGTTCTTTTCTATAACGCAACAAGAATGGCTAAGGAATCCGGCATGGCAGGCAAGGGCGATGTTATTGTTATCACGGGCGGTCAGACAAACGGTCGTTCAGGTAACACCACTCTTGTAAAATATGAAGTTCTTAAATAAAATGTGATAAAAACAAATAGAAATGCGGCCGTGGTTGACACGACCGCATTTCTATTTTAGGAGTAAAATTTATAAGGAGATTTTGGTAGGTTCAAGAGTTTTTTGAAAGCTTTATCATGTGCATCACATCATTGCAGAGTTTGTCTGCGGCGGAACCGTTCGCCGTCGGGATGCGGATAGCTTCCTTGCCGTTTTCATTTATGATAATATAGGAAAGTTTCGATTTACTTCCATCGGCTAAAGCGATGTCGTCGGACCAAGTAAATATCTTGTCTATATCTTCATAGAGAAATTCGGCGTTGCTTTCGGTTATCTTATCTTCGATAAGACTTATTTTTTTCTGAGCAATATATATGCCCGTTTTTGTAAAGAGCATTGCCGAAGCCGTGTAAACGGAGGTGCGGACCTTGCGGTCGCCTTTTGCGCGGCGCGCAAATCCTATATCATCAAAGGTATATGCGCCTGTTTCAAACGGCTGGATATTTTTGATGAGCAAGCCGTTAAGACCTGTTCTTTCGGCTGTTGTTTCTGCAAATTTATCTGTCATCTGCGCTACGGCACTATCAAGATCACTGCTGTTGGAGCGCATAGAGCGCGGTATAAAAGCGATTCCCGCACCTGCCGCAATGAGCAAGAGAGATATCGTGCTTTGCATGGGCATGAACCAAATGTGGAACAGCAATGTCAGCGCAATAAGCACTACACCGACACCCATGACTACGACACCCGTGTAAAACAGTCTATCGTTGCTTTTCAGATACTTGATATTTTTGTTATAATCCATAGTCAAAAATCCTTCCGGAGCGAGATGTTGCAGGCTCATACAGAGATTTCGAAAAAGATTTTTATTTGTAGGGTATCAAAGAGTCAGTTGAAAAATTTTTTCGTTGGAAATATTGTACCATAAATTTTTGAAATAATCAATAGATTTTTTAGTTTAAATGGCATATCGAGGTGTGGGAAATTTTGCTTAATATTTGTGATATTTCAACAAAACATATAAATAAAAGATAATATTTGATCGAAAAAACACCGACAAACAAAAAATCATTGACTTTATTTTTGTAACATAGTATACTGAATATATCAAATAACTTTATATATCAAATAACTTTGGAGGTATTTTATAAAATGATCAACAGAAAAGAACTTAAAACTTTAGCAAAAGACTCGCTCAAAAATAATTGGGGCATAGCTATCGGTGCTTTCCTTGTATACATGGTCATCTGGTATGCTCTCAGCGCAACGGCGATAGGCTCTATTTTTCTCGGATTTTTGGTAGTGGGTTACTGCGCGGTAAACCTCAGCTTTATCAGAACGAAACAGGCAAAATTTGAAACGCTCTTCAGCGGATGCCAGAATTTTGTTACAAACTTTGTTGCATATTTGCTCGTTCAGATCTTTACGGCTCTTTGGTCTCTCTTGTTTATCATTCCCGGTATAGTTAAGGCTTGCTCTTATTCCATGACGTGCTATATCCTTAACGATAACCCCCAGATGAGCGCTTCCGAAGCTATCAACGCAAGCAAAGCGATGATGAATGGTCATAAATGGGAATATTTCGTACTTCAGCTCTCTTTCATCGGCTGGTACATCCTCAGCACATTCACATTCGGCTTGCTCCTTCTCTATGTTGGTCCGTATGTTAACGCAACAAACGCAGCTTTCTATGAGAAAGTAAAAAATATGCCCGTAGTTGAATAAGATAATTAAAATGCACTCGCAAGAGTGCATTTTTTTTCATACTATATAAAGCTTTTCTTTATCTGAAAGAAAAGCTTAAACCTCTCACCGTAGGTGCCTTTTTGCATATGCTGTTATCGGACGATATTATTTTCTCACGAGGTAGTTATGATAAGATGGTTTTCTTCGCTTGCGTATTATCAGCAAGCACTGTTGGCTACTCTTTTTACGTGGGGCGTTACGGCGCTCGGCGCATCCGTCGTGATATTTTTCAAGGCAATGCACAAAGATGTGATGGATGCCATGCTCGGTTTTTCGTCGGGCGTGATGATAGCGGCTTCGTTTTGGTCGCTTTTGCTCCCTGCGGATAAGATGGCGCAAGAACAGGGTCTTTCCTCTTGCTCGGTGCTGATATTCGGTTTTATCTGCGGCGGAGCATTGATCTTTGCAGGGGACAAAATATTTGACCTTATAAAAGCCAAAATGCCCGAAAATGATGATGACATCGGCAAAAAACGCGCGTCATTGCTCGTTTTTTCGATAACGCTCCATAATATCCCGGAGGGGCTTTGCGTGGGTGTTGCGTTCGGTTCGCTCGCTTACGGTGCAAAGGGCGCAACGCTTGCTTCCGCGTGTCTGCTTGCGCTCGGCATAGGACTTCAGAATTTCCCCGAGGGTGCGGCTGTCAGCGTTCCGTTGAGAAGAGAGGGACTTTCGCGCTCAAACGCGTTCTTTTGGGGGCAGATAAGCGGTGCCGTGGAACCTTTGTCGGGAGTTTGCGGCGCGTTACTCGTAACACACGTAAAAATAATGCTTCCGTTCTGCCTTTCGTTTGCCGCAGGCGCGATGATATATGTCGTATCAAAAGAACTCATCCCCGAGAGCCAATCCGGCGAAAAGAAAGGCTTGATGGCTCTTTTCACGCTGGTCGGTTTTGCGGTGATGATGCTTTTGGATGTTATATTTTCGTAAATTATCAAAAAATCTATTGACTTTTTCGCTATAAAAATTTATAATTCAATTAGTAATATGTCAAATGCTATGACGGAAACAATATCGTGCAAATACTTCGCAAAGAGAAGCGGCGGTCGGTGAGAGCCGTAAGGAGCAGTACGAGAAAGATCATTCCCGAGCAGGAGCCCTAAAGCGGATATTTTTTGCAAGTAAGCGCTCACGCTGTCCCGCGTTAAAAGGACCGCATATGATCGTATGCGATATTTATCTAATTGATTGAGTGGTACAACGGAATCTATATCCGCCTCGTTACAGAGGCGGTTTTTATTTTTACGGAGGTTATATATGTTGACTATCGATAAAGTTTATGATGCGGCAAGAGTATTGGAAAATGTAGTTCGCCATACTCAGCTCATCGAAGCGCCCAGACTGGGCGCAGATTGCGGCTGTGAGGTATATTTGAAACCCGAAAACCTTCAGCTCACAGGTTCTTTTAAGGTTCGTGGCTCTGCATACAAGATATCTCAGCTCACAGACGAAGAAAAATCCCACGGTGTTATCGCTTGCTCCGCAGGCAACCACGCGCAGGGCGTTGCATTGGCGGCAACGAAACAGGGCATAAGATCCGTCATCTGCTTGCCTTCTTCCGCACCTATCTCCAAAGTGGAAGCGACGAAACGCTATGGCGCAGAAGTATGCCTTGTAGACGGTGTTTATGACGATGCTTACGCAGAAGCTATCCGCCAGAGAGACGAAAAAGGCTATACATTCATCCATCCTTTCGACGACGACGATGTTATCGCAGGTCAGGGCACTATCGGTCTTGAGATAATGAACGAGCTTCCCGATGTTGATGCGGTAGTCGTTCCTGTTGGCGGCGGCGGTCTTATCTCCGGTGTGGCATACGCGCTCAAGACATTGAAGCCTTCCATCAAGATCTACGGTGTACAGGCAGAGGGCGCTCCCTCCATGTTCAACGCCGTTCACACGGGCAAAGCAGAGACTCTTCCCTCCGTTTCCACATTTGCGGACGGTATCGCAGTAAAATGCCCCGGCACAAACACATTTGAATATTGCAAAAAATATGTAGATGAGATAGTTACCGTTTCGGAAGACGAGATCTCCGCGGCAATACTTCACCTCATCGAAAACCAGAAGCTCACGGCAGAGGGCGCAGGCGCTGTTTCCGTTGCGGCTGTTAAATTCGGCAAGATCCCCGTAAGCGGCAAAAAGGTAGTTTGCCTTGTTTCCGGCGGCAATATCGACGTTACTATCCTTTCTCGTGTTATCGACCGCGGTCTCCACAAGAGCGGCAGAGCTTGCTCCATCGTTATCGAACTTATCGACAAACCCGGACAGCTCGAAGCGGTATCTCACATCATCGCACAGCACGGCGGCAATGTCGTTTCCGTTCACCACGAACACGGCGATGCACAAGCTGTAAACGGTTGCTTCTTGCGTATCGGCATGGAAACAAAGAGCTTTGAACATATCGAAGAGATCCGTTCCGCACTTTTCGCAAACGGCTTTAAACTCGTTCACTGATAATATCGTTAAATATATTCCAATATATAATATAAAAATAAATTTCGGAGGTCATATCATGGCAAAGATCATCTATACTAAAAACGCTCCCGATGCTATCGGTCCTTACTCTCAGGGCGTTATAACAGGAAACATCCTTTTCACATCCGGTCAGATCGCTATCAACCCCGCAACAGGCAATGTTGAAGCGACAACTATCGAAGAACAGACAGAACAGGTATGCAAAAACATCGGTGCGCTTCTCGCCGAAGCAGGCGCTTCTTTTGACAATGTTGTAAAAACAACTTGCTTCCTCGCCGATATGGGCGATTTTGCGGCATTCAACGCTGTTTACGGCAAATATTTCGTTTCCAAACCTGCACGTTCTTGCGTAGCGGTAAAGACACTTCCCAAAAATGTTCTTTGCGAAGTAGAAGTTATTGCTGAACTTTGATCTTTAAAAGATATCGGTGCAAACCGATATCTTTTTTTGCTTTTCTTGCATATCCGAAAAAGCCGGCAAAAGGTTCTCTCAACTTTTTCTTGTTTAAAGAAAAAGTTGCAAAAAGATAAAAAATCTCCTCGATATCGGATTCTAACTTTTAACTGAAGGCTTTTGTTTGCTGAAATGAAGTCTATCAACGCCGAAATTTTTGATTCAGCGGCGGGAGCAAGACCTTGCCCTACAATGTAGCCGTAGACACGGCGAAAGAAAAGCTAAAATCTCCTTGACAAATAAAAATGCGTGTGCTATAATCGAATTATTAGATATCTCAAACCTATGAGGGAGAGAAGTAGCAGTTGAAAAACGGCAAAGAGAGCCGCGGTTGGTGAGAAGCGGTGCGTGGAACTTCTGTGAATGGACTTCCGAGGGCAGACCGAAAGATCTCAAGTAGGCTCTGACGGGGTGCGTTTCCGTTATCATTGCGCCGTGTATGAATGTATGCGAAAAGTGCGGAGTTTTTTTCTCCGAATATGTGGGTGGTACCGCGGATAATGTTTATTTTCGTCCCAATGTCATTTGATGACATTAGGGCGTTTTTTGTTTTTATTAAAGAATTTCGAAAGGACAGGGCTTATGTTTATTTTTTCTTCACGATGGCGAAGAACAGATATTTTTAAAAGGTAAAATATAAATATTTTTTGGATCTCGAAAGGAAAATTTATCATGAAAAAAATAATATCCATGCTCATGGCAGCGGCAATGCTTGCCGTTATGCTCTTTACATTCGCTTCCTGCTCCTCTGATGATAAGCCCACTATCGGCATCATACAGTTCGGCTCCCACGCTTCCCTTAACAACTGCTACGAAGGCGTTATGCAGGGTCTTGCCGCTCACGGTATCACAGCGGAAGATTACAACATCGAATATGTAAACAGCAACTTCGATGCAAGCGTTTCCCAGTCTCAGGCAAAAACATTCATCAATAAAAAAGCCGCTCTCATCATAGCTATAGCAACACCCTCTGCCGTAACGGCGGCAACAGCATCCGATGGTGAGATACCTGTTGTATTCTGCGCTGTTACAGATGCAAGCGTTATGGAAAACTACGAAAATGTTACAGGTTCTTCCGATATCCCCAATTTTGAAAAACAGCTCGAAGTTGTAACGGCTTTCATGGGCAAGACAGACCTCAAGATCGGCGTGCTCTATTCCACGGAAGAATCCAGCTCTCCCGTTCAGGTAGCAAGCCTTGAAAAAGCCGCTGAAAAATACAACGGCATGGAGATACTCGCCAGCGCCGTTGCGGATATCACAACGATCGACTCCAAAACAACGGAACTTATTGACCGTGGCGCGGATTGCTTTATCAATATCCTCGACAACACTGTTGTAGGCAAGCTTGAAACAAATATCCTCCCTATCACAAATGACAAAAATATTCCCGTATTCGGCTCCGAGATAGAACAGGTAAAAGTAGGCTGTGCGGCAAGCGCATCCATCGACTATGTTTTCGTCGGCAAGCTCACGGGTGAATCCGCCGCAATGGTATTGAACGGCAAGAACGCAGACGAACTCCCCGTTTCATATATCACGGATCCCACAAATTATTATAACAGCGAAGTTTGCAAGAACTTGGGTCTTGCAGTTCCCGAAGGTATCTCCGTAACGGACGTTGCCGAAGCGGAATGATAATAAAAAATAAGCTTTTCGCAAACAAATAAAAGCTTATTTTCAGAAAGGTTTAAGATATGTCTTTATTTTTAGGTACAACAATAGACGGACTTCAGATGGGTCTGTGCTTCGCGGTCATCGCGCTCGGCGTTTATATCTCATATTCGATATTGGATTTTCCCGATATGTCGGTGGACGGCACTTTTCCTTTGGGCGGCGTTGTCAGCACGATACTTATGTTGAAGCTCGAAATACATCCGATCCTTGCAATAGTGCTTTCGTTTTTCGTCGGCATGGCGGCAGGCGCCGTAACAGGTATACTCCATGTTAAATTTAAGATCTCCAATCTTCTTTCGGGTATCATCGTTATGACGGCGCTCCTCTCCGTAAACCTTGCGCTCACACAGCTTCTTACGAAAACAGGCTTCACAACAACGATATTCTCCTACAAGAGCGAAAACCTCGAAGGCATTTTCAACGGCAAATTTGTTGAGATGTTCGGCAAGGGCGCAAAAGATTACGTTATAATTGCGATGTTACTCGTCATAGTCATCGTTTTGAAGTTGGCGGTTGACCTTTTCCTCAAAACAAAAGCGGGATATATGCTCCGCGCGACAGGCGATAACGAGAGAGTTGCCGTAACTCTTGCGAAAAACGCGGGAAATTACAAAATATTCGGTCTTGCACTTGCAAACGGCTTCGTTGCGATGTCCGGCGCGATATATTCTCAGTTTACAAAATCATATGACAACAGCGCCGGCACAGGTAAAGCTGTCCTTGCGCTTGCCTCCGTTATAATCGGTACGGCGATATTCTCCAATATCAAATTTATCAAGGAAACGACATCCGTCGTTATCGGCGCAATAGTATATTCGCTCTGCCTTAACTACCTCGTTCTTGTTGACAAGGACGGCATATATCTTAAATTGCTCAACGCGGTATTGTTTGCGCTCATCCTTATATTTAATGATAAGATATCCGCGTTCTTGCGTAAACGCTCCGTTTCGAAAGGTGGAAAGAAACACGATGCTTGAATTACAAAATATACATAAGGTCTTCAACCGCGGAACGGTCAACGAATCTGTTCTTTTCGATGATTTTTCGCTCAAAGTTAAAAAGGGCGAGTTCGTTTCCGTCGTAGGCTCCAACGGCAGCGGTAAAACTACCATGCTCAATATAATCTGCGGATCTATCCCGATAGACGGCGGCAAGATAATCGTTGGCGGCAAAGATATAACATCCCTTGCCGAATTCAAACGCTACAAGACCATCGGCAGAGTATATCAAGATCCTTCCATGGGCACTTGCCCTCATTTGACGATAACGGAGAACATGGCGCTTGCGGAGCAGAAGGGCATCCGCTCGGGCTTTGGCTTTGGCATAAACAAAAAGCGCATCTCTCATTATCAGGAGCTTTTGGCTCCCCTCGGTCTTGGACTTGAGGACAAGATGAACGTAAAAGTCGGCTTGCTTTCGGGCGGTCAGCGCCAAGCTATGGCGCTCGTTATGACGACGATGACACCGATAGATATGCTCATACTCGACGAGCATACGGCGGCGCTCGACCCCAAGACGGCGGATATCATCATGGAACTTACGAACAAAGTCGTAAAGGAAAAAGAGCTTACCGCGCTTATGGTAACGCATAACTTGCGTTTTGCCGTTGAATACGGCAACAGATTGCTCATGATGCACAACGGAAACGCCGTGCTCGACAGAGCGAGCGAGGAAAAAGCCAAAACAAACGTCGATGATATATTGGCATTGTTCAACGAGATAAGCGTTGAATGCGGAAACTGACAAAAGAAATATTTTTGTCAGAAAAATATTGACATGATATGCACAAGAGTGTATAATTAAACAAAAAGGCGGAAAAAACCCCGCATAAAGAAAGGACGATATAATAATGAAAAACTTGTATTATTATGCTATGCGATTTTATTATTATACTGCGTCTTTATGAGGGCAGTCTGTTTTCCGCATAGTTTTTTTGATTTACAGAAAAGACGATTTGTGCCGCAGAATGCCACAAGCTTTTTGCGGCACTCTTTATTTTTCGCAGAGTGCATGAAAAAGCATTCTGCGTTTTTTGTATGAATATTCATACGGCATATACCGTTTATTGGGGGAGAAGATATATTATGATTTCCGAAAAAATGCTTGCGCTGGGCAAAAAAAGCTCGGCGATACGCGAAATATTCGAATACGGCAAAAAAAGAAAAGCCGAGATCGGCGCTGAAAATGTATTTGATTTCAGTTTGGGCAACCCCAGCGTTTGCCCTCCGCCCATCGTGAACGAAACTATCAAAAAGCTTATCGATGAGGCAGATCCCATCGACCTTCACGGATATACATCCGCACCGGGAGACATGGAAACGAGAAAAGCTATTGCAAAATATCTTTCCGATGTATACGGAACGAACGATGAAGCCGACAACATCTATATGACGGTCGGCGCGGCGGCGTCCCTTACGGTAAGCCTAAATGCGATCGTTTGCGAAGGGGACGAAGTTGTTGCTCTTGCTCCGTTTTTCCCCGAATATCGTGTATTTGCGGAGAGTGCGGGCGCAAAGCTCGTTGTAGCGCAGTGTCGCGCAGGTGATTTTCAGGTGGATGTGGAAGCGCTCGCTTCTGCGGTGAATGAGCACACGAAAGCTGTTATAGTAAACTCACCGAACAACCCCACGGGCGTTGTATTTTCAGAGGAGAGCATAAAAGCGCTTGCCGCTCTGCTTTCCGCAAAAGAAAAAGAATATTCACATCCTATATATATAATATCGGATGAACCTTATCGTGAACTCGTGTACGGCGGCGCTGTTGCACCGTATGTGCCGAACTATTATGACAACACGATATCCTGCTATTCATTCAGCAAATCTCTTTCGCTTCCCGGTGAGCGAATCGGTTATATCTGCGTTTCTCGCAAATGCGAAGCTTGGAAAGAGCTTTTCTTTGCTGTTTGCGGCGCAGGCAGAGCGCTCGGTTTCGTTTGCGCCCCCAGCCTTATGCAGAAAGTCATACCTGCGTGCTTGGGCAAAACATCCGACACAACTGTATACGATACGAACAGAAAGCTCCTTTACAAAGAGCTTACGAGTTACGGATACGAATGTGTATACCCCGACGGCGCTTTCTATATGTTCGTGAAAGCATTTGAAGAGAATGCGGGCGAATTTTGCGAGAGAGCAAAAAAACACGAGCTTTTGCTCGTTCCCTCGGATTCTTTCGGTGTAGAGGGATATGTAAGAATATCATATTGCGTTACCACAGAGCAGATAGAACGCGCATTGCCCGCGTTTAAAGCTTTGGCAGAGGATTACGGAAAAATTTAAGGAACGGAGAACGGAAATGGACGAACTTGAAAAAGCAAGAAAAGAAATAAACGAGGCGGATAAAGGCATTGCGGAGCTTTTTTGCAAAAGAATGAATGCAGTGCGCGCCGTTGCGGAATACAAGAAAAAAAGAGGACTCCCCATTCTTGATACCGCGCGCGAAGATGCTGTTATCGCAAAAAACAGCGCACTCGTTGAGGACGAAGAGCTTCGTTCCTATTATGTAAATTATCTTAAATATACAATGGAGATCTCGCGCAATTTCCAGCATAAGCTCATCAGCGGCGCAAAGATCGCATACAGCGGCATCCCGGGTGCGTTCGCTTCTCTCGCGGCGGAAAAACTTTTCCCCGACGGTCAGCACATCGCATATCCCAACTTCGAAGCGGCTTACAATGCCGTTGTAAACGGTGAATGCGATAGCGTTGTATTGCCCATCGAGAACAGCTACGCAGGCGAAGTAGGTCAGGTAATGGACCTTATCTTCTCAGGCTCACTTTATATAAACAATGTTTTGGGTCTTGCGGTTACACAGAACCTTTTGGGCGTTCCCGGAAGCAAGCTTGAGGATATCAAACAGGCGATAAGCCATCCGCAGGCGTTGGAACAGTCCGCTGTATATTTGAAAGAGCACAATATCACACCTTCTTCATATTCAAACACGGCTCTTGCTGCAAAACACGTTGCCGAACTCGGCGACAAGACAACGGCGGCTATCGCAGGCGATGAAGCAGCCAGAATATACGGTCTTACGGTGCTTGCACACGGCATCAACGAAAGCAACATGAACACAACACGCTTTGCAACTCTCTCGCGCGTTGAAAATAAGCGCATCGGTAAGCCCGACGACAACTTCATGCTCGTTTTCACGGTTAAAAACGAAGCAGGCGCACTCGCAAAAGCGATGGACATCATCGGCAGACATGGATATAATATGCGCGGACTTCACTCTCGCCCCATGCGTGAGCTTATGTGGCAGTATTACTTCTACCTTGAAGCAGAGGGCGACGTAAGAAACAAGAACGGCGAAGAAATGATGGAAGAGCTTTGCGATGTTTGCGACAGACTCAAACTCGTCGGCTCATATGCGGTAAAATAAAGATAATTTGAGGAATATATTATGGTTATCAGAGTAGAGCTTGGTGCATCAAGCTATGATATAGAACTTTCAAGAGGCGCGCTCGAGCGCGTGGGCGAGCTTATCCCCATGGACCGCAAGGTGCTCGTTGTTACGGACAGCGGTGTGCCGTCCGAATACGCGGACAAGGTAGCTTCTTTTGCAAAGACTGCCGTTAAAGTGGTCATTCCGCAGGGCGAGGAGAGCAAATCTTTCGAACAGCTCCAAAAAATACTTTCCGCTATGCTCGAATCGGGATTTTCCCGTAAAGATGCCGTTATAGCTGTCGGCGGCGGTGTTGTCGGCGACCTTTCCGGCTTTGCCGCATCGATGTATATGCGTGGTGTTGACTTTTACAACATCCCCACAACGCTCCTTTCTCAGGTGGATTCGTCCATCGGCGGCAAGACGGCAGTCGATTTCGGCGGATACAAAAACATCATCGGCGCATTTTATCAGCCGAAAAAGGTCATCATCGACCCGAATGTATTGAAAACACTTCCCAAACGTCAGGTAGCGGCAGGCATGGCAGAGGCTATAAAGATGTCCGCTACATCCGATGCAAAACTTTTTGAGATGCTCGAAGCGGCTGACGATATCTATGCTGATATCGACACGGTAATAGAACGTGCATTGCTCATCAAAAAGCACGTCGTGGAATTTGACGAAAAAGAATCGGGACTTCGTAAGATACTCAACTTCGGTCATACCGTCGGTCATGGTATCGAAAGCGAAAAAGCAGGTTCGCTCTATCACGGCGAATGTGTGGCGCTCGGTATGCTCCCCATGTGTTCGGACAGTGTAAGAGAAAGACTTATTCCCGTGCTAAAAAAAGCGGAACTTCCCACGGTGCTCAAACTCGACAGTGCGGAACTTGAAACGGTAATGCACGCAGTGGCGCACGATAAAAAGAGCGCCGCAGACGGCATTGACGCCGTGCTCGTAAACGAGATAGGCTCTTTTGAGATAAAGAAGCTTTCCGTTCCCGAAATAAGCGAAAGAACGGCAAAAATATTCGCATAAGGAGAAAAAGATGAAAAATACTTTCGGCACATCCGTAAGTCTTACGGTATTCGGCGAGAGCCACGGTCCTTTCATCGGCGCAGTGCTTGACGGTATCGCGCCCGGAATCGAAGTAAACGATGAGGACATACGCCATGCGCTCACGCTCCGCAGACCTGCGGGCAAGATATCCACGGCAAGACAGGAAAAAGACGAATATGTCATCGCAAGCGGCGTTTTCGAAGGCAAGACTACGGGCACACCCATCGCGATAATCATTCCCAATGCGGATACAAGAAGCAAGGATTACAAAAAAACATATGGTCTGGCTCGTCCCGGACACGCTGATTTTGCGGCTTATTGCAAATATCACGGATATGAGGATTATCGCGGCGGCGGTCATTTTTCGGGCAGAGTTACATCCGCACTCGTTGCGGCAGGAGCGATCGCACGTGCCGCACTTGCCAAAAATGATATATATATCGGAACACATATAAAAGAACTCGCAGGCATACCCGACAGAACTTTCGGTGATTACAAAGAAGATATAGACGCGCTCTACGGCAAAGTATTTCCCGTGCTTTCCGAAGAAGCGGAAGTGAAAATGCGAACCGAGATAGAAAAAGCCGCATCCGAGGGCGACAGCGTAGGCGGTCTTCTCGAAACGGTCATAACAGGTATACCGTCAGGTGTCGGCGAGCCTTACTTTGATTCTTTCGAAAGCATCATCTCGCACATGATGTTCTCAGTTCCGGGTGTAAAAGGCGTGCTTTTCGGCGCAGGAACGGATTTTGCAAAGATGCGCGGAAGCCAAGCTAACGATGCTTTCCGTATAAATGACGGCAAAGTATATACGACAACGAACAATAACGGCGGCATAAACGGCGGCATAACGAACGGCAACCCCGTTCTCTTCACAACGGTAATAAAGCCCACACCGTCTATATATAAAAAGCAGGAAACGATAGATTTCGTTTCCAACGAAGAAAAAGATATTTCCATAGAGGGCAGACATGACCCGTGCATCGCGCACCGTGCAAGAATAGTTGTTGACAGCCTTGCGGCGATCGCAGTATGCGATATGCTCTCCGGAAGATACGGCACAGACGCGCTCAAAAAATAAGCGCAAAAACATATAATAAAGTTCTTTTGCCTGTTTTTCTTTGAAGAAAATCAGGAGATAGGAGATAAAAATGAAATACGGAGTTCTCGGTGAAAAGCTCCCCCATAGCTTTTCAAAGGAAATACATGAAAAATTGGGAAGATATACATACGATATCATAGAAGTTGCAAAAGAAGATTTTGCGGATTTCGCTGAAAAACGCGATTTTACCGCTATCAATATCACGATACCTTATAAAAGAGATATTATACCTTACCTTTATTATATAAGCGAGCAGGCAAAGAGCATCGGCGCCGTAAACGTCGCCATCAACAAAGAGGGCAAGCTCTACGGCTATAACACAGACTTTATCGGACTTAAGAACCTCATCCTTCGTGCAGGTTTCGACCTCAAAGATGCGGTGGTCCTCATCCTCGGTTACGGCGGTACGAGCAGAACGGCTCGCGCAGTTGCAGAAGATCTTGGCGCAAGCGTTATCAAATTTGTTGAATGCGAAGCGCATGACGAAGCCATCTCTTATGCGGATGCTGTTCGCGATTACGCAAACGCGGATTTTATCATCGACACATCTCCTTGCGGTATGTATCCGAAATGCGACGGCACACCCTGGGACGGCACGGACGTAAGTTTTGACAACTTCCCGAACCTTAAAGGTTTGGTAGACGTAGTTTATAATCCTTTGAGAACTACATTGGCTATCAAAGCGCAGATGAGAGGCATCCCTGCGGTAAACGGACTTTATATGCTCGTAGCTCAGGCTGTTGCGGCGGCAGAACTTTTCCTTGACGAAAAGTTTGACGATTCCGTAACGGAAAATATCTATAAAGATATCCTCCACTCAAAAGAAAACATCGTTCTTACGGGTATGCCCGGCAGCGGCAAGAGCACCATCGGCGCGCTCATTGCAGAAAAACTCGGCAGAGAATTTATCGATACAGACGAAGAATTCACTAAAAAATACGGCACTCCCGCCGAATACATCAAAGCAAACGGCGAAGCCGCTTTCCGCGATGCAGAAAGCGAGACGATCAAAAATATCTGCGCCGATAAGACAGGCGTTGTAATATCCACGGGCGGCGGCGCAGTGCTTCGCGAAGAAAATGTTATTTGTTTGCGCCACAACGGCAGAATATACTTCATCGACCGCGACATCGACCTCATCGTTCCCACGAGCGACAGACCCCTTTCCTCCGATAAAGATATGCTCAAAAAGAGATACGAGGAAAGATACGATATCTACACGCACACGAGCGACGTTCACGTTGAGAACAACACAACGGCAGAAGACGCAGTGAAGTTCATCACGGAGGATTTTTCAAAATGAAGATACTCGTTATAAACGGCCCCAACCTTAATATGCTCGGCATACGCGAGCCTGATATCTACGGCAAGAGCACATATGCTGACCTTTGTGATATGATAAACGCATATTGCAAAGAAAAAGATGTTGACGTTGAGATATATCAGTCAAATTATGAGGGTGATATAGTAACGAAGATACAGAAAGCATTGGGCGAGTTTGACGGCATCGTTATAAATCCTGCGGCATATACGCACACGAGCGTTGCTATACTCGATGCGCTCAAAGCTGTTGCGATACGCGCAGTTGAGGTACATATATCCGATGTTTCAAAGAGAGAAGGTTTCAGAAGCATCAGCTATGTTCGCGAATATTGCGAGCAGACTATTGCAGGACATGGCTTCAACGGTTATCTTGAAGCGATAGACACCCTCATGGCTCCCGCAAAAGAAAAGAGAATTTAAAAATGGATGTAAGAATAGAAAAAAGCACGGCACACGGCAAAGTATCCGCTCCACCCTCAAAAAGTTTTGCACATAGACTTATAATCTGCGCCGCTCTTGCAGGCAAGGGAAGCGAAGTGCTCGGTCTTGCGGGAAGCGAAGATATACTTGCCACGCTCGATTGTGTTGAGGCTTGCTTCGGCACAAGATACGAAAAAAACGGCGAAAACATCGTTTTTGAGGAAAGCGACGCTTACGGTGCACCCAAAGGTGCGCTCATGTGCCGCGAAAGCGGAAGCACTATGCGTTTCTTCATACCGCTCTGCCTTGTAAAGGACATGGAATGTAAACTTTACGGAAGCGAAAAACTTTTGACTCGTCCCTTGACGGTGTATGAAGATATCTGCCGTGAACAGGGCATCGAATTTTCGCACGAGGGCGACCATATTCGCGTGCGCGGACCGCTCCGTTCGGGCAGATTCACGGTTCCCGGCAATATCTCCAGCCAATTTATAAGCGGACTCATGTTTGCGCTTCCGCTCCTCAAGGGAGACAGCGAGATATGCATACTCCCTCCGCTTGACAGCAAGCCTTATATCGACATAACGATAAAAGCGCTTGAAAGATTCGGTGTTAGAGCGGAATGGAAAGATGAACTTACGCTTTACATAAAAGGAGATCAAAAATATATCCCTGCTTCCGAACGTGTAGAGGGAGATTATTCAAATGCGGCGTTCCTTTCCGCGCTTGATCTTCTCGGCGGAGACGTTGAGATAGACGGTCTTTGCGAAGACAGCGCACAGGGCGACAAAGCATATATAGAGCAGTTCAAATTGCTTTCGAACGGTACACCCGAGATAAACATTTCGGATTGCCCCGACCTTGCTCCCATACTTATGAGTGTGGCGGCGGTCAAAAACGGCGTGAAACTTACGGGCACGGCTCGCCTTAAAATAAAAGAAAGCGACCGTGGCATCGTTATGGCGCAAGAGCTTGCAAAATTCGGTGTTCCCGTTTTTGTCGGTGAAGACGAGATAATCGTTGAGGGCGGACATTTCCATGCCCCGACGGAAGCTCTTTGCGGACACAATGACCACAGAATAGTCATGTCCATGGCGGTGCTCTGCACCCTCACGGGCGGCACCATAACGGGCGCGCAGGCAGTCAAAAAGAGCTATCCCGACTTTTTTGAAGTAATAACAGAACTTGGAATAGAGGTTTTTAAAAGTGATAATTGAAAAAAACAAGAAAATACTTATCGTAGGCTTGGGTCTTTTGGGCGGTAGCTATGCTCAGTCGCTCACTCGTCAGGGCTACGAGGTTCTTGCCATCACAAGAAAGCAGAGCACGATAGATTACGCGCTCGAGCACAAGATGATAGCAAGAGGTACTACTCAGATAGATACGGAAATGATAGGCGAAGCAGATATTGCTGTATTTGCGCTTTATCCTCACGTTTTTATTGAATGGATAGAAGAAAACGGCAAATATTTCAAAAAAGGCGCTATCATTACTGACGTTACGGGTGTCAAAGGCGCTATTGTAGATAAGATACAGGCGCTCCTTCCCGAAGGCGTTGAATTTATCGGCGCTCACCCTATGGCGGGCAGAGAAGTATACGGTATTGAAAACAGCAACGAAGAAATGTTCAAGGGCGCAAACTACATCGTAACGCCCACGGAAAAGAACACGGAATACGCTATCGAAACTTGCAAAGAGCTTGGCAGAATGCTCGGTTTCGGCAATATTTCAGAGCTTTCTCCGCAGAAGCATGACAGAATGATAGGCTTCCTTTCCCAGCTCACTCACTGCATTGCGGTTGCGCTCATGACTTGCAACGATGACGCGAACCTTTGCCAGTATACGGGCGACTCGTTCAGAGATCTTACCAGAATTGCAAGAATAAACGAGGATATGTGGAGCGAACTTTTCATGCTCAACAAAGATATCCTCATCTCAGAGATCAAAGCATTCAGCGGAGAACTCGAAAAACTTCGCCGCGCTATGGAGACAGATGACGTTGAAACCATGAAAAAGATGATGCGTACATCCACTGAGCGCCGCGCGATGTTCGATAAAAAATAATTTCGGAACTCAAATTTTATAACAAATAAAAAAACAAACTCAGAAAGGTCAAGGCAAATAATTATGAATATGAATTTCAAACGCAAGCTCCCCATTCCTATGGAAGTAAAGGAAATGTACCCCCTCACAATGGAACTTGCACAGGTAAAAGCGGCAAGAGATCTTGAGATCAAATCTGTTTTCAAGGGCGAAAGCGATAAGATGATCCTCGTTATCGGACCCTGCTCCGCAGATAACGAAGATTCCGTTATGGATTACATCCAGAGATTGAAGCTCGTTCAGGATAAGGTGGCGGACAAGCTCATCATCATCCCCAGAATCTACACAGGTAAGCCCAGAACGATTGGCGACGGTTACAAAGGCATGGTACATCAGCCCAACCCCAACGAAGAACCCGACGCATTCAAGGGTATCGTTGCAGTTCGTGAACTTCACATGAGAGCACTTTCCGAAACAGGTCTTTCCACAGCGGACGAAATGCTCTACCCCGAAAACCACCGCTATGTTTCCGACCTTCTTTCTTATGTTGCTGTCGGCGCGCGCAGTGTAGAAGACCAGCAGCACAGACTTACGGCGAGCGGTCTTAACATTCCTGTTGGTATGAAGAACCCCACGAGCGGCGATATCTCCGTTATGATGAACTCTGTTACGGCAGGTCAGCACGCTCACCAATTCATCTACCGTGGTTGGGAAGTTGAGAGCCAGGGCAACGAATATGTTCACTCCATCCTTCGCGGTTACGTAAACAAGCACGGTCAGTCCATGCCTAACTACCACTACGAAGACCTTATGCACCTTTGCGAAGAATATGCTAAGAAGCCCGACCTCAAGAACCCTGCTGTCATCATCGATACGAACCACTCCAACTCCGGCAAGAAGTACCTTGAGCAGATCCGTATTGCAAAAGAAGTTCTTTACTCCTGCAAATATTCCGCAGACATCCGCAAGATCGTTAAAGGCTTCATGATCGAAAGCTACATAGAAGACGGCTCCCAGAAGATCGGCGACGGCATCTACGGTAAATCCATCACAGACCCCTGCCTCGGTTGGGAAAAGACAGAAAGACTCATTCTCGATATCGCAGACGCACTTTAATTAAATATAAATACAAAAACATCAAGGCTTTTGCAAAAATGCGGGAGCCTTGATGAAATAAAAAATAAATTTGGCGGTGATAATAATGTATAATTTCGATGTTAAAAAAGCTGTTGACGGCTGCATTGCCTGGATACAGGATTGGTTTGAAAAGAACGGCAAAGGATGTAATGTTATCATAGGCATCTCGGGCGGAAAGGACAGCTCCGTTACGGCGGCTCTTTGCTGCCGTGCGCTCGGCAAGGAAAGAGTTTTCGGCGTACTTATGCCCGACGGCGAACAGTGCGACATCGACTATTCGCACGACCTTTGCGAATACCTCGATATCGAGAATATCGTTGTTGATATCCATCCTGCCGTTGCCGGAGTTTATGAAGCTTTGGGCGGAAGAGTGGATATATCCGAACAGACAAAGATAAATCTGCCGCCCAGAATACGTATGACCACGCTCTACGCTATCTCTCAGTCCAAAAACGGCAGAGTTGCGAACACTTGCAACCTTTCCGAAGATTGGGTCGGTTATTCCACAAGATACGGCGATTCCGCAGGCGACTTCGGTCCCATCTCTCGCTTCACTGTTGCGGAGATAAAAGAGATCGGCAGATATTTGGGACTCCCCGAAAAATTTATCGAAAAAGCACCCTCCGACGGTCTTTCTGGCAAAACGGATGAGGATAAGCTCGGCTTTACATATGCCGCACTCGATAAATATATCCGCGAAGGAATCATAGAAGACGAAGCTGTAAAAGCTAAGATAGACAGACTCCATGTCATGAACCTGTTCAAACTTCAGACGCTCCCTGTTTTCGAATTTGACCCTGCAAAATAATATATTTTAATTTTACGGAGAATATTATGGCAGAATTTAAACGCCCCGATAAGGAAAACTATTACCTCGATATAGCGCAGACAGTGGCGCAGAGAAGCACGTGCCTTCGCCGCGCTTTCGGCGCAATTATAGTAAAAAACGATATAATAATATCGACGGGTTATAACGGCGCTCCTCGCGGACGCAAAAATTGCTCGGATATAAACTATTGTATGCGTGATCACTTGGGCATACCGCGCGGCGAGAGATATGAGATGTGTCGTTCCGTTCATGCGGAAGCAAACGCGATAATCGCGGCTTCGCGCGACCAGATGCTCGGTTCCACGCTCTATATGGCGTGCATAGATGTAAAATCAGGCGAGCTCATGCCCGGCACCTGCTCTTGCATGATGTGCAAACGTCAGGTCATCAACGCAGGCATAGAGCGCGTTATTGTTCGCGATACTCCCACGGAATATACGATATATAATGTTGCCGATTGGATAGACAACGACGACAGTTTAAGCGGAAAATTCGGATATTGACGCGGCTTTTTCACGAAAGAGGCAAAAATACCGTTTTCCATGTCAAAAGGCTCTCCGAATATTTACCGTTCGGAAAGCCTTTTTGATGTTGCGGATATTGCATGAAAAAGATCGGACCCGGCACAATAATGTCGGATCCGATCATAGAGAGGTCAGAAATTTTCTTAATGCGGCTTAGTCTGCGAAGGATTCAACGGGTTCTTCTTCCTTGTAATATGTGGGTGTGGGAATAACGCCGTCTTCGATATCTTTGAGGTATTTGAAATAAGCACCGATAACTGTTTCTTCAAGTTTTGCACGCATCTGTGCGTTGATGGGGTGGATGATATCACGATATGTGCCGTCGGGATTCTTTCTGGAAGGCATAACGACAAAATACTTGTCTCTTGCGTTTATTACTTTAACATCGTGAAGAGCGATCGCATTGTCAAACGTGAGTGAGGCTACGGCCTTCATGGGGCCTTCTTCAAAGATTTTTCTGATTTTTACGTCTGTGATTTCCATTTTGCATTTTCTCCTTACAGTAGTGGATTTAAGTATTGAAGATTTTTTCATCGTTTTCTATATTTTACTACTTAATTATGAATTTTATTCAAATTAAAGGTAATTAAATTTTGAATTTTTTTTGCTTATGTGTAACGGTTGTGTTACGCATATATGAACAACACAGTTTTAAATTATTGAAAGAGGTCTTAATATGTCTTGCGAAGAAATTTTTCGCGTGCTCGAAGGTGCGCGTTCGCTCTTTTTTGTCGGTATAGGCGGAATAAGTATGTCCAGCATAGCTTTTGTTTTTCATTCCAAAGGGTATGCCGTGCGCGGCTCCGACAGGGCGCAAAATGACATGACAAGAAAGCTTTGCGACTCGGGAATAGAAGTTTTTCACGGTCATAGCGCGGAAAACGTCATCGGCGCGGATGCCGTTATATATACGGGCGCCGTGAATGAGGAGAACCCTGAGCTTAAAGAGGCAAAAAAACGCGGTATGCCGATAATATACCGCGCGGATGCGCTCGCTTATCTTATGAAAAAATATAAAACGAGGATAGGCATTTCGGGTTCACACGGAAAATCCACTTGCACCTCCATGATATCGCATATACTCATCGCCTGCGGCAAAGACCCTACGGTAATGTGCGGCGCTCAAACAGAGGAGATGGGCGGCGCTTACTGCGTGGGCAAGGGCGAAGATTTCGTTTTCGAGGCTTGCGAGTATAAAGATTCGTTTTTGGAATTTTTCCCGTCAGTATCGGTGATATTGAATATCGACCTCGATCATACGGATTACTTCACGGGCGGTATAGAGCAGATAAAAAGTTCTTTCAGAAAATATGCGCTTCTCGCATTCGATTCGGATGCGCCGCTCGTTGTTGCTTGCGCCGACGATGAACACAGCGTTTCCGCCTTGGACGGCATAGAAAAAACGACATTCGGCATAAAAAACGAATCCGATTATAAAGCCGAGAATATTGTATACAATAGCGGATGCGCTGAATTTGACATATTGAAGTGCGGAGAAGCTTTCTGCCATGTAAAACTTTCTGTTTTGGGCAAGCATAATGTATACAATGCGCTCGCTGCTTGCGCCGTTTGCGACCACGCCGGCGTAAGACCGCAGGAAATAGCGAAACACCTCGCCGATTTCAAGGGACTTTCACGCAGATTCGAGAAAAAGGGAAGCATGAACGGAGCCGAAGTCTATATAGATTACGCTCATCATCCCAAAGAACTTGTTTCTTCGATAGATGCGGCGAAAAAGATGAGCAAGGGCAGAGTGATATGCGTTTTCGAACCGCACACATATTCGCGCACGGCTTCTCTTTTCGATGATTTTGCAAGATCTTTCGACGGATCGGACAAAACATTTTTTGTCGATATATATGCCGCGCGAGAAGTGAACACTTTCGGCGTATCTTCAAAGATGCTCGCCGATGCGGTATCTGGCGGCGAATATGCCGGTTCATACGACATTGCCGCACAAAAAATCCGAGAAATTGCGAAAAAAGATGACACTATACTCATACTCGGTGCGGGTACGGTTAATGAGATCGCCGATATTCTTGTGAACTGACGGTGAAACGTGCAACTTTATTCATGCGGGAGCGCATAAATGGCAAAAAAACGAATATTTTTTCAAAATAAGTGTTGACAAACATAGAAGTATGCACTATAATAATTAGTATGCTATTTAAAAATCTACTATGGAGGAAACATAAAATGAAAAAAATTATCAGTATTGTTCTTGCAGCAGCAATGATGCTCTGCATGATGTTCGCGCTCGCTTCTTGCGGCTCCGAAAAAATTATTGTTCAGACAAACGCATTCTTCGCTCCCTTTGAATATTACGAAGGCACAAAGATTACAGGCGTTGACGTTGATATCATGAACCTCGTTGGCGTAAAACTCGGCAAAGAGGTAGAATTCGTAAACACAGAATTCTCCGGTATCATCGATAGCGTTGCAGAAGGCAAAGTTTGCGATGCAGGCGCAGCAGGTATCACTATCACAGATGCAAGAAAAGAAAAAGTAGACTTCTCTACACCTTACTACACATCCATTCAGTATGTTATCTTCGCTAAAGATGACGCAAGCATCGTAACAAAGACAAATGCAGACGGCGAATACGTTGTTTGGGAATCTATCGCAGGCAAGACTATCGGCACACAGCTCGATACAACAGGTTGGATCTACGTAGACGGTGAAATCAACGCTACAGCTGACAATGATTATGGTTATGACGGCGTTCTTTACGGAACAAACTCCGGACACAAACCCTTTGATAACGCACAGCTCGCAGCTGACGGTATCGGAAGCAACATCGTTGACGTTGTTGTAATCGACCAGCTTCCCGCTGAATACATCACTTCCAAGAATACAAACCTCAAAGCTGTTCCCCTTTACTATGCAGGCGAAACAGATGCAGAAGACGCTCCCGTTCAGGAAGAATATGCTATCTGCGTAACAAAGGGCAACACAGAGCTCCTCAATGCTATCAACGAAGTTCTCGCAACTCTCCTCGTTGCTGACGAAAACGGTCAGTCTGAGATCCAGAAGCTCGTTATGAAGCATATGGGCTTTGACAAATAAGTAAACAATATAAATAATATGAAAAAGAACCGTGTTATTACGCAGTTCTTTTTCGTGTTGTATGGGGATTTTTCCCTCACAAATTTATTTCAGTTAGGAAAATTAAAAATGGATTTTTTACAAAAGGTATTTCAACTTTTCTCGACTCCAAAATATATGTTGACTATTTTGGAAGGCTTGAAAACGACTGTTATAATATCCGTTCTTGCCGCTATATTGGGTCTTATCCTCGGTACTCTCGTTGCCATGGTCTCCATCGCAAGAGATTCCAAGGCTATGAAGATCCCTAAGATAATCTGCAAGATATACATAACGATAATCCGCGGTACACCTATGGCGCTCCAGCTCTTTATCATGTTCTATGTTATCTTCACATTCCGCGGCTTCCCGGAAATTATCACGGCTACTATCGCGTTCGGTTTCAACTCCGGCGCATATGTTGCGGAAAACATCCGCGCAGGTATCCTTTCCGTTGACATCGGTCAGACGGAGGCGGGCAGAGCACTCGGCTTGCCCGGTAATGTAACTATGATGAGAATAGTTATCCCCCAGGCTATCAAAAACGTTATCCCTGCCATCGGTAACGAGCTTATTGCTCTTATCAAGGAAACATCCATCGTCAGCATGATCGGTATGTATGACCTTACAATGGCGGCAAAGATAATCGGCGGTGGTAACAATATGGCAAGCTACCTTGTACCTATGTCGGTAGTTGCTTTGTTCTATCTCGCAATAGTTTATTTCCTCACATTCTTTATAAAGAAAATCGAAAGGAGACTTCGTTCAAGTGATAGACGTTAAGAATATTTATAAACAATTTGGCGAAGTATCCGTACTTCGCGGCGTAAGCTGTGAGATAGAAAAAGGCGAACGCGTTGCAATCATCGGACCTTCCGGTAGCGGTAAATCAACACTTTTGCGTTGCATGAACCTCATGGAAACTCCCACATACGGCGAAGTTTTGCTCGATGGTCAGCTCGTTACAGAACCCGACCCCTATCTTCACGAAGAAGCTATCAAAGCTTCCAAAACATTTGCTTCCGTAAAAGCGCACAACAACGGCATCTCCGATGAAGCCGCTATCGAAAAGATAATCAACGAGCGCTTGCTTACAAAGCACCACGAAGGCAAACAGTTTAAAACTGTTATGAAAAAATTGTCCGAAGAGATGCACGATATCAACCTCGCGCGTCGTGATATCGGCATGGTATTCCAGCACTTCAACCTTTTCAACAACCTCACGGTAATGCAAAACTTGACGCTTGCCCCCGTTCGTCTTAAACTCAAGACAAAGGAAGAAGCGGAAGCAAAAGCTACCGAACTTTTGAAGAGAATAGGACTTTACGATAAAAAAGACGTTTACCCCTCTACTCTTTCCGGTGGTCAGAAACAGCGTATCGCAATCATCCGTGCGCTTGCCATGAATCCGAAAGTAATGCTCTTTGACGAACCCACGAGTGCGCTTGACCCCGAAATGGTCGGCGAAGTTCTCGACCTCATCAAACAGCTTGCGGACGAGGGCATGACGATGGTAATTGTAACACACGAAATGGGCTTTGCAAGAGAAGTTGCAACGAGAATGCTCTTTGTTTCCGATGGTAACATCAGCGAAAGCGCAGCTCCCGATGAATTTTTCGACAACCCCAAGAACCCCAGACTCAAAGAGTTCCTTTCAAAGGTAATCAAAAACTGATAAAAGAAAAAGGATATTGCGAAAAAGCAATATCCTTTTTGATTTGCTGAAAATTTCAACTAAACTTGCGACTGCATTGTATGGCATGGACTTGATCCTGTCGCAAAGCCTTCTCCGATGGGAGAAGGTGTCAGCCTAAGGCTGACGGATTAGGTGTTATTTTTCTCATAAGCTTTTCTTTATCTGAAAGAAAAGCTTTTATATTATTATATAAGATAAAAATTCAATTAAAAAATGAAAAGGGCGATCATTAGTCGCCCTTTGGTGATATTGTTTTATTCAATAAAATCCATTATATCCATGCCGAGCATGGGCATAAGTCTTGTTATGAGCAAGCGATAGCGCATATAGGGGTGGAACTGCAACGCATCCTTGAGAAGTTTATCGCTTACGTGTACCTCTTCGGGAGTTGTAGCCGCGCCTGCCGCTTTCATAAGCTTCATGAGCGTTTCGTCGTCGGGAAGCGTTTCGAAAATTATCTTGCGAATATCGCTCCAACATTCTTTGAGGCGCGCAGGGTCTACTTTATCTGTTATGGTGGGGTCATTCATGCGTTTTACATCATCGTGCATACACTCGTCATATTTTGAATATACGAGATCCCAATCCGTATTATCAGCTGTGGGCTCAACCTCCGTAACGCGTTCCGCAAGGTTGCGGTATGCGCGGTTGAGTATGACCGTCATAACGCCGACTTTTTTGCCGTGAAATTCGGGCCAGATACCTCTGTTTACTTTCCAACATTCGAGATAATGGGAAACAACGTGTTCCGCACCCGATGCAGGGCGAGAACAACCCGCCAATTTCATTGCAAGACCCGTGAGAACGAGAGATTCCATAACGGCACCTGCCGCTTCTTCGTTGTTTTCGCATATCTTATCCGCGAGAGCGGCTATCTTTTCGACAGCCTGCTTTGTTATATCGGCGATATTTTCACAGTAATATTCACCGATGAGAAGATTTGATATCTTCCATTCGGCAAGACCGATATATTTTGCCACCATATCGCCAAAACCCGAAGCTTTAAGTTCCGCAGGAGCGGCGGCAAGCACTTTTGTGTCGCCGATAATGACAAGAGGCTGTTCGGCTTTCCAAGATTCTTTGAAATTGTTTTTGATTATGGGTGCTGTGTCTGATGCGAAACCGTCCATGCTGGGCGCTGTCGCAAAGATACAGAATTTTTTGCCTGTTTTGTAAGCGGTAACGCGGCAGATATCGTTGAGTGAGCCTGTGCCGACAGAGATGATGCCTTTTACATCTTTTGAAAGCTCCAAAAGCTCATCGACCTGCTCTGCGCGAGCATACATAAGATTTTCATATATCTGTTCTTTAACGGCAAAGCCTGCTTCACGAAGACTTTCGCGCACACCTTGTGCGGCGGCGATGGTGTTTTCATCGGCAACGAGCAAAAGTTCGTCTTCAAAGCCGTTATCGCGCAAGATCTTGCCCGTATCTTTTGTTATACCGCTGCCGATCTCTATCGCTTTTGTGAAAAAAGTATGCTTTTTGCCGCAAGGACAATTTTCAAGTTTCGAAAGAATTTTATTAAGATCCATTATCGTTTCCTCGTTTGATCGATTTGATTTATATAAAAAAGTTTACTTTAAAAGCTTGGCATTGTCAAGCATATAAAATAAATATGAAAAAAATATTGTGTTTATTTGCATTTGCGCGGCGATATCGTATGATGATTTGTAAATTTTCTCAATTATAAGATTAAAAAGCGAAAATAATATTGTTTTTTTGTATTTGATATGGTAAAATATTACGGAACATTTGGTTTTGGGAAGGTGGAAAGAATGGTATTTCGCGCTAAACGGACTTCGGAAAACATAGCTGTTTCGCTTATGGCGGGATTGCTGTTTTATTGGCTTTATGCAATTTTCATTTCCGAGATGGAATTTAAAAACAGTATCGTAAAAATGCTTGTATCGATAGCGTTTTCCGTGCTTTTTCAAGCTGTGCCCGCCGTTGTTTTTATAAATATGCAACGCGCCGCAAAATTTGAAAAGATAGGAACAAAAAATGCGCCTAACGGCTCTGTAAAATACAATATATTGCTTGCTTTCGCGGGATTTGAATTGATATTCATTTTCGGTCTGCTCTATTCAGCTGCTTTTCCCATGGCTACGGTGTCTTATGCCAACGATGGAGTGTTGATGACAATACTTTCCGTTATAAAATGCGCCGTCGTTCCTGCTGTTTGCGAAGAATTTCTTTACAGAAAGTTGTTTTGCCGTGAACTTACCGTTTTCGGTTCTACTTTCGCCGTGATGGGCTCTTCGCTCCTTTTCGGCTTGGCTCATTATTCATATTATACTTTTCCGTATGCATTCATCTGTGGTTTCGTGCTAGGGTTCGTGTATATCAAAACGGGTTCTGTGCGCTATACTATCGGAATACACTTTTTGAATAATCTTATCACATATATTTTGAGCAGAGTATCCTCCGGAATGGAGTATATCTCCTACACGAGACTTATGATGCTGATACTCGTTGTAATGTTCGTGCTTTTGCTCGTGGCATTGCGTATGCTGGCGCCGAATATATCAAAGAAATTTTCAAACGGAGATTACGGTAACGTCGCTTCCTCTGCGTTCCTCACATTTCCGATGATACTCTTTATCGCAAGTGCGGTAATAATGAATTTCATATGACACAAGAAGAACAGTTTCACCATTTCATGGGGCTTGCCATAGAGGAAGCGAAAAGATCGCTCGAGCTTATAGAAGTGCCTGTCGGCGCTGTCGTAGTTTGCGAAGGCGAAGTTGTCGCGGCAGCATATAATACCCGTGAAACAGAAAAAAACGCTATAAACCATGCGGAAGTGCTGGCTATTTCCGCTGCCTGCAAAAAACTCGGCGGTTGGCGCTTGCACAAATGCGAACTTTACGTAACGCTTGAACCTTGCCCGATGTGTGCCGGAGCCATAGTAAATTCGCGCATAAAGCGCGTAGTATACGGTGCAAAAGATACAAAAGCAGGTGCTTTCGGTTCAGTGCTCGACCTTAACGCATACCCCCTTAACCATAAGCCTGAAATAATAAGCGGTGTAAGGGAAGAAGAATGTGCTTCCATGCTCTCGGATTTTTTCCGTGCTTTGCGTGAGAAAAATAATTCTCGCAAAAAAAGCCAAAATTCCGACAAGAACGAGGATGTTGTTGTATAACTATATCTTATTTTGCGATAACACGGCGTAAAAAGGTTATAAAAATGGTTTGACATTTATATACCTATATGGTATACTTAATCTACGATGAAAAACAAAATTTTTCTCTGAAGTTTGTGAAAAAACATGAGAAAAGGAATGGTTCGTTGCCGTAATGCGGTAACGAATAAAAAATTTTTAAGGAGTAAAAGAAATGAAAAAAGAAATCAGAAGAATTGCTCTCATTTTTGCCGTTATTATGACATTCATGACGACAAGTATGTTCTTGTTCTCATGCAATAACGAGGGCGAAATTTCCACAACAAAAGACCCCCATATCCCTATGGGCAACACAACAACAGGTTCCGTAGAAACAACGGATTCCACAACATCCGGAACAGTTGACGCTACAACAGGCACAACTTCCAATATTATCGATGTCGGCGTTGGTAACTACATCAACCCCCTTACAGGTCTTAAAACTACATATGACGCTTCTCTCAAGCGCCCTGTTGCTATCGTTGTAGATAACATCGGTGTTGCTCTTGCACATCAGACAGGTCTCAACAAAGCAGACATCCTTTATGAAACACTCGTTGCTCCCGGCATCACACGTTTCCTTATGGTCGTTTCCGATTACACAAACCTTGATGACGTTTGCAACGTTCGCTCCGCGAGAATCTTCCACATCGACCTCGCAGCTAACCACAACGCTATCCTAGTTTGCCACGGTGGCTCCACATATGAAGAATTTGCTACAACTGCTTCTCAGCGTTTGGGCGGTTCTTGGGATGCTTCTCTCGGCAAAAACACATACGGCTATATCAACACCAAAGACGAATACGCTTTCGGTACAAAAGAGGGCGGCGAAAAATACGGCACTATCAAATATTACACAGGTTCTTACAACACAGGTCGTGTGGATCTCAAATATGATACACTTATCACATCCAGAGCGCTTCTTGCAACTCTCCAGTCAAAGACGAGCCGTTTCAACCTTTCCGGTAACACATACATCGGCGTAACAACACAGTCTCTCAAGTTCATCGCCGCAGGTACACAGAAAGTTCTTGAAAACGCATCCAACGCTACAAATGTAAGCCTTTACTTCACAATGGACAACTTCGCAGGCGAAAAGAAGGTTTCTTACACATACAAGAACGGCAAATACTACCGTTCTCAGGATGAGATCCCCCACGTTGACGCTGTAACGGGCGAACAGCTCAACTTCACAAACCTTATCACGCTTTACACAGACGTTTCCAGAGTAAACGGTACTGTTGAAGATCCGCACGTTGCTTCCGTTAAGACAACAGGCGAAGGTTTGGGTTACTACTTCTACGGCGGCAAGTGCATCTCCATCAAGTGGAGCAAGCCCGACGAAGACGGCGCACTCAAGCTCACAACACTTACAGGCGAAGAGCTTACTCTCGCTACAGGTAACACATATATCGGTTACCTTGATAACACAGACCCTGCAAAAGTAGTTGTATTCAACTAAGATAAAAAATCCTTCTCCGACAGGAGAAGGATTTTTTGCTTTTCTTTATCTGAAAAAAGCTCGCAAAAGAAGCAGAAAACCTTGCAGGTTTATCGCTTGGGAGAATCGTATCGAAAAAAGATTGATGTATCAAATGCGGCTCCCCGAGGGGAGCCACCCTCGGAACCACGCCGCAGGGCACATATCAAGATTGATGGCTTTTAGTTTGGAACCTTTGGTGCATGGCTCTGATTTTATCAATGACAAAATTGTTGCGATGGGAAACGGGCGACCAAAGGTCGCCCCTGAAATATAGCATAGTGTTGTTTTGAAGAAATGAACCTTTTTAAAAAGGTTCATTCTGTTTTTATCGTATAACCTTTGCCGCGAACGGTCGATATCATCTTTATCCCGAAATGCTCGTCGAGCTTTTCACGCAGATATCGGATATAAACATCGACAACATTAGTTTCAACATCGCCGTCTTTGCCCCAAACAGCTTGCGCCGCTTGCGCGCGTGTTACTATTTCGCCCTTATATTTTATCAGCAGAGCCAAAAGCGCAAATTCTCTTTGCGTAAGCTCTATCGTTTCCTTGCGGTAAACGACAGTCTGGCTCTTTGCGTTGAGTATCAACGAATCGGCAGGACTCTTTCTGCGTTTTGCAGGGCGAACACCGAGCAAGCTTTCGTCGTTCTTTTCGAATATATATGTCATCATCTCACTTACGAGGAAAGGTCGCTTGAATATGTGAAATCCCGAGGGTATCTTTAATTCGAGCGCGGAAAATTCTTCATCATATCCGAAAAGTATTATCTGCGTGTGTTCGAGGTAAGAAACTTCTTCTGTGTGCGCGGAAAATACGGACGCTTCCAAGATCGTAAAGTCAGATCTTTCGGCTTCCTCCTGCGATTCGGCGCAAAGATCCTCAAATATCGATATCTGAACGCCGAACTGCGATATCTCCCAAAAAAGCATACGGGAAAATATCTCATCTTTTGTTATGATGGTTATTTTCATATTGTCTCCTTTGTGTCAAGAGAGCTCATTTTTTTATCGCCGAGGGTGTGGCAGGGACTTTCACTTTGCGAAGTCCTGTTGTATCGGGGAACTGCTTTTCGAAATCTTTGATTGCAAAAGCCACCTCGTCATCTTTTTTAAGTGAGAGCAAGGAGGAGCCTGTGCTCGTTCTCGTTGTCTTGAGCGGAATGAGCGAGGTGTTGATGATGCAACCCTTGCCAGAGTTTGTACCTATCATAAGGTCGAAAGGCTCCGCTTCATATATCGCCGCAACGAGCGGAGAAGCATCGGAATATGCTTTTATGAGCTTTTTGCGGTTGGTCTTTGTTTCATATGAAGAAACAGGTATCTTAACACCTTTGCCGTTTGCAAATATATAGATAATATTGTGCGCTTCGTTGTATTCATGAAGAGCAGTCATGGCAACAATGCGCTCTCCCTCTGAAAAATCGAGCTTAGCAGGGATAAATTCGCCGAGCGAAGAAGCTTTCATCTGCTCGAAATCGGAAACGCGGGATTTGTATATCTGCGCCTTGCTTCCGATGAACAAAAGCTCATCGATATTTTCCGCATCTTCCTCTTGGATAACGATATCGCCCTCTTTGAGCTTATGCTCGTCGCTGCCGCGGAGCGAGCTTGCGCGAAGGGAATTGTGCGTTATCTTCTTGAAGAAGCCGTCGCGCGAAAGCACGAGGCGAACAGGATAATTTTCGATATGTTCTTCCTCGAAAAAGCTCGTGATGTCTTCTTCGTAGATGAGGCGAGTCTTGCGGGGCATACCGTATTTATCTTTTATCTTTGTAAGCTGTTTTGCGATGTATTTTTTGAGCTTTGTTTCCGATTCAATGATTGAAGTAAGCTCATCTATCTCTTTGCGGAGATCGTTTATTTCGGCTATGCGTTCCGTGATATATTCGCGGTTGAGGTGGCGTAGCTTTATCTCTGCGATATATTCTGCCTGTATCTCATCAAGGCTGAAGCCTTCCATAAGGTTGGGGACAACGTCGGATTCTTTTTCCGTTTCACGAACTATCTGAATAGCTTTGTCGATATCGAGGAGTATCTCGCCGAGACCGAGCAAAAGATGGAGCTTGTCTTTCTTTTTGCCGAGGTCAAATGTAAGCTCGCGCGTTACGCAACCCATGCGGAAACGTATCCATTCCGTGAGTATCTCTTTGATACCCATCGTTCTGGGGGTGCCGTCGATGAGTATGTTGAAGTTGCAGGCGAAATTGTCCTGGAGCGGAGTCTTTTTGAAAAGCTTTGCCATAAGCTTTTCGGGGTCAGTGCCGCGTTTAAGGTCGAGTGTGAGTTTGAAACCGTGAAGGTCTATCTCGTTTCGAGCATCCGTAACCTCTTTGAGCGAGCCGTCTTTTATCATTTCCGTTATTTTTTTGAGGATAAGCTCTATCGTTGTAGAATAAGGGATCTCGAGGATGTCTATGCAGTTTGCTTCTTTATCGTAAACATAGCGAGCGCGCATAGTAAAGCTGCCTTCGCCCGTTTCGTATATCGCGTGGAGCTTGTTTCTGTCATAGATGATGCCTGCGCCGCCTGAAAAATCGGGCGCTTTGATTATATCGAGCAGTTCTTCCGTGGTAGTGTCCTTATTTTTGAGCAATGCTATCGTACCGTCGCATATCTCCGCAAGGTTAAAGGAGCATATCTTGCTCGCCATGCCGACTGCGATGCCCATGTTGGGGGATACGAGCACGTTGGGGAAAGCCGTGGGCAAAAGCACAGGCTCTTTCATCGTTGCATCGTAGTTATCTATCATATCAACGGCGTTTTTGTCTATGCCGCCGAATATCTCGTTACAAAATGTGTCGAGTTTCGCTTCCGTGTAACGCGAAGCCGCGTAAGCCATATCGGAGCTGTACTGCTTACCGAAGTTACCCTTTGAATCCACGAACGGATGAAGGAGCGCTCCGTTACCGCGTGTCAAGCGGACCATAGTTTCGTATATCGCCGCGTCTCCGTGAGGGTTGAGCTTCATCGTGGAGCCGACGATATTTGTGCTTTTAGTTCTCGGTCCGTTCAAAAGACCCATCTTATACATCGTATAGAGCAATTTGCGGTGAGAGGGCTTAAAGCCGTCTATCTCGGGAATGGCACGTGAAACTATAACGGTCATTACATAGGGCATATAGTTTTTTTCTATCGTTTCCGTTATGGGCTGGGGCGTTACCGGTGCAGGAGGAAGGGTCTCTTTTATATCGGTCTTCTTTTTTGCCATTGTTTTTCACTCCTATATATTTAATATTATCAGATATCAGCGTCTTTGAGATAAAATTTACCGTTTTCCTTGATAAATCTTTTGCGCTCGGGCAAGTCGTCGCCGAGCAATGTTTCGAATATATATGCTGTCTTCTCCGCATCCGTGGGACTTACCTGAATAAGGCGGCGCGTTGCGGGGTTCATAGTTGTTTGCCACATCATCTCGGGTTCGTTTTCACCGAGACCTTTTGAACGCTGAATGGTGTATTTTTTATTTTCGAGCTTTGCAAGTATCTCCGCTTTCTCCTGCTCGTTATATGCAAAATATGTGTCTTTGCCGCAGTTTATCTCGAAAAGGGGAGATTCCGCGATGTATACTTTGCCCTCTTTTATGAGCGTGGGCAAAAGACGATAAAAGAGCGTGAGCAAGAGCGTGCGTATCTGGAAACCGTCCTCATCGGCATCGGTACAGATGATTATCTTGCTCCATTTGAGCAAGGAGATGTCAAAAGTATTCTGTGCGGATTTTGATTTGCCCGTTATCTCTGCGCCGCAACCGATGACTTTGAGCAAGTCAACGATGACTTCGCTTTTGAATATCTTGTCATAGCCACATTTAAGGCAGTTGAGCGTTTTACCTCTTACGGGGATTATCGCCTGAAATTCGGAATCTCGTCCCTGGATACAAGAGCCCATCGCAGAGTCGCCCTCCACGATATAAACTTCGCGGCGAGTTACGTCCTTTGAACGGCAGGAAACGAATTTTTCAACTCTGTTTGCCACGTCGGAACCCGAGGAAGCGAGCTTTTTCTTTACGTCTACTCGAGTTTTCTCCGCCGTTTCGCGGCTGCGCTTGTTTACGAGCACTTGCGCCGCTATCTTGTCCGCTTCCGCAGGTTTTTCGGCAAAATAAACTTCAAGCGCGTGTTTGAGGTAATTTGTGAGTGCTTCTTTGATAAATTCGTTCGTTATGGCTTTTTTGGTCTGGTTCGCGTAGGAAACGAGCGTTGAAAAGCTGTTTATAACGAGGAGCAAGCTGTCCTCGATATCGGAAAAGCCTATCTTGGATTCGTTTTTGTTGTATTTTCCCGTTGCTTTGATATATTTATCTATCGCATAAGTGAAAGCAGTTTTTGTTGCGCTGTCGGGCGAGCCGCCATGTTCAAGGAAGCTTGCGTTGTGGTAATATTCCGTTTTGCTGACTTCGTTGGAGAAGCAAAAAGCGATCTCCGCTTTGAAATTATATTCGGGCTTGTCCTCGCGGTCTCTGCCTCGAGCTTCCGTCTGCCAGAACACGGGAGGAGTTATATATGTTTCGCCCGCAAGTTCCGTAACATAATCGGCGATACCGTTTTCATAGTAAAACGTCTTTTCGTCAAATTCGCCGTCGTTATTTTGGAATTTGAAAACAAAAGAAAGACCTTTGTTTGCTATCGCCTGACGTTCGAGCATCGTTTCGAAAAATTCGCGCGGAATTGCCGTATCCGTGAAAACGTCGAGGTCAGGGCGCCAAGTAACGACGGTACCGTGTTTTTTATCCTTTTTTGTGAGCGCACGGCGGAAAAGTTCGCCGTCGGGAGCGCCTTTTTTAAAGTGCATCTCCAAAAGTTCGCCGCCGCGATATGAACTTACGTGCATGAACTCGGAGCTGTACTGCGTGGAAGCCGCACCCAAGCCGTTGAGACCGAGGGAATATTTATAGTTTGAATCGTTATCGTTATTGTTGTATTTACCGCCTGCGTAAAGCTCGCAATAAACAAGCTCCCAGTTGTATTTGCCCTCTTTTTCGTTGAAATCGAGCGGTACACCGCGGCCTTCGTCCTCTATGGAGATAACGCCGTCATTTGTAACAGTTATATATATAACGCTTCCGTAACCCTCACGCGCTTCGTCTACGGAGTTGGAGAGTATTTCAAAAACGGAATGTTCGCAGCCTTCAATGCCGTCCGAGCCGAAGATAACGGCAGGGCGCTTACGCACACGGTCTGCACCTTTGAGCGCTGTAATGCTTTCATTATTGTATATTGGTGTTTTTTCGGGCATATTTGACTCCTTCAGATAAAAAGATTTGAGCGGCTTTAAAAAAATAAAAGCCTTTTTTCGCCTTTTTTTGCTTTAGAAAGCGCTGGGGGTTGCTTTATGGCGAAAAATTTGATAAAATATAAATATTAAGATATAATTGCGTATTGAATAAAAAACAAGATTTTTAATATTATTTTAATGTGCAAGGGTTATTATATCATAAATTTTGGATAAAATCAACTGCCGAGAAAAGGGGGCATATATTTTTATGTTTCGTGAATTTTTTAATGACTATGGTGTGAAATATGTGAAAGCGCTTCCTTTTTCCGTATGCCGCATTTTTGCGGAGGATATAATAACGCGCCGAGGCGTTGACGTCTCGGAAATAAAGAGCGCGATACTTTTCCTTGTTCCTTATTATTGCGCGGACGACGGAAAGGGAAACATCTCCGTTTATGCGCGCGCACATGATTATCATATATTTTTTGAAAAGCTTTATGCCGATATCGTTCCGCGTTTGGAAAAAAAATACGGTGCGCGTTTTTGGGGCTTTGCCGATAAATCGGCTATAAGCGAAGTACACGCCGCCTCATGCGCGGGTCTTGGACTCATGGGCGATAACGGACTTATAATAAATGAAAAATACGGCTCATTCGTTTTCATCGGAGAGATACTTTCCGATGCTGCGCCGGAGGTGCTCGGTTGCGACCCGAATGCATCGTATGAGCCGAAGAGCTGTATCCACTGCGGCGCTTGCAGAAACGCTTGCCCGATGATGAGAGAAGGGCTTGATTGCCTTTCCGCGGTAACGCAGAAAAAGGGCGAATTGTCGCCCGAGGAAACGGCTTATATACTCAAATACGGTTCCGCTTGGGGTTGCGACATCTGCTCCGCCGTTTGCCCTTATACAAAAAAGGCGATAGCAGAAGGAAACAGCACACCTGTTGAATTTTTCAGAACAGACAGGATAGTAGATCTTACCACGGAAACAGTCGAGGCGATGGATAAAGACACGTTCCGTTCGCGCGCGTTTGCTTGGCGAGGAAAGAATACCATATTGCGAAACCTTGAGATTTTCGAAAAATAATAAAAAAAGACTTTTAAATTTTTAAACCGAGGGTAACTTAATGATTATCAGAAGCTACAAACAGACCGATTGCGAAGGAATGGCACGGCTCTTCTATGAAACGGTACACGCCGTAAACTCCGCAGACTATACAGAAGAACAGCTTAACGCCTGGGCAACGGGGGAAGTTGACCTTGAGGCATGGGATAAAGCATTTACGGAGCATTACACGCTCGTTGCGCTTGAGGAAGGCGTTGTTGTCGGCTTTGGAGATATCGACAAGACAGGATATTTGGATAAGCTGTATGTTCACAAGGATTACCTGCGGCGCGGCATAGCAACGGCTATCTGCGATATGCTCGAGCAAAATTTTTGGGAGGGCAAGATAACCGTTCACGCCTCCGTAACGGCAAGACCGTTCTTTTTGGCGCGCGGATATTCCGTTGTAAAGGAACAGATCGCCACACGCGCCGGTATTCCCCTCAATTATTTTATTATGGAAAAAGAATGTTCGCTTTTTGATGAATAAATGCGGAGGTAAAGTTTTTGGCTAAAAATAAAAATGAACAAGAGCGAGAACTGACAAAGCTCAAATGGGAAAACAGACGACTCAAACGAGAAAACGCTTATCTTGTGCACCGTTTGGAAACGGTATCGCCCAAGGAAACGAAGCGTATACCGAGAGACAGAGAATTTTTTATGAGGATGGACGATATCAACGAATCAAGCTCATATTTTTCATATCTGTTGTCGCGCTTTCGCTTGACACACGTTTACAGGGTGTACGACAGGATATTTTTTGCCTTGCGTAAATTCTTTTCCGCGTCCAAGATATGGAATAATCTCGTTGTGATACTCGCGATACTCGGCATATCCATCCAATCTTTGTTGACATTTGGTACGGTGCTCGTATTGTTGCCCGTAACGCTCGTTTTAACGGCGATAGTAAGCGCTGTTTCGATATATTCGCATAACTTTTTGTGTAAGAAGATAATGCAAGAGAGTAACGGCAAAAAGACATACTTTATGTTTTTGCGCCGTGTTCCTCGAAAAAACGGCATCTTTTATAAGACCGTGCACAAATTTGCGGATGACGGCGCGACCGTCTTTATTGTTACGAACTCGCCAAAACTTTGCAATTTCAACTCGGCGCATAAATACGACGAGGGAATATATTTCATACATGCAAGCTTTTACTTTATTTTGATAAAAGCTATGACCAAAAGCGGAAAAAACGATATTATAAAGATTTTTTAAACGAAGCAAGGTGTAAAAATGGTAAGGTTTATATACGGCAGAACAGGCTGCGGAAAAAGCACATATATATATGAGAGCGCCGCAAATACCGAAAATAAGCATATTTTCGTGCTCGTGCCCGACAGAGCCGCCGTATTGGCGGAAACGCGCTTTGCCGCCGCGAAAAATGCGGGCGACATAGATGTTGTAACATTTCGCCGACTTTGCAACTTCGTCTTCAGAAAATACGGCGGCATATGCGAAAACTATATCTCGCGCGGCGCAAAAAAAGTAATGATGCACAACACTTTGCGCGCCCTTTCGGGATTTTTGAATTCATATAAAAATATATCTGCGGCAGATACCGCCGCAACGGAAAGACTTATCGATATGCGAACGGAGCTTTCTCGCTCTGCCGCGCCCCCTGCTCTGTTGGAGCGTGCCGCCGAAAAGAACGGCGGCGAAGCAGGAAAGAAATTTGCCGATATGGCTTTTATTTTTTCTGCATTTGATGCGGAGATAAGCGCACGATTTGCAGACCCCGACGGCATGATATCGAAAATGAACAAGGCGCTTTCGGAAAACGACTTTTTTCACGGTTGCGATGTTTATATAGATTCGTTCGTGTCGTTTTCGAAAGAGCAGTTGGAGACGGTGAAGCTCATCATCCGCTCCGCAGACAATGTTTATATAACGGTGCCGTTCGTCCCCTCCGAGGATAAGCACACGCCGTGCTTTTTCGGTATTGCCGATACGAACAAGCGCCTTCGCAAAGTGGCGGATGAATCGGGCGCCGAGATCGGCGAGGACACAGTGCTTTTGGACGGCAGAAGGTTTCAAAACGAGGAGCTTTCGTTCCTTTCGCGAAATCTTTTCCCCGGCAACGGCTATGTAAAGGGCATATATGAAAACGCCCCCGAACATATCCGAGTTATGTACGCTTCCAATGCTTTTTCGGAGAGCGAGGCTGTATGCCTTGATATCGCACGAAAAGTGCGCGGTGGCGCAAGATACCGAGATATTGCCGTTATCGTCCGCAATACGGACGGTTACATGGGCGTTATAGATGCGATGATGAAAAAATACGGTATACCGTATTTCATATCTTCGCGCACGGATATAACAGAGAGAGCATTTTTGAAATTTATACTTTCGGCGCTTGCCATATGTGAAAGGGGATTTTCAAAAGAGCTTGTGATATCTTATATAAAAACGGATTTTGCGGGCATTTCGCCCGACGAGATAAATCTTTTTGAAAATTATGTGCGTAAATGGAGCATAAGCGGCTCTCGTTTTTACGATGATTACGAATGGAACATGAACCCTGACGGCTTTGTCGGCGAGATAACGGAGCAGGGTGCACAAAAACTTTGCGATCTGGCCCGCATAAGGGAAAAGGCGATAGCTCCGCTCCGCGCGTTCTGCGATGACATTTCAGGCAGACACAGCGTGAAGTATTTTTGCGAGAAATTATATAATTTTGCCGTTTCCATGGGCGCGCCCGAAAAGATAAAAACTGACGCAAAAAATGCCGCGGCTCGCGGTGAAAAAGCGCTCGCCGCAGAACTTTCCCAGCTTTTTGCCGTGTTCTGCGAAGTGCTTGATGCGCTCGTCGGCGCAAGCTCCGAAACGGAAGTAAACGCCGCGGAATTCACCTCGCTTTTACGATTGGTGCTCTCCGAAACGGACATAGGCAAGATACCGACATCCCTTGACGAAGTAACGGTATACGATGCTTCCGCAGGCGGCTATGCTTACACAAAAACGGCATATGTCATGGGCGCTTGCGAGGGAAGTTTCCCCGCAAGAGTGGAGGACAACGGACTCTTTTCAGACAAGGAAAAAGAGATGCTCGCCGAATGCGGTGTTGAGATAACATCGACCGTCGAGCGCAGGATATGCGATGAGCTTTATTATTTTTACGGTGCGACTTGTGCGCCGTCTGAGGAGCTTTGCATAACATACCACGTTTACGACGGTTCCGGCAAAAAAACAAGGCGTTCGCCTGCGCTTTTGAGCGTTGAGGAGATGTTCCCCAAGATAAAAGAGGAATGTTTCGAGGATACGCCGAAATACGAGCGCATCGAACGCGAAAGCGCCTCTTTTGAATATATAATGCAGAAGAACAGCGCACTTTCCCGTGCGCTTGCGGATCATTTTTCAAATACGGCGGAATATGCGGACAAGATGAAGTATATATCCATGCCGCTTTCGTCGCATTATTGCAGGATACCCGTTGACGAGGCGAAAAAGATATTCCCCTCGAATATGAACACCAGCTATTCGAGGCTTGAAAAATATATCGTATGCAATTTTTCTTATTTTTGCGAATATGAGCTTAAATTAAAGGATAATTCGCCTGTTAAATTCGGTGCTGTCGATATAGGTAATTTTATTCATAAAATATTGGAAGTTACGGTAAGACACGCTCTTTCAAGACCCGATGCGACGGACGAAGAGACACGCACGGAGATAAAAGAGGTCTGCCGAGCTTATATAGAGAGCTTGTGCCGTGAAAAATACGCGGAGATATCGCCGCGATTGATGCACTTGACGGATCATCTTTGCCATTCCTCGGAGAAATTTGTATTTCGTATCAAAGAGGAATTTAAGCAGAGCAGTTTTGCGCCGCACGATTACGAGATCGTCATCGGCAAGGGCGCGGATATAGAGCCGATAAAGCTCAAAAACGAAAACGGAAGCGTCGAGCTTCGCGGCAAGGTTGACCGTGTGGACACGTTCGAGGACGGCAACGGCAAATTATACATCCGCGTTGCCGACTACAAAACAGGCAGCAAGAAGTTCGACCTCAAAAATATCGAGGCAGGGCGAGATCTGCAGATGCTCTTGTACCTTTTCTCGATATGCGAGAACGGCAAGAGAAGATACGGCAAAGATCCTTCGCCGGCAGGTGTGCTTTATGTTTCCGTAAAGCCTGCGGCGGAAAATGTTGACCTTGGCGTAGAGCCTGCGGAAGAAAAAAACAAAAACAGCGGTCTTTTGCTCGACGACGATGCGGTGCTTACCGCCATGGAGCCGTCGCTCGAGGGAAAATATATCCCCGTGTCATTGGGCAAGGGCGGCAAAAAGAAAGGTTGCGTCGTTGCGGAAAAAGCGTTTGACGAGCTTAAAAAAAGCGTTATAGAAGCGGTGCTCCGTGCTTCCGATGAGCTTCGCTCGGGAAAAGCAGATGCAAGACCTTGCGAAGCGGAAGCGTGCGAATATTGCAAGATGCACGCTGTTTGCAGAGTTAAAAAGATAAAATAAATAATTCAACGAAAGGAAATAAATAAATTGAAAATACCTGAAAGTATACTCAAAAAGGTTGAAAAGCCGGGCCGATATACGGGCGGCGAATGGGGAGAAGTGATAAAGGACCCCAAAAGCGTAGATGTACGCTTTGCGTTCGGTTTCCCCGATACATATGAGATCGGTATGTCGAACCTCGGCATAAGAATACTCTACAACATCCTCAACGAACGCGAGGACACATGGTGCGAGCGAGTTTACGCGCCTTGGGCGGACATGGAAGCGCAGATGCGTGAACATAACATCCCTCTTTGCACGATAGAGAGCGGCACGCCCCTTAAAGAATGCGACATCGTCGGATTTTCGCTCCAATATGAGCTTTGCTACACCAATATGCTCAATATGCTCGACCTTGCGGGCATAGAGCTTGAAAGCGCAAAGAGAGCAAACGACGATCCTATCATCGTTTGCGGCGGTCCTTGCACATATAACAGCGAACCTATGGCTGATTTTATTGATATCTGCCTTATCGGCGAGGGCGAGGATGAGCTTCCCGAACTCGTTGAGATATACAAGAAGCATAAAGCGATGGGATTTGACCGTGCGGCATTCTTGCGCGAGATATCACATCAGGAAAGTATGTACGTTCCTTCTCTTTACGATGTTGAATACAACGAAGACGGCACGATAAAGAGCTTCACACCCAAATATGACGATGTTCCCGCAAAGGTACGCAAGAGAATAGTAAAGGATATGGACAAGGCTCCGTTCCCCAAAAATCTTGTTATGCCGTTTATCCAGACTGTTCAGGACAGAATTGTGCTTGAAGTATACCGCGGCTGTATTCGCGGTTGCCGTTTCTGTCAGGCAGGTATGGTATATCGCCCTGTAAGAGAAAAGACACCCGAAGTGCTCAACGAACAGGCAAAAGTGCTTGCCGATGCAACAGGTTACGCGGAAATGTCCCTTTCCTCTCTCTCCATCAGCGACTACACCTGCATAGAAAAGCTTACGGATATGCTCCTTTCTTGGACAGATGACAGAAAGATCTCTCTCAACCTTCCCTCGCTCCGTGTAGACAGCTTTACAAAAGAGCTTATGGATAAGATATCCACCATCCGCACGGGCGGTATCACATTTGCGCCCGAAGCAGGTACACAAAGACTTCGCGATGTTATCAACAAGAATGTTGAAAAACCCGACCTTCTCCGCGCTTGCCGCGTAGCTTTCGAGGGCGGCAAATCCCAGGTAAAACTCTATTTCATGCAGGGCTTGCCCACTGAAACGGACGAAGACCTTGACGGTATCAACGAACTTGCGGAAAGCGTTATCAACGAATATTACGCAACGCCCGACCGTCCGCGCAAATCTCCTCAGGTAACGCTTTCTGCGGCTTGCTTTATTCCCAAACCGTTCACGCCTTTCCAGTGGGAAGCGCAGTGCGACCTTGAAGAATTACAGCGCAAGCAGAAATACCTCACGGGTAAAGTTACAAACAGAAAGATAAAATATAACTATCACGATGCAAAAGTAAGCCGCATCGAAGCTATCTTTGCTCGCGGCGACAGAAAACTTTGCAAAGCATTGCTCGAAGCGCAGAAACGCGGCATCAGACTTGACGGTTGGGAAGAATTTTTCGACTATGACAAGTGGATGGAAGTATTCAAAGATTGCGGCATAGACCCTGCGTTCTACGCAAACCGTGCATTCGGCGAAGACGAGATACTCCCTTGGGACAATATCGACATCGGCGTTACAAAAGCATTTCTTTTGCGCGAACGCCACAAGGCATATGAAGCAAAAACAACGCCCAACTGCCGTATGCAGTGCAGCGGTTGCGGCGCAAACAAGCTCGGAGGTGAAAGATCATGTTGCCCGAAAATATGAACAAAGGACCAAAAACAGATATAAAAGTACGTGTTAAATTTTCCAAGACGGGAAGCCTTAAATTTATTTCCCACCTTGATCTTAACCGCACGATGCAGTCCGTATTTATAAGAAGCAAGCTTCCTTTTTGGTATACGGAAGGTTTCAATCCTCACCCGAGAGTAGCGTTCACGCCCCCTCTTTCCGTCGGTGTTTCCAGCCTCACGGAATTTATGGATTTCAAGATGATAGAAGAAGTTGAACCGCAGGAGATAATCGACAAGCTCAATGCTTCTTTCCCCAAAGGACTTCGCGCTATCGAATGTTATGCGCCCGAATCTCATTTCCGCGACATCAAATGGAGCCTTTATGAGATAAAATTTGAGCTTATGCACGATATCCCCGAAGATATCTGCGAAAAAGCAAAAGATATACTCGGCGCAGATGAGATAATAATTGAAAAATTCAGCAAAAAAGGCGAACCCAAACAGGTGGATATCGCAAAAGGCATCTGTTTCTGCAACGCAAACCTTGACGGAAACATCCTTACGATAAACGCAAAGCTTTCTTGCGATGAATTTGCATTCGTAAATCCGAAATATATCGGCGAAACGCTTGCAAAAGCTATGCCCGAAGTATTTGCCGATGCGGAAGAAGAATCTTGCCGTGTTGCAGTATACCTCGAAGACGGCGAAACGCTTTTCAAATAATATAAAAATAAAAGGATATTGCCAAAAAGCAATATCCTTTTTTGTTTGCTCGGTTCAAGCAAAATAACCGTATTTTATTTTTATACGTGTCAGCTTTTCGCAGAAAGGGCGAGCCAATATCAAAAGAAATATCACGTTCGAAACGGAGTAGATCGCCATGACAGGCAAGCTTGAAGCAACGCTTGCAAAATATCGTTGCCAAACGAAAGCGCCGTCGAGCGACAAGACCGTCCATATATCCATCATCATTGAGAACATCACGCCGCCGAAAGCACCCATCAGCGCAAGCGCTATTTTATTCGGCTTTATGTTTTTGCGGAATATCAAGCCCGATATGAAGCCTATCATGCCCCACACGAACATTTGAAACGGTGTCCACGGACCTTGCCCGAAGAATATATTCGAAATTATTGCCGAAAGACTGCCGACCATAAATCCTGCTTCCGCACCAAGCGAAGCGCCCGTTATTATCACTATTGCGGAGACAGGCTTGAACGCAGGTATGGGCGCAAACATCAATCTGCCGATGACCGAGAGCGAAGTCATAACCGATATTATGACCATCTCGCCCGAACTGCTCTTGTTTTTTTCAAATCGCACAAAAAACGGAGCGCAGGAAAGAAACGCAACTATTATTGAGATAATGTTATATTTTCTGTCGGCAAAAAGTTTTACGCCGATTATCGCCACGAGCGGTATCATTATGATCAGGATAAAGAGGGAGATGAGCTTTTTGTATCCGCGAGTTTTATTCATCTTCGGCCTTCTTTCCGTTTTGAAGGCAAAGCTTTGCCGCCGCCTCTACCGTAACGGCATTTTGATATTTCGGGCGCATTATCCTTGCCGCCGCCGTTGTATAATAGCTGTTGGATGAGAAAAATTCAACGCTTTCAGCGGCGGAAACGATGCCGCCGTCAAAGAACATGGCGCACCTGTCCGCATATTCCGCGGCAAATTCCACATCATGCGTTACTATTACGATGGTCTTGCCGTCATTTTTAAGAGAAAGGATAAGCTCCGAAAGCTTTTTCTTTGAATATGCGTCAAGTCCCTTTGTCGGTTCGTCGAGCAATATTATCTTGGGGTCTGCGAGCAATATCTTCGCAAGACCTGCTTTTTGCTGTTCGCCGCCCGAAAGGTCGTAGGGGTGGCTCTTCAAAAGGTGGCTTATGCCGAGCTTTTCGGCTGTTTCCAAAACGGCTTTTTTGCCGTCTTCTTTTGAAAGAGAATAAAATTTTGTCACTTCAAAAAGATCGTCATACACCGTGCTCATGACAAAAAGATTTTGCGGATCTTGCGGAAGCGCGGCTATCTTATGCGAAGCGGCGGTGTTCGGCTTCATTTTTTTGCCGTAAACCGTATATGAACCTTTGTAAAGAGGGCGTAAGCCCGAAAGCACGCGCAAAAGAGTCGTTTTTCCTGCGCCGTTGGAGCCGAGTATGCAAAATATCTCGTTATCGTAAACGCTTATATCAAGCCCTGAGAGCACATCGGGCGCGTTGCGCTCATAGCGGAAATATCCGCCGCGTATCTCAAGCGCAGTTGCTTTTTTCGCTTGTTTTTTTGCGGGAAGTTCGAGCGAGGTGATATCGCTTTTGTAATTTTTCTCGATAAAATCTTTGCCTTCTTTTACGGTCAAGGGACATTCGCCCTTGCCGCCGAGAGCATGGAAAAGTCGCGTTGCGGCAGGTAATCCGAGGCTTAATTTTTGCGAAACTTCGTCTTTTGAAAGGTTTTCGCCTATGCCGCGCGGAGTCTTGCAAAGAAATATCTTTGCTTTATCCATCAAAACGACTTTTGTCGCCATGGAAAATACTTCGTCGAGCCTGTGCTCTGCTATCATCACGGTAACGCCCAACTCCTCGTTTATCTTGCGGAGCGAAGCCAAAAATTCGGATGCGGCTATCGGGTCAAGCTGTGCCGTCGGTTCGTCCAATATGAGGAGCGAAGGGTCCATAGCCATGACGGAAGCGAGCGACAAAAGCTGTTTTTGACCGCCCGAAAGCTCGCAGGTCTTTTTGCGATACCATGCGCCTATGCCGAAAAAGCCGCAAACTTCGGCAACTCTGCGGCGCACGACATCATTTTTTGTGCCGAGGCTCTCCAAACCGAAAGCAAGCTCATGCCAAACTTTGTCCGTTACTATCTGGCTTTCGGGGTTCTGCATGACATATCCTATCTCCGCAACGGAGGTGCGCTCGTCTATATCGTCGATATTTTTGCCGTTATATAATATTTCGCCCGATATTTGACCGAAAGGGCGCAACTGTCGCTTTAAAAGCTTCAAAAGAGTCGTCTTTCCGCAGCCCGATTCACCGCAGAGCAGGATAAAATCGCCTTTTTCCACAGTCATGTGGATATCTTCCAACGCTTTTTTATCGGAGCCGTTATATGTAAAATTCAAATTTTTGATTTCAAGAAGTGCCATAAAATATTTTCTTTGACCTCCATAAATATCGATAAGCCTGCCAACAGGAACAAAGAGATATACATGATCATCGCGGACGGAGAAAGTTCTATCTTGCCTATAACGGGGTAGAAAGAAAAATCCGCTTTTCCGCTGAAGATAAAATAAAGCGTGGAAACGCCGAATACCGCTGTAAGCGCAAGATATATCGCATCCGAAGCGTTAAAACGGTATACCGCGAAGCTCGTTCTGCCGAAAAGACCATATCCTCGTGCGCGCATACTGTTTGCCGTATCAACACCCGATTCAAGGCAATTTGTGAGCAATATCGACATCACACGGAGCTTGCCTCTCAGTTTATCGGTCCAGCTTTCGCCCGAGTAAATGCCGAGCGCCCTTTGCGCCTCGTCTATCTCGCGGAATTTGCGAGTCATTTTCGGTATGAACGCAAGAGTCATGGACAAAACGAGCGAAAGTTTTGGGATGACCCTGCCGAAAAGATATATAAATTTGTCGCTCGTCATTATCTCGCTGTAGCAACGGCACCAAAAGAAAACGGAAGCGACCATCATTGACGAGAAAAAACCGTAAACGAGAGCTTCTTTTGTTACGGGGTTATCGTTCATAAAAAACAATATCGTTGCGCCTTTATGGACGAATATCGGGTTCGTCAATGTTATCAGCGCCATAAGAAAAAGCGTATAAAAAAGGCTTTGGAAAAGCTTTTTTGCGCCTATTATGATACCGCACAGCACTACGCCCGACAAAAAGCAGATGGAAAGGACTATCGGGTCCGTTGTGAGCATTGATGTGAGTATCACGAGCATAAAATACAAAAATGAGCATATGGGATGAAGTTGTTCCGTATATTTCATCAAAACACCTCCGAAATATCTTTATATTGAAGATATTATAACACTGTATACAAAGTGTTGTCAAATTTCTTTTTCGCTTTTCTTTCAGACTAAGCAGAGCTTATATATTTTTCTTTAAACAAGAAAAACAACAAAAATGCGTATAAAAAGAAAAACAACAAAAATGCGTATAAACTCCTTTTGGCAGAGAACAATATATTTTGTAAATATTGCAAAATATTTGTGGCAAAGCACATTTTAAAACGAATTTTACGGAGGAAATATATATATGAAAGCAACAGGAATCGTTAGAAGGATCGACGATCTGGGCAGGGTTGTCATACCAAAGGAGATACGGCGCACCATGCGTATACGCGAGGGCGATCCTCTCGAAATATACACAGACAGAGAGGGCGAGGTCATATTCAAAAAATATTCCCCAATAGGCGAGCTTATGGATTTTGCCGCGGAATATGCCGAAACGCTTTACAAGACTTGCAATATGCCCGTCGCGGTCTGCGACAGAGATTGCATAATCGCTTGCGCCGGCATATCAAAAAAGGAATTTATCGAAAGAAAAAATTCCGCAGAGCTTGAAAAGCTCATAGAGGCGCGCGGACTTTACGTTTTGGACAAAAACAAAGAAAAAGTATATCTGACGGACGATAATTCTTCCTGCCATATCTCTTGCGCCATGCCGATATTTGCCGAGGGAGATGTTATAGGTTGCGTAATGTCCGTGTCGGGCGAGAGCGCAAAGGGCGAAAACCTCGGTTCCGATATAGAAACAAAGCTTATACAAACGGCGGCTTCTTTTTTGGGTCGACAGCTTGAATCATAATAATAAAGTGGGGCTTTCGACATTTATCGACAGCCCCTTTTGTAATGATAACAAAAATAGTAAACTAATTTTGTATATATTGTTAACTGATCGGCACATTTATTGACTTTCGCACGGCTTTGTAGTAGAATAAAAGCGTTAATAAAACACAAAATCATTTGGGGGATATATGAAAAAGACATTGGCGCTTATCTGCGCGATACTTATGATCGGTACGTCTGTTTGCTCCTGCAATGGCAACAAAGGCGATACCACAACAGGTCAACATACAAACGTAAGCAACATACAAAACGGTGTGCTCTACGAGAGCAGCGGTCAGGCAGACGAAAACGGCACATACATCGTTCCGAACGAGGTTACCATCATCGGCGAAGGTGCTTTTTCCAATGATACTTCCATCAAAAAAGTAGTTATAGGAAAAAACGTCAAACAGATCGCCGAGGGCGCGTTCTACGGCAACTCCGATATAGAGGAGATAATCATTGCGGACGGCGTTGAGATCATCGGCGGCGGTGCTTTTGTCGGATGTACCGCACTCAAGGAAATAATACTTCCCAACAGCATAAGAGAGCTCGGACCTTACGCTTTCTATTATTGCACTTCTCTTGAAAAAGTGAAGATGTCAACGAATATTTCCGAGATATACGAATATACATTTGCAAAATGCGCCGCGCTCAAGGAGATAGAGCTTCCCGAGGGCATCAAAACGATAAGAAAAGCGGCATTTTTCGATTGTGCATCTCTCGTTTCCGTTTCTTTGCCGTCAACACTCGAAACACTCGGCGAAGCTTCCTTTGCCAATTGCTCTGCAATGTCTGCTTTGGATCTTACGAAAACATCTCTTAAAGAGATAGGCGAAAACGCTTTCGATACTTGCACGGAATTGAAACAGATAAAGCTTCCCGAAACGCTCGAAAGCATCAAATATCAGGCATTTTTCTGCTGTGATAAGCTTTATGATATGAACATTCCCGAAAAAGTTTCTCATATCGGCGCTTTTGCGCTCAATTTCACTCCTTGGTACGCGGAGATAGACGATGATTATAAGGTGGTCGGCGACGGGGTACTTATAAAATGCAACGTGAGCGGCGAAGCGCTTGATCTTAGCGGCAAGGGCATCAAACATATCGGTTCTTCCGTATTCAGAAGTGTCGGCGCAAGCGATGATGACGGATATAAATACGCTTCTTCGCTCTCTTCCGTGAACATTCCCGAGGGTGTTATCACTATTGGCGATTACGCTTTTGCGGGTTGCTCGCTCGATTCCGTAACGCTCCCCACAACGCTTGAAAGCATCGGAAACGAAGCTTTCAACGGTGTTTTGACAAACGGAGATGCGGAAATAGACTTTGCAAAGCTTACAAAACTTGCTTATATCGGTGAAAATGCGTTTGCGAACTGCTCCGCGGTAACTTCCGCGAACCTTGCAAGCTCTGTTGAAAAAGTCGGTAAATACGCTTTCTTCAAAACAGGCGCTATGGAAAGATTCCTTGCAGATGCGAGAAACAGCGATTCTGCGGAAGATGATTTCTGGATAGTCGGCGACGGTGTTCTTTTGCTCTGCCTTGTAAGATCCGAGCAGGAAAGCATCGAGATCCCGAACGGAGTTAAAGTTATCGGCGGCGGTGCTTTTGCAGGTTGGGACAGCGCAACTATATACGACAGCAACGAGGGCATCACTGATAAATATTGGTACAATGCTTGGAACATGGATAAAGTGAAAAAAGTCGTTCTTCCCGATACGGTGGAAACGATATGCGACGGCGCATTTTTGAGCGCAAGCTCGCTTTCTGAAGTAAATATTCCCGATTCTGTTCAGCACATCGGCGCGGAAGCTTTCAAATATTGCAAAAAACTTGCTGAGATACAGCTCGGTGAGGGTGTAAAAGAGATAGGCGATGCAGCTTTCTCTTATAGCGGTCTTTATACGATAAACATGGAGCTTTTGGATATGGAAAAGCTCGGAAATGAGATATTTGTTGGTTGCAAGAGCTTGGTTTGGGTAGTTTTCCCTCAAGGTTTTAGCAACATCGGTTCCGATCTTCTTCTCAATTGCACTTCTCTTGCAAATATTTATGCTTCACCCAATGCCGCGGCAAGAATATATGATATAATCGGCAACGACTTGTATTCATCCATGGCGAGAAGATCGTTTGGTCTTAATTATTTCAACGAGTGATAAAAAACATAAGGGCGACCAAAGAGTGATACTCTTAACGGAGTATCACTCTTTGCCAAGGCAAAGAATATCACGCATAGAAATCAGAAAATAGAGCGTTTTACGGAATTTTGGTTCCGCATTACGCTCTCTTCTGTTTTTATCGCCGGTTTCGCATTTGTATTACAATACATCGGGCTATGCCAATACCCATATTTTAAATTCTCCGATGGGAAACGGACGACCACAGGTCGCCCCTACGGATGGTAATACAAATGCTAAATGTGTCATTGATGAAATTTGAGCCATGACACAAAGGCTATCAGCTACAAGCCCAACCTTTCGACTCGTGCTCTGCGGCGTGGTTCCGAGCGTGGCGCCGCTCGTGGAGCTGCATTTGATATGATTATCCTTTTTGATACGATTCGCCAAAGCGATAAACCTGCAAGGTTTTTTGATTCTTTTGCCAGCTTTTCTTGCAGATCAAGAAAAGCGTTACTCCTTCGGTATTTTTTTGTGCTTTGGCGAATATATTGTAAGAAAAAATGCTTTTGGGGCGCAGATATGAACATGACCATTGAAGAAAAAAGATACAACGCTTGCGCACGCGGAAATGTTATCGCGAAAGCTTGCTTTTTTGTTCCGTGTTTTACGCAAAATGAGGAGATAAGCGCATTTTACCGCGAGGAAGAAGAAAAACTCAGCGCTTGCTTTGAAAAAAACGCGGAAAGATATATCGATTCTTACGAAAAAATGGAGCGGAGAGAGCGCCGAGGCTTTGAGCCGATATGTATAAGGCTCTTTTCTTCGGCGGTGTATGCCGAAGAGCCGTTTTTGAGCGTGATGCAGGAATATGCCGTGTCGCGCGGCAAAAGTATATTATCATACCACAGGACGTGCCAACTTTGGCACACAGGAAAGGGGCTTTTGCTTCCTGCAAGCGCATTTTTACCCAAACGACAGGCGAAAAGAGCGGAGAAGAACGAATTTTATTTTGACGGCGAAAACATCGTAGTTATAAAAAATATATTTCCGCAAAAAGAGGAAAACGGAGGTTCCGCATTTGAGGGATTTGTCCGCACAACGCGTTTTAAGGCGCAAAAGCGCCCGAATTTATAAAAAAGATCGGCAGAGATGGTGTTTCTCTGCCGATAATTGCGTATATAAGCTTATTTCAACTTTTTATATGTGAAATAATAAGAGCGGATGGCGTAATATTTGCCGTAAGAATCGTTGGGGGCATATATCGTAACTTCTCTTATTTTTGTTGCCGAAACGGCTTGACCCGACGAAGTATCCGTATATACCTGGATAAATGCGTTGGGCGAGATGTATTTGACCTCGGACGGAATATCTATGCTTTCGAACGAGGAGAGCGTGAGGAAACGGTAAGCGGAAAGGCGCTTTATCGTTTCGGGCAAAGAGATATGCGCTTTATCGCCGCCATTATATTTTACAAGCACGCCGTCGCCGAGAATGACAAATTCTTCTGTTCTGTTGGAGAGCCACTTTGTGCCCTCGAACGCATCACCGCCGACATAAACGAGCGAAGCGGTATCGTTCACTGTTTCAAGCGAAGTGCAACCGTTGAAAGCTTTATCGGAAACTATGGTAGCTTTTATATCTGCTTTCGAAAGAGAGGGACTTTTTGAAAAAGCGCCGTCTGCGATATATTTTACATTGCTCATATCTACGCTTTTAAGCGAAGCGCAGGAAGCGAACGCATATGCATCTATCATTTCGATATTGCTCGGAACGACAACGGAAACGAGCGAATCGCAACCGTAAAAAGTGCGTTCGCTTATCTTTTTGTCCTTTGTGCCGATTATGGCATCGGTCAATTTACGGCAACCGTAAAAAGCGTATGCTCCGACGTGTTCCGCATTGATATCAAAAGAGGAAACAGCAACACAGCCATGGAAGGCGTATGCGCCGATGCTCTTTATATTATCAGCAACGGAAACGGAGTTGAGCTTTTTGCAACCCATGAAAATTTTGTCGGGGAGTGCGGAAATGTTCGCGTTTATCGTGGCGGAGGTCATATCGCAACCGTAAAAAGCGCCTTCTCCGAGCGAAACAGTATTATTCGAAACGGTAACGGAAGCGAGAGCATCACATTCTGCGAAAGCATAGCTTCCGATACTTTTTGCGTTTTCGATGATTGAACCATCCGCAAATCTTATGCAGGAGTAAAACGCATATGCGCCGATGTTTTCAATATTTTTTGCAAAATTTGCTTCTTTAAGTGAAGTGCAACCGTAAAAAGCGTAGCCCGAGATGTCATCCAAAGCGGAAAAAGAAACTTTTTCGAGCGAAGTGCAACCGTAAAACGCAAAAGCGCCAAGCTCACGAGCGCTGTTTGCTTCGAAAGAAGCGAGCTTTTCGCAACCGCGGAATGCGCTTGCGCCTATTTTTGAAAGATTTTGCGGAATATTCGCAAGGTCCAATGACGAACAATCATAAAACGCTTGTGCGCCTATCGCCTTGACGGAATCGGGGAGAACGATTTCAGAAAGCGCTTTGCAACCGTAAAAAGCGCCGTCGGGAACTGAAGAAAGCTTTTTGGGGAGAGTTATGCTTACAAGAGCGGAGCAAGAATCGAATATGCGCGCGCCCAAAACGGTATCTTCGCCGTCGAATGTTACGCTTTTAAGCGAAGTGCAGTTTGAAAACGCAAACGAGCCTATCTTTTTGACGCTTGATGCGACAGTAACGCTTTCAAGTTTTTTGTTGCCGCGAAAAGCGCTTGCTGCTATCGCTACGATGTCGTAGCCGTCTATTTCGGAAAGTTCAAGTGATGTTTCGTCGCCGGAATAGCTGATGATCGTGGCTTTGCCGTTATCGAGAGTGTATGTCATATCGCCGCTTTTTGATGTTATGGGCGAAATGTCGGCGGCAAACGCAAATACTGAGAGCGCAAGCGCCAATATTATTGTAAAAAGTACAAAAGAGAGCTTCTTTTTCATAAAATATCCCTTCGTAAAACGAAATAATGTTTATATTAAAAATATAACATATACGAAATGATTTTGCAAGCAAAAAGCTATTTCTTTTTTAACAGAGAAATGGCGCCCGATATGAAAAGCATCGTTCCGAACGCTTTTCTGACGATATCCGTCGGCATATCGTTAAGCAAGAATGTGCCCAAGAATACGCCGAGCACACCGAACACCGAAATCAACGCTATGACGAAAAAATTGAGCTTTCTTTTGAAAATGTGGACGATAAGCCCCGGAAAAGCGCCGACAATAAAGAAAAAGAGGTTTATTCCTTGCGCCGTGAGCTGTTCCGTGTTTTTTATCAATGTCAGGTATATCACGAAAAGACCGCCGCCTCCGACACCCATCGCGGCAAGCGCAGACGTTAAAAACGCAACTATATTATCCCAAAAAGTCATAATATCACCTCATAAAAAGCGTTATGCCAGCGTATATGACGAGCAAGGCGAATATCTTTGAAAGCAGGGCTGAATTTATCTTATCCAAAAGAAAGGCGCCGACTGTGCCGCCAAAAAGCGCAGGTATAACATAAGGCGGTATTTCCGATATACTCGCTCTGCCTTCGTTTGCATATAAGAAAGCGGAAAAAAGGGACATGAAAAAACACGCAAAAAGCGTCATTGCGAAGATATCTTTTTTATCGGTCTTGTTTTTTAATATAAGCGAAAGAGTAAATATCGTGATAATGCCTCCGCCCGTGCCGAAAACGCCGTTTACGATGCCTGAAAAAAGCCCTCCCAGCGCAAGAAAAACGGCATTTTTGCACGTTTGCCGCTTGTTTAAAGTCATTTTATATTGCCTCCCGTCATATAATCAAAATTAACAATATCAAAAAAATCTAAATCAAATAATGTTGTCTTTTCTGTTATTCTGTGCTATAATTATTTTGTTATACTGCGGAGAGTCGGACCGACAACGGAACGGAGTTACGTATGACGGTTACAGAGGCGCTTCTTGCCGGGATATTGCAGGGAGCGGCGGAGTTTTTGCCGATATCAAGTTCTGGTCATCTTGCGCTGTTGCACGCATTTTTCGGCGGCAACGGAGAAGATCTCACTTTCGACATACTTCTGCATCTTTCGACACTTTTCGTGGTTTTGATCGTGTATTTTAAGGATATATCATCTCTTTTTCCATCGTTTTTATCCCTTTGCGTAAAGCTTTTAAAGGGGCGCTTTCATCTTTCGGAATATTCTGCCGAGGAGCGCACGGTCGTCTGCCTTTTCTTTGGCACGATACCGCTTGCCGCGGCATTTTTTATAAAGGACACGGTAGAAATTTTTTCCGACTACCCAAGGATCACGGGCGCTTTGCTTTTGATAAATTCGATAATGCTTTTGCTCGGCGAAAGGTTCAAGGGAAAGGGGAATATCTCCGATATGACACGGTGCGACGCGTTTGCCGTAGGTATATTTCAGCTTTTGGCTGTTTTACCCGGGATATCGCGTTCGGGTTCTACCATAACGGGAGGCTCCTTTATGGGGCTTTTGCACGGCGAGGCGGTGAGGTTCTCTTTTCTTCTTTCCGTCCCTGCGGTGATAGGTGCGAACATAACAAATATATCCGCTGTTTCAAAAGTATCCGCCGAAAATGCTTTGCCGTATCTTGTGGGCATGGCGGCGGCTTTCCTTTCGGGAATGGCGGCGATAAAACTTCTTTTATTTATATCTGAAAGATCAAATTTCCGCGTTTTTTCGTATTATTGCGCTTTTATCGGAGCGCTTGCGATAGCGTTTGGCTGACGCGGAGAAACGAAGAAAGGACGAAAAAAGTGGCTAACAAAGAAAAAGACATCAAAACGGACAGCGCAAACGCTTCCAATAAAGCCAAAAGCGCAAGCAAAAGCAAAAGTTCAGCTGCCGGCAAGAGCAAGAGTGCCAATGCAAGCACGAGCAAGAACACGAAAAAGAGCACGGCTTCCAAAAGCGCCGCAAGCAAGAGCAACAGCGGCAAGCGCACCTCTTCCGATTCCAAATATGATGTCTATGATTACGATGAGATCTACGAAGGTCTTGACGACGACGAAGACGTTCCTGCTTTCAAAAAGAGCAGAAAAAAGACCAACGTAAAAAAAGCAAAGACGAAGGAACCGATAGATCCGTCTGCGCCCAAATATCAGGTCGTGATGCTAAGTATGCTCGCAATAGCGATATTTATAACGCTTTGCTACATTTTTCCCTCATTCTGCGGCATTATAGGCGGCGGACTCAGAAACATATTGTTCGGAATATTCTCGTATTCCTCCGCACTTTTGCCTTGCTTACTCATCATACGCACGGTATATTATAAGCGCGACCTTGAAAGAGGAACTGCGGGGATAAAATTCTTTTTCTCTTTTGCAGTGATGATATTTGCCTCTATAATATTCCACGCGATAAGCACGATATTTAACGAGGAGCTTGCAAGAGTACCCTTTACCGAGGTGCAAGAGTTTTACGCTTGCGGCAAAGATTTCGTAGGCGGCGGTGTTATCGGCGGCGTTGTCGGCGCATTGCTCATAAAGGGCTTCGGCATCCCCGGAACGCTTATCATATCTATACTTTTCATGCTCATATTTTGCATCTTCCTTTTCGGCATAACACCCGATGTATTTTGGCACAGAATTGCTTTCTATTTTCACCGTTTTTGCGAACAGAGACAGCAGAACAGAAAAGCGCGCGCCGAAGAGAATGCTCGCAGAGCCAAGATGGAGCAGGAAAGAGAAGCCGCTCAAAGAGAAGCGGCAAAAAAAGAAGCCGCAAGACAGGAAGCGGCGCAGAGAGTTTCCGTTAAAAAGGAAACAGCGGAATTTTCGGGTTCATTTGCCAATACGGCAAATACAAAAACAAACGCAAAAACGAAAAGAGCCGCAACGGAAACATCTCGTTTTGACACATTCGTCAATACAAATCACGGCGATATAGACGAGATATTCGAAAGCGATATCGTTCCTCCCGAAACGGAAGAAGTAAGACCTCAGCCCAAACCAAAAAAAGAGCCTATCGTATCAAGCGCTCCCGTAAAAGAGGCGGAGGTAACGGAAAAGGAATTTCGCGGAGAATCCGTTGCCGAATATATGCGAAAGAGCACTTACCTTGAAAACGCTTTCGCAGAAAAAACAGGCAAAGCAAAAAGCGAGCTTGCACATGAACTCTCTTTTGAAAGAGAATATTACAACCATGACGACAAAACAGACGGTATAGAAAAGCTTGAAAGCACGGTGAGCGTTGCGAATGCTCTGGGCATATCCAGAGACAGCATCGAAACGATACCTGCCGCGACTGACATATCCGAAGAAGAGGATATTTCAAATACCGAAGAGGTCGAAAATATTGAGATCATCGACGATATCGACAGCGATGACAACGATATCGAAAACATCGAAGATATTGAAGAAAATGATCTTGACAAAACAGAAGAAGGCTTTTTTGATACTGCAAGCGGTTTTGAGACCATCGACGGTATCGAAGAAGAATATGAAGCAAATATTGATGAGCCGATAGATGAACCCATCAAGGAAGATATCGTTTCCGACGATGATTGGGATATGGAATACAGCGAAGATATCGGCAACGAAGCAGAAGATATCGTTCCTGCAACTCTTCCCGAAGATGAGGAAGAGGAGATCATCGAAGAATTTGTCGAAGAAGAGCCTGATGAAACGCTTGAAGATGAACTTCGCCGCACGATGAACGATGCGCGCAAGCAGATGGAAGCGCCCATGGCTGTTTTCGAGGAAGGACCCGAGAAAGAAGCACTCGAGGAAGAGTCCGAAGAAGCGCCGAAAGGCCCCACTTATGTTTTTCCTCCGTTGGAACTTTTGAAAAAAGAACCTGAAAAATCAGAGGGCGGCAAAGATGCGGAACTTCAGCAGAACGCGGAAAAACTCGTTGAAACGCTCAAAAGTTTCAATGTTCGCGCTCATGTAGGCGATTTTGCGAGCGGCCCCACCGTTACAAGATACGAGATAGTGCTTGAAGCAGGCACGAGAGTTCGCCAGATAATGAATCTCGTTGACGATATCTCTTATGCATTGGCAACGAACGGTGTCCGTATAGAGGGCGTCATCCCCGGCAAGAGCGCCATCGGTATAGAGGTTCCGAACAAGACAGCGGAGACCGTATACCTCAGAACGCTTTTGGAAGACCCAAAATTTACGGAAGCAAAAAGCAAACTTACGGCGGCGCTCGGCAGAAGCGTTGCGGGCGACCCTGTTTACCTCGATATAGCAAAGATGCCGCACCTTATGATAGCAGGTACGACAGGTTCGGGTAAATCCGTTTGCATCAACACGATGCTTATAAGTTTGCTCTATAAATCCACTCCCGAGGAAGTCAAGCTTGTGCTTATCGACCCGAAAAAAGTCGAACTCAATGTCTATAACGGCATACCGCACTTGCTCGTTCCCGTCGTATTCGACCCCAAAAAGGCGGCAGGCGCACTCCATTGGTGCGTAACGGAGATGGAACGTCGATTTGACCTTATCGAAGCGCAAGGCGTTAGAAATATTGCAGGCTACAATGAAGCGATAGCGGATGACCCGACAAAGGAAAAATTGCCGCAGATCGTCATCGTTATAGATGAGCTTGCGGACCTTATGATGACGGCGGCAAACGAAGTTGAAACTTCTATCTGCCGTATAGCGCAGAAGGCGCGTGCCGCAGGTATGCACCTTATCATCGGTACGCAGAGACCGTCCGTTGATGTTATCACGGGTCTTATCAAGGCAAACGTCCCCTCTCGTATCGCATTCACGGTAATGTCGCAGGTGGACTCCAGAACGATCATCGACTCCTCGGGTGCCGAAAAGCTTATCGGTCGCGGTGATATGCTCTATGCTCCCGTTGGTTCCATGAAGCCCATGAGAGCGCAGGGGGCTTTCGTTTCCGATGCAGAGCTTGAAAGCATCATAGATTTTATCAAAACTCATTCCGTACAGGCGGAAGATCATCTTGAAAACACGCGCGCCATCATGGAACGCATAGAAAAAGAAGCAGCACTTTGCGGTAAGAAGGGCAAGGCTCACGAGATCGGCGACGATTTCGGCAGTGCAGACGAGGAAGAAGACCCCAAACTTAAGAGCGCGATAAAGCTCGCGGTAGATTCGGGCAAGATCTCCACTTCTCTCATACAGCGCAAGCTTTCGCTCGGCTACGGAAGAGCCGCAAAACTCATCGATGAGATGGAACGTCGCGGTATAGTCGGCGCACCCGAAGGTCAAAAACCGCGCGAGGTGCTCATATCCAAGGAACAATACCTTGAGATGATGATGAACGACGACACGGGCGCAGGCAGAATAAGCGACAACGCTTCCGACGATGAATTTTAAACATCAACTCTTTGAATGACAACATAAATATATATAATATAAAACAGAAAGGCAAATAAATATGGGCAAGCTTATTGTAATAGAAGGACTTGACGGTTCGGGAAAGGATACGCAATCAAAGCGCCTTTACGAAGACCTTCTTTCTCAGGGAAGAAAAGCACATATTATCTCCTTCCCCAATTACTCCAGTATGGCATCAGGCCCTGTTAAGATGTATCTTGACGGCGAGTTCGGCGATGACCCCGACAGCTTGAATGCATATGCGGCGACGGCATTTTTTGCAGTTGACCGCGTTGCTTCCTACAACAAGGATTGGAAAAACTTTTATAACGACGAAAGTGAGGAGCATATCATAATCGCAAACAGATATACTACCTCCAATGCCATCCATCAGCTCTCCAAGATAGAGCGCGATGAATGGGACGAATACCTCACATGGCTTTATGATTTCGAATTTGAAAAGATGAAGCTCCCCAAACCCGACCTCGTTATCTATCTTGAGGTCAAACCCGAGATATCGCTCGAATGTGTAAGAAAACGCAGCGAAGAAACAGGACAGAAACTCGATATCCACGAAAGCGATGCGGAATATCTCAACCGTTGCTACAAAGCGGCTCTTTACGCTACGGACAAGCTCGGCTGGGAACGCATACAGTGTTGCGAAGGCGAAGAGCTTTTGTCGATAGAAGAGATTCAAGCAAAAATACAGGAAAAAGTAACAATGTTCCTTGATGTGGCGGATAGATCATGAATAATATAAAAGAAAAGGCAGTTTTCCGCTTGCCCGAAACAGAAGCGGAATTTAAAGAACTTATAAAATGTCAGAGCGAAGTTTTCGGCAAAGCCGAGGAATTTTACGATGACCTTTATATCGAGATGGGACACAAAAACACACTTGCCGCGTTTATCGACGGCGAGATCGCGGGCAGTGTCAATTTCCCCGAGATATATTTCCCTGAAAAAGACAAAAACCATGTCGGCGGCTATATATTCTCCGCTTGGGTAAAAGAAGGATACAAGGATGGCGAGCTTCTCTCTCTCCTTTTGGCAAAAGCCGAAGAGATGATGCGAGAGCGCGGCTATGAATTTATCCTTGCCGTTCCCGAATGTGCGGAAGCTTTCGCTATGTACGAAGGCATCGGATACACGGAAAAGGTTAAAAACGGATTCCCTTATATCGCAAGCAGAGAAGTGCTTCGCGAATACAATCCGCTCGATGACGTTTATATGCTTTGGAAAGTATATTCCAAAACACACGATATGTTTATGAAGGATATGGAGATATTCAACCACACGCTCTATTATGCGGAGGAACACGGAAAATATTTTGCCATAGCCAAGAACGGATATATCGTTTATTCTCCTCGTTACGACGGCGATATCGTCGTATGGGACAGAATGGAGCGCGGAACGCTCGTTGACAGCGGCAAGCGCGAAGTAAGAGCTTTGTGCAAAGCTTTGAATGAGGAATTTAAGGGCAAAGAGCTTATGTTCAACATGATGTTCGAGCCCGAATATGATATTATAACGAAATGAAGGGATAAAACATGAAAAAGGTTGTTGTTTTTATCGCCGACGGCACGGAAGAAGTAGAGGTGCTCACACCTGTTGATATGCTTCGCCGCGCAGGGGCACAGGTCATCTTCGCAGGCGTTCCGAAAGCGGAATGTGTTTGCGCGCACGGCGTTAAGATCACAGCGGATGCTTCCGCCGCAGATTGCATTGGCGAAGATCTTGACATGGTAGTTCTTCCGGGTGGTATGCCCGGTACGCTCAACCTTGAAAAGGACGAGAGCGTAAAAGCAATAGTGAAAAAAGCTTACGATGACGGAAAATTTGTTTCCGCTATCTGCGCCGCACCCTCCGTGCTCGGCAAGATGGGAATGTTGCGCGGCAAAAAAGCAACTTGTTTCCCGGGCTTTGAACAGTATCTCGACGGTGCTGTCTACACGGGCGAGCGAGTTGTGCGCGACGGAAATATCGTAACTTCATGCGGCGCGGGTGCGGCAATGGATTTTGCGCTCACGCTCGTTGCTTGCCTTTACGGCGAGGAAAAAGCAGAAGAATTAAGAAAGGCGGTTTTTGCTTAATATGTACGAGATCAGAAAACACAAGACTGAGATCAGAGAATATTACCTTGAAAAAAGACATTCTCTCGACCCCGAATTGCGCGCACAGAATAACGAAAAGATATGCCGCAACATGATAAGCTCCGCAACCTTCAGATATGCGGATATAATACTTATGTTCTATCCCAAAGAAGATGAGATAGACATCCGTCCCATAGCGGATGCTGCTATCGCGGCAGGCAAAAAGATAGCTTTTCCGCGCTGCAATCCCGAGGATCACTCCATGGTGTTCCATTTCATCACTTCATTCGATCAGCTCGAACCCGGTTCTTATAACATTATGGAACCGAAGGCTGATCTTCCCGCATTTGACCGCGAGCAGGCGGAAACGGCAAATGTCGTTTGCATCGTTCCTGCTGTCGTATTCGACAAAAAAGGCTACCGCATAGGTTACGGCGGCGGATATTATGACCGTTACCTTTCGGGCTTCCGCGGCACAAAAGTCGGCATGGCTTACCGCGATTTTATAGTTAATTCCGTGCCGCACGGCAGATTTGACCTGACTGTTGACGTTATGATGAGCGAACGAGGACTCTATGCAAAGAGCTAAGGCGGCTTCACATCCGTTTTTCGCCGCGCCGCTCTTGGTGCTTGTGATATCGGTATTTGTGTTGATATTAAGGCTGTTTGACCTGTCAAACATGAGCGAGCTATCATTTTATATTATAATGATAGCTTTGCAGGCGGCGATATTCGGTGTTCCTGCCGCAGTTTTCTGCGCTTTTCGCCAAAGAGGCTATCTTTCGGCGCTCAATCTCCATTTACCGAGGAAAAGAACGATACCTGTTATTATCTTCGGCACATTGTTTTTGATATTGCTTTCATGCGTGCTTAAATTCGGGCTTTTTCATTTTGCATATGATGCTTCCGCATATTCGCTTTACGGAAGCAGTATCTCCGTAAAAACGGACTCGTTCGTTTCGGGGATATTTATGGTGATAGCCTTGGCGGTAGTTCCTGCGGTAACGGAAGAATTTGTTTTTCGCGGAATCATCATGCGCGAATATCGCATGGGCGGTTCTCTCTTTTCGATGTTGATGTCGGCGCTCTTTTTTGCGTTCATCCATTTTGATCTGAGACAGTTACCCGTGTATTTCGTGCTCGGACTCGTGCTTGCGTGGCTCGTATTTTTGACGCGCTCGCTTTGGGCATCCGTCATAGCACACATGATATATAACTTATTTGAAATATTTTTGGAAAAGTATATCTGGCTCTTTTCGTCAAACCCCGACAGCGATATACTTTTCTGGCTCATATTGATAGCGATAATGCTCGTTTGTGCATTCTTTTTCCTTTCTTCTTCGGAAAGAGTACTTCGCTTCTATGCCGAGATAGGCGAGGAGGCGCAAGTTCCCGTGGACAAGAGCAAACTTGCATTTATGCTTTATGATGTGTTTACATCGATCCCGCTGTTGGCGGATACATTGCTCTTTTTGGTGTTCGGCATTATATTTTTGTTTTTATAATAAAAAGCAACGATATCGAGCAAAATAAGAAAAAACTTATTTTGGCGGTGTCGGAACATGAAAAAAGGACAAAAAGCAGCGATATATATTTTTATCGTTTTGGCGATATCGGCGGCGATGTCCGCTGTTATAATATCGGGGGCAAACGATGCTTTTGCGCTTTGCAAATCGGGTGAGAAAAAGGAATTTATTCTTTACGATGAAATGAGCGTGAAAGATGTTGCAAAACTTTTAAAAAGCGACGGAATAATAAAATATCCGCTGTTTTTCAGGATATATTGCCGATTGAAAAGCGAAAGAAAGACTTTTCCCTTGGGCGAATATGCGCTTTCGTCAGCCATGAGCTATGACGAGATACGATATGAACTTTTTGGGATAGGCAAAAAGCGCGAGGAGATTCGTATAACCATCCCGGAGGGATATACAACGGACGAGATAATAGAGCTTTTTCTTGCAAACGGTATAGGCAGCCGCGAGCGGTTCGAGGAGGTCATAAACGATTATCCTTTTGAATATCCGTTCGTCGCACTCATACCTGAAAATAAGGACCGAAGATATAGGCTCGACGGATATCTTTTCCCCGATACGTATATGTTTTATTCCGATTCCGCCGAGGAAACGGTAATAGATAAATTGCTTGCAAATTTCAATAAGAAATTCACAAGCGAGATGATATCCGATGCGGCAAAGGGCGGATATACGATAGATGAGGCGGTAACGCTTGCTTCAATGATACAAAGAGAAGCGTATTATCTTTCCGATATGGCAGGGATATCGTCCGTTTTTCGAAATCGGCTCAAAGCAGGGATGAGATACCTGCAAAGCGATGCTACGGCGCTTTACGGCGAGGCTTACGATACCTACGAAAACGCAGGGCTTCCGCCGGGGGCGATAGCTAACCCCGGATACGCGGCGCTCGAAGCCGCAGTTTACCCCTCAAACACAAAATGCTATTATTTTGTAACGGGAAATAACAAAAAAGCGGTGTTTTCTCGGACGTATGCAGAGCATAAACGCGCTATCGCAAGGATAAAAGCCGAAAAACAATGACAGATATTGATTTTTGAAAATAATATTTGACCTTTTGCTTTTTTGAGGAAAGTTCTTTGCCGAGCTTTCTTTTAGGAGCAAAAGCTTATCTTAATTGATAAAACTAAAGCTTCTTTG
>CAZERM010000001.1:0-8783 GCA_964514555.1 uncultured Lachnospiraceae bacterium | reverse complement strand
CAAAAGCTTATCTTAATTGATAAAACTAAAGCTTCTTTGAGGAAAGTTCTTTGCCAAGCTTTCTTTTAGGAGCAAAAGCTTATCTTAATTGATAAAACTAAAGCTTCTTTGAGGAAAGTTCTTTGCCGAGCTTTCTTTCAAGAAAGCGGAGAAAGGTGATTTTATGACAGAACTTCTTTCCCCTGCGGGAAATTTTGAGAAGATGAAGGCAGCGTTCTTATACGGCGCGGACGCGGTATACCTTGCCGCTAAACGCTTCGGCATGAGAGCTGCGGCGGATAATTTTACGCTTGAGGAGCTTTCCGAGGCGGCAAAATACGCGCATGAACGCGGCAAAAAAGTGTACCTTACACTTAATACACTTCCGCGTGAATATGAATACGAAGAACTCGCCGATTTTATACGCGAGCTTGCGGCGCTTCCGCATAAGATAGATGCCGCTATCGTTGCCGATGCAGGCGTTTTTGCGCTCTTGCAGGAGCTTTACCCCGAGCTTGAATTGCATATTTCGACACAGGCAGGTATAGTAAGCTCCGCGGACTGCAACTTTTGGTATAAGCTCGGCGCAAAGCGCGTTGTGCTTGCAAGAGAGGTGTCTCTTGAGGAGATAAAGCAGATAAGAAAAAATATCCCCGACGATATGGAGATAGAAGTGTTCGTTCACGGTTCTATGTGCGTTTCATTCAGCGGAAGATGCTTGCTCTCCAATAACCTTGTCGGCAGAGATGCAAACAGAGGTATGTGCGCTCAGCCTTGTCGTTGGAACTATACTATAAGAGAAGAAAAAAGACTTGATATGGAGTTTCCCATCGTGGAGGAACGCGAGGGAACTTACATAATGAGCTCCAAGGAGATAAAGCAGATAAGAAAAAATATCCCCGACGATATGGAGATAGAAGTGTTCGTTCACGGTTCTATGTGCGTTTCATTCAGCGGAAGATGCTTGCTCTCCAATAACCTTGTCGGCAGAGATGCAAACAGAGGTATGTGCGCTCAGCCTTGTCGTTGGAACTATACTATAAGAGAAGAAAAAAGACTTGATATGGAGTTTCCCATCGTGGAGGAACGCGAGGGAACTTACATAATGAGCTCCAAGGATATGTGCATGGTAGAGCACATGAGCGAGCTTATAAAAGCAGGCGTAACTTCCTTTAAGATAGAGGGAAGAATGAAGAGCGCTTACTATGCCGCCGTAGTTACGAACGCTTACCGTGCGGCAATAGACGGATACATGGAAAAGGGCGACGATTTCGCTCTCGATACAGCTTGGCTCGCGGAGCTTGATTCTGTCAGCCACCGTGAATATTGCACAGGCTATTTCTACGATGATCCCATGAATAACGCTCAGACCTGCACCGTGCCCGGATATCTGCGCGAAAAAGCTTATCTTGCAGTGGCGCAGGAATATGACGCGGAAAAAGGAATGGCTTTGTTTATCCAGAGAAATAAACTCTCGGTAGACGACAGCGTTGAGCTTATCTCTCCCGGAAAGCTCGGCAGAGGCTTTAAAGCCGAGGTGATGACGGACGAAAAGGGCGAGATCGTTCCTTCTGCGCCGCATCCTTTTATGAAATTCTGGCTCAAGGTGCCTTTCGAGGTAAAACCCGGCGATATACTCAGAGGCGCAAACAGATAAGCGCCGTAAAAACCGTTCGAACCGCACGAAATACGCTTTTTCGTCGCGATTTTCGATATAAATTAAGCTATGTCTGTTCTTTTTTTGCAAAACTATTGAAAATAGCTTTGTAATGTGTTAAAATTATACAGATGAAATTTTTTCGGAGGTAGAAAAAAATGACTTACAATAAGAAAACCATTGAAGACATTGATGTCAAAGGCAAAAAAGTTCTCGTGAGATGCGACTTTAACGTTCCCGTTAAAGATGGCGTTATCACAAGCGACAAGAGAATCGTAGAGGCTCTCCCCACGATCAAATATCTCGTTGCTCAGGGCGCAAAGATCGTTCTCTGCTCTCACATGGGCAAACCCCACGCTATATTTGAAAAGAGCTTCAAACTCACAAAGAAAGAGATCGCTAAGATCGAAGCTCTCCCTGCTGAAGAACAGGCTGCCGCTACTGAAAAAGCTTTCGCAAAAGCTCAGGACGACAGAACAAAACTTTCTCTCAAGATCGTTGCTGACAGACTTAACGAACTTCTCGGCGGTATCGTAACATTTGCTAACGATACAGTTGGCGAAGACGCTCAGGCTAAAGTTGCAGCTCTCGAAGAAGGCAAGATCGTTCTTCTTGAAAACACACGTTTCAACGCAGGCGAAACAAAGAACGACGAAGAATTCTCCAAGAAACTCGCTGCATTCGGCGAAATTTTTGTAAACGATGCATTCGGTTCCGCTCACAGAGCTCACGCTTCCACAGCAGGCGTTGCTCAGTTCGGCGGTCTTCCTGCAGTTTGCGGTTACCTCATTCAGAAAGAAATTTCCGTTATGGGTAAAGCTCTTGACGATCCCAAGCGTCCCTTCGTTGCTATCCTCGGCGGCGCTAAAGTTTCCGACAAGATCGGCGTTATCAACAACCTCATCGACAAAGTTGATATGCTTATCGTAGGCGGCGGTATGGCTTACACATTCCTCAGAGCACAGGGCCACTCCATCGGTACATCCCTCTGCGAAGAAGACAAGCTCGAACTCGCTAACGAACTCATCGCAAAAGCAAGAGCTAAAGGCGTTGCTTTCGTTCTCCCTGTTGATAACATCATCGGTCGCGAATATGATGAAAACACAGTAAACATGAGAATTTACTCCGACGCTATCCCCGACGGTTGGATGGGTCTTGATATCGGTGAAAAGACAAGAGAACTCTTCTCTAAATCCATCATCGGTGCAGGCACAGTTGTTTGGAACGGACCTATGGGCGTTTCCGAATGGAAGAACTTCGAAGGCGGCACATGTGCTGTTGCAGAAGCTATCGCTAACAGCGGTGCTATCTCCATCATCGGTGGCGGCGACTCCGCTGCTGCTATCGAAAAGCTCGGCTACGCTGACAAGATGACACACATCTCCACAGGTGGCGGCGCTTCTCTCGAATTCCTCGAAGGCCTCGAACTTCCCGGCATTGCTTGCCTCGAAAACAAATAATTTTTTCTGAAAGAAGATATCTGAAATGAACAAAGCTAAAAGAAACGTTGTTATTGCCGGCAACTGGAAAATGAACATGACACCGGCTCAGACAACTGAATTTATCACAACACTTGCACCCATGGTTGCAGGTATGGACGGTTGCAAAGTAGTTCTTTGCGTTCCTTACGTTGACATCGCTGCTGCTGTTGCTGCTGCAAACGGCACAAACATCGAGATCGGTGCTGAAAACGTACACATGGAAGCAAAAGGCGCTTACACAGGCGAGATCTCCGGCGAAATGCTTGCTGCTTGCGGTGTTAAATACGTTATCGTTGGACACAGCGAACGCAGACAGTACTTCGGCGAAACAGACGTTACTGTAAACGGCAGACTCAAAGCAGGTCTTGCTAACGGTCTTAAAGTTATTCTCTGCGTTGGTGAAACTCTCACAGAACGCGAACAGGGCATCACATTTGAAACTGTTGCAAAACAGACAAAGATCGCTCTCTCCAGCGTTTCCGCAGAAGAACTCAAGAACGTTATCATCGCTTACGAACCCGTTTGGGCTATCGGCACAGGCAAAACAGCTACTTCCGCTCAGGCTGAAGAAGTTTGCAAAGCTATCCGTGGCGTAGTTGCTGACCTTTACACAGCAGAAGATGCTGAAGGTGTTACTATCCAGTACGGCGGTTCTATGAACGCAGGCAATGCTGCTGAACTTCTTTCCATGGAAAACATCGACGGTGGTCTTATCGGCGGTGCTTCCCTCAAGACAGCAGACTTCACAACTATCGTTAAAGCTGCTCAGTAACTTACTTTTTCTTTCAAGAAAAAGTAAGCAAAAAGAACTTCACTAAAAAGCCGATGTTTATTACAGTCAAGCTTTGAGTAAAGTTCTTTGCCAAGCTTTCTTTCAAGAAAGCGAAGAAGTTGAAATTCAACAAAAAACGTAAGGCAGGGTTTATCCCTGCCTTATTTGATGTTATAGCAAAAAGAACTTCACACAAACATTTTGCTGAAATGGATTTTAACGAAACCTTGAGTAAAGTTCTTTGCCGAGCTTTCTTTCGATAAAACGAAAATTAAGCAAGAAGAACTTCACACAAACATTTCGCTGAAATGAATTTTAACGAAACCTTGAGTAAAGTTCTTTGCCGGGCTTTCTTTCGATAAAACGAAAAGTAAGCAAAAAGAACTTCACATAAACATTTCGTTGAAATGAATTTTAACGAAACCTTGAGTAAAGTTCTTTGCCGAGCTTTCTTTCAAGAAAGCGAAGAGAGATTCCACAGATCAATGCTCTGTGGGATCTTTTTGTTTATTTCTTTATGTCGCCGTCGGTGCAATGGATGGTGTAGAAAGATGTTCTTGCGTTCCAATACACATCTTTTTTGATGCTGTGCCATTGTTCCGTGGTGCCTTCAAAGTTGATATCAAGCAAAGCGATGCAATCTGTAAAAGCATCTGTGCCGATATAGCTTATCGTGGACGGAAGCGTGATGCTTTCGAGTGCGGAGCAATAAGCAAAAGCTTTTTCTTCGATGCGCTCGGTGCCTGACGGAAGCGTTACATTGACAAGTTTTTTGCAGTTTGCAAAAGCTTCTTCGCTGACGGAAGCAAGTCCGCTTGCGATATCAACGCTTACCAAGGATGAGCAGGAATAAAAAGCGGCATTGCCGAGAAATTCAACGCTTTTCGGAACGGTGAGCGATTCAACGGAAGCGCCCCAAAGCGCACAATCCGCAACAACTTTTGCGGAAGGATGTATCTTAAACTCTTTTACTGCATCTTCCGCAACGGAGATGAGCGCAAAATACGCATTTTCGGCTGTGCCGAGGTAATATGCGCCGTCGTATTCGTTAAAAGCGAGTTTTTTGCAATCTTCGAATGAATCGAATGATATTTTTGTTATCGTTTCGGGGAGCGTAACGCGAGTTATGCTCGTTTTTTTGAAAGCGGTATCGCCGACAGCACGAACAGGGAGAGAATCGTGTTCCGAGGGGATGACTATCTCGCTATCCTTGCATTTGCCGATGCCGATGACCGTGTAATATGTGCCGTCCTCCGAAAGCTCAAAAGCAAGCCCTTTGCTGGGTGCGGTCTTATTCGAATTGCAAGCGCAAAACGGCAAGCAAAGGCAAATGAGCAATAAAACGGATAAAAATTTTTTCATGAGCGATGTTCCTTTATTCAAAGAAATTTTATTATCTTTATGGCGCTTCCTTCGTCAAAATCATCCGCTCTGCCTATGCCGAAGAAGCCGTCTTTGCCGTGCGCGCGAACGAGCGTGCCGAGAGGGAAATGCGTTCCTATCTTCTTTTGATAGATCTCTGCGCCGTTTTTGGCAAGGCGCTCGTAAAACGCAGGGAGAGTTACTATCGGAAACTCCGTGAAAAGGCTTTCCGTGGGAATGAGGAGAGCGTCGCGCTCCTCCTGTGTCATTTCCGTAAGTTCCTCTATCGTGTGCGATTGAGATATATCAAATCCGCCCGTCTGAGTGCGGAAAAGCGCGCTCATTGCGCCGCCGCAACCGAGTTTTGCACCGATATCGGCGCAAAGTGTGCGGATATATGTACCTGCGGAGCAACAAACATCGAGCGTATAGTCGCAACCGTCGCCGTCCGCTTCCAACGAATATATCGTTACGGGGCGAGCATCACGCTCTATCGTGATGCCTTTTCTGGCAAGGTCGCAAAGCTTTTGACCGTTCACTTTGAGCGCGGAATACATCGGGGGCACCTGCATTATCTCGCCGCGGAAGCTCTCTGCGGCGGTGATGACAGCTTCTTTTGAAGGAATATCATCGCTCTGAGTGAGGATATTTCCGCTTGTGTCCTCCGTATCGGTCGTTATGCCGAGGCGAAGGGAAGCGCGATAAAACTTTTTGCCTGCCGTAACAAATTCTGCGGCTTTTGCGGCTCTGCCGATGAGGATCACCAAAAGACCCTGCGCATCGGGGTCGAGCGTGCCTGTATGCCCAACCTTTTTTGTGCCGTAAAGCTTTCTTATTTTATATACTACGTCATGAGATGTGATGCCCGCGGGTTTATTCACGGGAAGCACACCGCATATTTCTCTCTCAATCATCGAAGCCACATTCCTTTACGATGCGTTCAACGGCATTTTCCACTTCGTTGGGGGCAACACTGCACCCTGCAGCGCCCGAATGACCGCCGCCACCGAAGATGTTGCATATCTTGGCAACGTCTATCTCGCAGGAACTGCGAGTGGATATCTTATAGGAGCCGTCGTCTTTTTCTCTTGCGAAGATGGCTATCTTAACGCCGTCTGCGCGGCGTATGGCATTGATAACGTCATATGTGTCCTCATCTTCAAAGTTGTGCGTGCGTTTATCCTCGAGCGTTATCTTAACGTAGGATATCTTGCCGCCGCAAAGATACTTAACGTGTTCCATAGCGAAAGATTCCGCCGCGAGAGCGCTCTTGCTCTTACATTCAAAGAGGTTACGGCATATCTGTGCGTGGTTTGCGCCGTGCTCGATGAGTTTTGCGGCAACCTTATGCGTGATGGGTGTCGTGTTTGCATAGCGGAAGCCGCCCGTATCAGCCGCAAGACCCGCATAGAGCAAAGAGGCTATCTTTTCGGGTATATTGCCCGAAAGAAGGTTGTTTATTATCTTATAAACTATCTCCGCGCAAGCGCCTGCTTTGGGTTCAACATAAAGATATTTTGCAAAGCGGTCGTGCGTTGCGTGATGGTCGAGCGCAAGGCTTATCCTATCCGTGTATATTTTATATGCGCCGAACTGACCGTGAGAGGCGATATCTGCGCTCATATAAAACTCGGGGGTGAAATCCGCAGGGAGAGATTCCATGCCGAATTCACGTTCGCCGTCTGTCATAAATGAGAGCGAGAATGGTATCTTATCACAGCAAACAGGGTAAGCTGTTTTTCCGAGCAAGCGCAAGGTGTATACGAGCGAGAAGCAAGAGCCTATCGCATCCGCATCGGGGTTCTCGTGCATGAACACGAGAAAATTATCTTTTTGCTGGAGGAGCTTGCAGATGCCGAGTATCGTGATATTATTCATTTTCGCTTTCCTCCGCAGAGCTTTCTGCCGGTGAGGAGTCTTCTATCTTTTTGAGCAATCTCATGATATCTGCGCCGTGTTCCATGGCGTTGTCATATTCAAAAGTCAATTCGGGTGTGATACGGAGGTTGAGTTCACGTGCGATATAGGAGCGCAAGTAGCCCTGCGCGCTGTAAAGACCTTTTTTAAGCTCTTTTATGTCTTCATGTTCTGCGCCGAAAACAGAAAAATATATCTTTGCGAATTTGAGGTCTCCCGAAACGTCGGATCTTGTTATCGTAACGATGGAGTTTGCAACGCGTGGATCTTTTACCGTGCGGATAGCTTCCGCCATGACGCGCGTTACTTCGTCATTTATTCTTGTTCGTCTGTATTTGGACATTTAATTGGTCCTTTCCGCACCGTTTGGTGCTATTCCAAATTTAAAAAATAATTATACAAGTTTATTCTAACACGATTTCATAATAAAATCAATGTTTTTGAAAAGCACTTTTCGCTTTAAATGTATTTTATTTGCATATAATAAAATACAACGGATGATATTGTTATATAATATCCGTTTTGGAGCCAAAAGATTAACTCTTTTGGGTTGATTTTGAGGTAAATGTGTGATATGATAATATAAAATTTTGAAATATAATTTTGCAGTAAACGGAGGTGTGTTCTTTGAAAGAAGGAAACCTGCGCCAAATAATAGATGCGCTTTACGACATGGAGATTAATGATTACTTCATGTTTGCGACTATGCAGAGCCTGCACGAATGTATTTGCAGATTAGGACGCAAAAATCGTTTTAGAGTACCCGAAAGGACGGAAGCAGAGTTTAATTTTTTATATGCAATGATATTGGGCGTTGAGGGAACCTTGATAGGTGCTGCAACGGGCTTTTTTGCTTTAGGGGCATATTACATATTTATATTTGCTTTATTCGGCATGGTGATCGGCGCTGCTTGGGGCTTATTATTGGGCGCTGTTCCTTATATTAAGGAAAAAATAAAATATCAAAAAGAATACGAAAAAGAAAAGAAAGAATACGATATAATGATGGAGCAAGAGAATGCGCGCGTAAAAACCGAGTTAAAAGTCCAAAAACTTATATCGAACGAGAGCAGCTCGCTTATACGTCGCTTGACGGAAGCCGATAAGTTGAGCAACAGATTATATGATGCGCTGGGGCTTGCGCCCGAGTTCAGAAATATCGCATTTATCGGTACGATGAACGAGATGCTCGCTCCCGATGAATATATCGACAGCAAAGGTGTTCGCAAGCTTTGCGATGAGATGAACCGCAGATTGGGCAAGATACATTTTTCGACAAGAGACGAAGAATTGTGTTTTCGCTCAGAAGATTTCAAAAATACATTCGCAAGCGTGGACAAAGACCTTTGCCTGCTTGATGAAAAATGCGCGAACATCACCGAATGTGAGATGAAAAGAGCTTATGCGGTCGTTAAAAATAAGATATCTCCCGGAGAGGCACCCGGCTCAAGAGAGATAGCACGATATAACCGCAGCAGAATAGAAAAAGAAAAAACTTACAAAGAATTACTTATAGACAAGAATCCGCTTTTGCAATGAGCCAAAAGCGGATATTTTTATTTTTTGATTTTTATATACAATAAAGGTAAGGCTTTTTTCTAAAAATATATTATAA